>CAIKWA010000154.1 GCA_903831005.1 uncultured Opitutia bacterium
ACAACGACATACAGAAGCAAAGTCTGACTTCGAATCCCATCCTCTCCGCCACTTTTACGCATACAGTCCGATCAAGGGCTTTGCGTGCGTTTTATGCCATGAACCGGTTAATTTTGACCTCAGTGGCTGGGGCTGATTGTCCTGACGTTACCAAAAACTCTACCAAAGATCGAGTGGGCCGGTCCGGGTATGACCAAGAACTATGACCAACGTCACTGACCTGACCCCGTGGTCGTGGGCCGGGTACTTTGTTTACTTGGTAGAGGGCGGGGGTTTGATGGCGGAATGATTCGCGCATGGTTTACTCTAATCCTGTCCTTGTTCGCTGTCGTCGGGTCGGCCCAGACGCTTCGCCAGGCTTCGCCTTGGGCGTCCGGCGTCGGTCTCGCCGACCGGATTGCGGATCGCCCAGCGGACTGGCCGTTACTGACGGCTCAGTTCAGTCATGTGACGCCGGAGAATTGCATGAAGCCGGACGCGCTTCGCCGGACGGAGCAGACCTGGAATTTCGATCAGGCCGACAAGTTCGTCGCCTTCGCGAACTCGAAGGACCTCAAGGTGGTCGGCCATTGCCTGGTCTGGGCGAAGGATGACCGCACGCCGGCTTGGTTCTATCAGGACGGCGCCGCGCCGGCCTCGAAGGAGGTCCTCCTAGCGCGCATGAAGTCATACATCGAGACGGTCGTCGGCCGTTACAAGGGCAAGATCGCGGCGTGGGATGTCGTCAACGAGGCGCTCGATGATGGCAAGGCCGAGCTACGTGAGTCCGGTTGGACGCGCGCCGCGGGCGAGGACTTCATCGCGCTGGCCTTCGAATACGCCCACGCGGCCGATCCTTCGGCTCAGCTGATCTACAACGACTATAACAACGAGCTCGACGGTAAGCGGGAGAAGATGCTCGCTCTGTTGGCCCGGCTGAAGGCCCGGAAGGCGCCGGTGCATGCCGTCGGTCTCCAGGGCCACTATGAGATCGACCGCGTACCTTATGAGGCGCTCGAGAAGACGCTGATCGCCCTGCGCGGCATCGGCATGAAGGTCGTGGTCAGCGAACTCGATATCGACGTCATCCCACGCGGCCGCTGGTGGGCCGACGGCAACAAGCACCGCGCGGAGATGGCGAAGATCAACCCGTACGTTGCCGGCTGCCCGCCCGAGATCCTCGCCCGCCAGGCGGAGCAGTACGCGAAGCTCTTCCGTCTCTTCCGTAAGTATGACGACGTCATCGCCCGCGTCTCGTTCTGGAACCTCCATGACGGCCAGAGCTGGCTCAACGACTTCCCGTGGAAGCGAGTGAACCATCCGCTGCTCTTCGACCGCCAGGGTCAGCCCAAGCCGGCCTTCGACGCCGTGGTGAAGGAACTCGTGGTAAAGGCTGAACCCGCTCAAGCCGTTGAGAAGGCCCATGCAGAAATCTGGAAGCGCTTCGTCGACGAGCATGGCATCGTGCGTGATTACGTCGGAGAGCTGCCGACCCCGGAAGACTGCCGCTTGGGCAAGCCCAACGCCATCGGCTGGTGGAGCCCAATCGAGAACGGCCCGATGTTCACCGGCATGTATCTGAACGCCATGGTCGAGCGGGCGCGTCGTTCCGGCTCGGCTGTCGATAAGGAGCAGGCTCGCAAACTTTCACAAGGGCTCCTCAAGTGCGCCTCCGTATCCGATGTGCCCGGGTTTGTCGCCCGTGGCGTGGGCTCGGACGGTAAGTGTCACTATCCTCTGAGCTCTGATGACCAGATGCACCCGTGGTTCCTGGGCATGCATGCTTATCTCCGGAGCAATATCCCGACCGCGGCCGAGCGCGCGGTGCTCGTTGCGAAGGTTCGTGAGGTCGCTGGTGTGCTTGAGACAACCGGTTGGCGCGTGCCTTGCGACGGGGCGTTCAAGGGCGATTTCCGCGGCGGTTTCAAAGGAGAGCACTTCCGCGACGCGGCACGTTACCTCTACCTATTACGCGCCACGTATGAGATGACGGGTGACGCCGTCTGGCTGGAGCGTTACCGCAAGGCCTTGGAAGAGAAGCCGGATAAGTCCGCCGAGACTCGCCGCGAAATCTGCGCGCTGGGCTGTCCGCGCGACCTCTCGTTCATCCCGACCCTGCAGAAGGGGCAGTTCTGGATCTATGTTGGCACGCAGGCCGGCCTCTCCTGGCTTGTTTCCGTCGAGGATGACGCCGCGACCAAGGCCGCTTACCGCCAGGGGCTCGCTGTGACCGCGCAGTTCGCGCTGCCATCCGTCGCCACGCACGCCCAGTTCGATAATGCCGACCAGGGTTTCTTCGGTACGGCGGATTGGCGGGCGGCCAATCCGACTTGGTTCCCGCAACCGACCCAGAAGGAGGCCGAGCGCCT
>CAIKWA010000155.1 GCA_903831005.1 uncultured Opitutia bacterium
AAGAACGGACTAGGCGGGCATTAAGATAAGCAAGCTAGGCCCCATGCAATGGGTGGCCGACGAATCCCGCCAGGTCCGGAAGGAAGCAACGGCAGTCAGTCCATCCGTGTGCCGTGGCAAGCCTGGCCCCTTGCTTTTTCATTCGACGCCTTCCCTTCATTTGGGAGGGCGTCCTAGTTTGGGCACAAAATAAGAAAGGGTGCTATTCGCACCCTTTCGTTCAAAAGTCTGTCCTTCGCTCAGAGCGAGTGGATGCTCGACTTGCTGACGGCCATCGCGGCTTCCTTGAAGGATTCGCTGACGGTTGGGTGGGCAAAGCAGGTGCGGGCTACGTCTTCGGCGCTACCGCCGTATTCCATGTGGGCACAGGCGGCGGCAATCATCTCCGAGGCGCCCTTGGCGACCATCTGAACGCCGAGGAGTTTGTCGGTCTTGGCGCAAGCGATGACCTTGACGAAGCCGGCGGTGCAGTCGGAAGCAATCGCACGTCCGTTACCAGCGAGCTGGAACTTGCCGATGGCGACCTCGATATTCTTGGCCTTCGCTTCGGCTTCGGAGAGACCGACGCAGGCGACTTCGGGGTCGGTGTAGATGACGCCAGGAATGATGGCGTAGTTTACGTGTCCATGCTTGCCCGCCAGATTCTCGGCGACCGCGACGCCTTCTTCTTCGGCCTTGTGGGCGAGCATCGGACCAGTGACGACGTCACCGATGGCAAAGACGCCGGGAAGGTTCGTCTGGAAGTGGGCGTCGATGACGATGCGACCGCGCTCGTCCAGTTTGAGGCCAGCTTCCTGGGCACCCAGACCGGTCGTGTTGGCCTTGCGACCCACGGCAACGAGGATCTTGTCCGCAGGGAATTCGAGGGGCTTACCATCGCGTTCCGCCGTGAGGGCGGAGCCGCCAGCACTCTTCTTCACGCCCGTGACTTTGGCGCCCAATTCAAACTTGATGCCTTGCTTTTCGAAGGCACTCTGGGCGGCTTTGGCGACGTCGGCGTCATAGGACGGTCCGCCGATAACGGGCAGCATCTCGACGACGGTGACTTGGGAGCCGAGGCGGGCCCAGACGGAGCCGAGCTCGAGGCCGATGGCACCGGCACCGACGACGACCATCTTTTCGGGGACGGACTTCAGCGAGATGCCGTGGTCGGAGGAGATGACGGTTTCGCCGTCGAACTTCATGAACGGGAGTTCGATCGGCACGGAGCCCGTGGCGATGAGGATGTTCTTGGTCTCAAGCGTGCGGTCGCCGGCCGTGGAGCGGACGAGCACCTGGCCGGATTTCACGAGGCGACCGAGGCCGCGGACGATCTCGACGTTGCGCTTCTTGAGCAGGGCACCGACGCCCATGTTGAGCTGAGCGACGACCTTGTCCTTATTCGCGAGCATCGCGGAGACGTCGAAGGTGATCTTTTCCGCGCCAACTAGGCCATGCTTCTTGCCGTGCAAGGCGTGCTGGTAGACCTCGGTGGAGTGGAGGAGGGCCTTAGAAGGGATGCAGCCGACGTTGAGGCAGGTGCCGCCGAGGGAATTGTCCTTTTCCACGAGGGCCACCTTGAGGCCGAGCTGGCCGGCCTTGATGGCGGCGACATAGCCACCGGGGCCGGAGCCGATTACGACGAGATCGAATTGAGACATTGAGGTAGGATTATGAGAGTAGAATCAGACGCCGAACAGCAAGCGCTGCGGGTCCTCGATGAACTGGCGCACCTTGACGAGGAAGGTCACGGCTTCCTTGCCGTCGATGATGCGGTGGTCGTACGAGAGGGCTAGGTACATGATCGGACGGATCACGACCTGACCGTTTTCGGCGACGGGGCGTTCGACGATGTTGTGGAGGCCCATGATGGCCGCCTGCGGGTGATTGAGGATCGGCGTCGAGAGCATCGAGCCGTAGATGCCACCGTTCGAAATCGTGAAGATGCCGCCTTGGAGTTCAGCCAGCTGAATCTTGCCGTCGCGAGCACGCTTGCCGAAGTCGCCGATCGCTTTCTCGATGCCGGCGAAATTCAGCTGATCGCAATCGCGGACGACAGGGACCATCAGGCCCTTGTCGGTGCCGACGGCCACGCCGATGTCGAAGAAGTTGTTCTCGACGATATCTTCGCCGTCGAGCTGCGCGTTGATCGCGGGGACTTCCTTCATCGCTTGGACAGCGGCCTTGACGAAGAAGGACATGAAGCCGAGTTTGACCCCGTATTTCTTAAGGAATTCTTCGCCGTGGCGTTTGCGGAGCTCCATCACGGGTGCCATGTTCACCTCGTTGAAGGTCGTGAGCATCGCCGTCTCCGTCTTGGCCTGCACGAGGCGTTCGGCAATCTTACGACGCAGCGGGGACATGCGCTTACGGGTGGTGCGGCCATCGCGCGAAGGGATGGAGACCGGAGCGGCGGCGGCAGAGGGAGCGGCGGCGGCGGAAGGTGTGGCGGCGCGGATCGGTGACTGACCGGCGAGAGCGGCGAGCATGTCTCCTTTAGTTACGCGACCAGCCTTGCCCGAGCCTTCGACGCCAGCGGGATCAAGGCCGGTTTCGGCGGAGAGACGACGGACGGCGGGAGAAACTTCGGCGGCAGCGCCGGACTTGGCGGCGACGGGCGCGACTTTC
>CAIKWA010000156.1 GCA_903831005.1 uncultured Opitutia bacterium
CCGACGACGACGAGGTCGAACTCGCCCTGATCTTCCGTGCCCTTGGGGCTATTCCACTGCGAGCGGGCGGTGACGAGCGCTTGACCTTCGGGCGGAGTAAAGGAGGCGTCTTTGCTGAAGAGGATGGCGTCGGCACGACCGGCGAAACCGGTGAGGTCATGGAGCGCGAGCTTCACGTCCCCCGCGGGCAGGGTGACCTTGCCGCCTTCTTGCCAATGCCACTCCGCGCCCTTGATGCCGAACTCGGCGGCGACGGGCTGTCCGTTGACGATCAGTTGGAAGCGGCCGGGGGTGCCGGGGGCGTTCCAGTGGGCGACCCAATCCTTGGTGCGCACCCAGACGCGGTATTCGCCGGCGGAGGGGATGCGGACGGTGCCAGTAGCGTCGGCGACGGGTTTGCCGAGGCCGTGGGCAAGGAGGTAAGGCGAGCCGACGATGTTCGTGAAGGAGGTATCGAGCTTCCAGCCTCCGTGGGCGGCCAGGGATTCAGCTTCGACGAAGATCGTGTCGGCGGACTGGGCACGGCCGGAAAGGGAGGCCAGCAGGGACAGTCCAAGGAAGGAAAGCAGGCGGGGAGACATGGGGGTATTAGATGGCAGTTGGATGGGGGAGTTCCAGACAGAATGGAGGGGTGGAAGCCGGGGTCTAAAAAGAGGACTGAGTCGATGGCGGATGACAGAGGGTAAGATTCCCGCCACCTGCCACCCGGGGCTGCCACCCGCCACCTGAAACGAACCCCCAGCTAGCCATCCGGTCTCCCTTGGCTTTTGGGGTCTTATGTCTCGGGTAGGGCGGGCTCTGCGTGCCCGCCGTTGAGCCGAGGGAGATTCGAATCTCACCCGGCGAACGGCGGCCATGGCAATGGCCGCCCTACCTAAGGCTTAAGTTCTTCCCATGGCTGGAAACCTCGGCTTCATACGATGCATCATGAAGTTCAGCCTGCTCATCTCGTTTTTCACACTCTCCCTCGCCGCCGCCGAACTTCCGTCCGCCGGCCTCATGGTCGACCTGGATGCCGCCAAGGGCGTGGCTGTCGATGCGCAAGGCCGTGCCACCTCCTGGGCGAATCAAGTCGGCCCGGCGGCGACCCGTGACTTCGTCGGTCAGCCGAAAGGTCGCGCGGAGCCGACCTCGGGTCTGCCGTCGGTCGTGAAGGAACCCCGCGCGGCGCTCTCGTTTCGTCAGCAGGAACTGGTCTGCCATGACGAGTCGGCCTTCGACGGGCTCATCCGCGGCGACGGCTGCACTTGGGTTGCGGTGCTCAAAGTCTATCCGCAACGCGTCGGCCTGAAGGACGTGAATTCATTCTTCGGCAATCTCCGCAACGGCCAGAAATACGAAGGTATCTGGGGCTGTCTCGACGACGACAACACGGTCTGGTGGGGCGCCCGCAACGGGCTGACCTTCGGGCGCTTCGACGCCAATAATCCCAAGCTCGCGGGCCCGAAGCTCACCGAAGGGCGTTTCCATGTCATCGCCGGTCGGCTCGGCGCCGGTCAAGGCGAGGTCGCGGCGGAGCTTTTCGTCAACGATCTCAAGCCCTGCGCGACGGCCCGCTTCCCGGTGAATCCCAAGGCTGATGCGTCCAAGCTCGCGATCGGCCAGGAGCGCGACGCGATCCAGCATCCCGGCAAAGAATCGTTCGACGGCGAGATTGCCCGCTTCCTGCTGTGGAACCGCCCGCTGACGGACGCGGAGCTGAAAGCAGTATTCGATGGCGTGAGGTAGGTGGTAGAGGAGGACTGCGTGGAGGACTGCGTAGAGGGCTGAATCGATGACAGAGGGCAGAGGACTGAGTTCCCGCCACCTGCCACCTGGGGCCGCCACCCGCCACCTGAAACGAATCCTCAGCTAATCATCCGGTCTCCAGTTTCCTTTTGAGTTCTGCTTCTGTGTTACCAACCGCCAACCGCTAACCGCCAATACCTAACGTTTGCAGCTAGGGCAGCACGCGGTGCTACCCCTACCTCAAGTCAGTGTCCTAAAATAACGAAAAACGACGAACCAAGAACTAAGAACAGCCCAGAGCGGCAGGCTATGTCGTGACGCGGTCCCGACCCTACCCGAGGCAATCAAACTAGCCCCAGCCCTAGCCCTGGTTCTAGCCCTCGCCGCAGCATTGCTGCGGCGTCACTTCTTCTCTCCGAAGGGGAACGGCTTGAGCGGCGTCTTCGTCGCCTTGGCCGGGGCTTTTTTCGCGGCGGCCTTGGCGCGTTCTTCGATCGCGTCCATGATTTTCTCGATGGTATCCTTGGAGAGGGTCGGGGCGGCCTTGGTGACCGCGGCGATGTGGGCTTTGCGCAGGTCCGTCATCAGCGCCTCGAACTCACCCCGCATACCTTTCTTCTCGTCGGCGGAAGCGAATTCGGCCTGCTTACGCATCTCCTGTTGCTTGACCTTGAGTTCCTTGACGGCGGCATCCCTTTGCGCGACCGCGGCGGCGAGCCGGAATTTCTTCATGTCGTCGGCGGAGACGCCTTCGACGTCCGCTAAGAGCTGCGTAGGCGTCAGCGGCTTGGCTGGCTCGGCTTGGGCCACGGGGGTGGCGGGTTTTTCAACGGGTGCGTCCTTCTTGGCCAGCCTCTCTTCGGCGGCGGCTTTCTCGCGGGCTTTTTGCTGCGCTTCCTGCCCGCGCTTCTTCATCGTTTCTTCGATCGCGTTGAGGGTCAGCACCACGGCGTCCTTGCTGAGCGAAGGGTCATGCTTCAGTGCCGCATCCAACGTCAACTTGACAAACGTGTCGCGCGCCTTTTCGGCGTCGAGGCGAAGGTCTTCCGCTTCGTTGCGGCCTTTGGTGAAGCGGCCACGTTCCCGGACGTCGTTCAAGCGCTTACGGGCGGCGACGATGGCTTCGTCTTGGAAGGTGGCCATGAGGGCCTGGCGGATCTTGGTGAGTTCGGCATCGTCGACGCCGGCGATGCTCTCCGGAAAGACGTTCGGCCCCTTGGTCTGACGGCTTGGTTTCTTCGCGGGCGCCTCGGTGGGCGTGTCTGCCGCTAAGCCAGTGAGGGCAAGTAGGGAGATGAGGAGGAAAAGGGTAGGGCGCATGGTAAAGAAACACCGGAAGACGGAAAAGGTTCTGGAGGTGGCAAGGGATTGTGGAGACCTATACCTTAGGTAGGGCGGGCTCTGCGTGCCCGCCGTTGATCCGAGGGAGATGCGGACCTCACCCAGCGAACGGCGGCCATGGCAATGGCCGCCCTACCCACGCCACCAAACAAAAGACCCCGGCGAACCGGGGTCTTGTTCAGGCAGGTAATCCGAAGATTACTTAGCTTCGGGCTTCTTGCCGCCCTTGTCGCCCTTGCCCTTGCCCTTACCCTTGGCACGGCCTTCTTCGATCGCCTTGTAGACGGCTTCGAGGGAGGCGTCGGCCTTGAGGACGGCGGCCTTGACGGCTTCATCGAGTTCCTTGCGAGCGGCGCCGCCGGCCTTCTTTTCTTCTTCAGTGGCATCTTTGGCGACTGGCTTCACTTTGGCGAAGGCGGCCTTCACAGTTGCGTCTTCCGCGGCGGCCTTACGGGCGTCGAGGAACTTCTTCCAGGTGGCTTCGTCGACGGAGTCAGGCTTCGGCTGGCCTTTCTTGCCGCCCTTGTCGCCCTTCTTACCTTCGGCCTTCTTGCCCGGCTCGTCGCCCTTGGGGGCGTCAGGCTTCGGGGCGTCGACCGCGATGAGTCCCGCCGAGGTGATCAGGGCGAGGAGGAGTGCGAGTTTGAGTTTCATGGTGTGTTGGATTGGGGGTGCACAGATGAAACCCCGCGCCAGTGGGAGAGTTGCAATCATCGGAAATAAGTTATGACACGATTCACCCCATGTTTATGGTCTTAATCTCATCTTAAGATGGGCATCCTGTAAGCATGACGCCCTTGCTGCTGCATCTCCCGCATGACTCGACGGCGATCCCGGCCGAAGCCGCCGCCGACCTCTTACTCACCGCCGACGAACTGCGCCAGGAGCTACTTTGGCTGACGGACTGGCACACGGCCGCGCTTTACGCGGCGGATGCGAATCCGGTGGAAGTCGTGCGGGCCGAGGTCTCGCGTTTCGTGGTCGACGTGGAGCGCTTTCCCGACGACCGCGACGAGCCTTGCGCGAAGGTTGGCATGGGCGCGACGTATGTACGGACGTGCCAGGGCCGGCCGCTCCGCGTGTTGAGCGCTGAGCGCCGCGCCGAGCTCATGGAACGCTATTACTGGCCGCACCATCGTCGGCTCGACGAAGCCGCGGCGGAACGGCTCGCCCGCTTCGGCCGTTGCGTCATCCTCGACGCACATTCGTTCCCGACGGGTCCCTTGCTGACGCAGGTCGACTTCTCGGCGCCACCCGAGATCGGCATTGGCACGCAGGCTGGGCACACCGCCCCGGAACTCCTGGCGTTGGCGGAGGATTTCTTTCGTCGCCATGGCTTCGTCGTCGGCGTGAACGTGCCGTTCAGCGGCACGATGGTACCGAACCGCTATTTCGGTAAAGACCCCCGCGTCCAGTCGCTGATGATCGAAGTGCGGCGGGACCTCTATATGGACGAGGCCACGGCCGAACGCCACGCTGGCTTCGCACGCATTCAATCCGTCCTGAAGGAGTTTCGCGACGAGCTCGTGCGCTTCGCGATTACTTGACGCCGGCGGCGGCTTCGCGGGCGGACTTTTCGACTTCCTCGCGCAGCAGGCCGAGCGCTTCCTTCCACATCGCTGCCATTTGCGGCACGACGGCCGCCTTAGCTGCATCATCCTGCGTCTTCCATTCGCGCTCGGTTGCCTGCCATTGGGCGATGATTTCCTTCACGCGCGGCTGGGCGTTCCAGCGTTTGGAGGCGGCGTCAAAGACCGCTGGGTTCATCCGCTTCATGTCCTGGAGTTCGCCTAAGCCCATGCGGACGATGCTTTCACGGCGGGTGTCGGGCGGCCGTGCGTCGGCGGAGATATCCTGTTTGTCGTCTAGAATCAGGCCTTGGGCGCTCCGGGGCGCTCCGACGGAGCGCGGGATAGGGGGCTTCGCCGAGTTGACCGACTTAGCCGAACGGGCGGAGGTCGCCTTGGGCGCGGTTGCTTCGAACGAGAGCCAGATGCCGGCGGCCGCGATGAGTCCGAGTACAATCAGCCCGACGAGCAAAGGACGACGGGCGAGAAAATCTTTCATGCGTGGGACGGCGTGGCGGAAGCCGCAACCTTACTGGAAGACGACCGGCGGGGCTGGCGCGGGGACCGGGGCAGCAGCCGGGGCGGGGGTGGCACCGGGATTCACGACGCCAGGACCGGTGATGGTCACGGTCGGGGCGGCGGGGGCGCCGGCGGCGGCTTGCTTGAGCATACCGAGGCCGCGGGTACGAATGGCCGAGAGCTCGTCCATGATCGCCTGCTTCTGGTCGTCCGCGGCGCCACGGTATTGCGCTTCGAGTTCGCGCATGCGGCCGAAGTTCGCGCGGAACTCGTCGTTCGCCATCGCCGCCCGGAAGGCGTCGCCGATCTTCTGGCGGTCGCCACCAAACATGTCATCGACGGCCTTGCGGCCGTCGTCACGCCACGTGGCGAACTTCGCGTCGAGTTCCGCGACCGGCTTCGACTGCTTTACGAGATCCTTCTCTTCGACTTCCGTGCCGACATCGTCCTTGCGGCTGAGGTGAAGATTCTTGGCGCTCCGTCCGGCGCCTTTTTCCAAGCTCAGCTTACTGTAGGGCGAGCCGGTCTTCTTCGCCGAACTCTTCACCTTCGGGGCGTCTTCGGGTTGGGCCCATTGGTAGACCGCATAGCCGACGCCGGCGACGAGGATGAGGCTGAAAATCGCGAAGAAGCGGTTCGAGTTCATAGGGGCTTTGTAAGGGATATAACTCCGCGACCAAGGCGAAGTTTCCGCCCTGGGTCTGTGGGCGACTATTTCAGGCCTTCGGCGGGGCTTCGGCGCGGGTTTTGACGTGTTCCAGCACCCTGAGCTGGACCATACGGACGATTTCCTTGGTCCACAGGTTCCAGTAAGCGGCCGGGGCGATGTTCAGGAGGTAGTGGCTTTCGCCGGTCAGCCGGGTGCGGCCATCGGGCAAGGCCTCCAGCTTGAAGCCGCCTTCGAGGCTCGCGTAAGCGCTGTGCAGATGATGGGCGTCGATCGTCTGGCCAAAGAAGCCCAGTTCGCGCATCGAGGCGGGAGTCGAGAGGACCTTAAAACGTAATTCCTGGCCGGGTTTCCAGATCGTCACGATTTCAGGCATATCGCCCGTGCTCAGTTTACAAAGGCGCGCCGCGCCGACGCCTTGGCCGTCGGTCACCGTGCCCATCGGGTGGGCGACGCCGAACCGGAACAGCAGGTTATTGGTCGGAGGCAGGTCGCGGATATCGTGCAGCTCCGCCCAGACGCGTGAGGCGGGTGCGTTGATCACCACTTCACTCGAGGTGATATCCTCCAGCGGTGCGGGCGGATTCCATCCTTCCACCGCGACGAGCGCGACGATCGAAAGCCAGGCGGCGGATTGCAGGGTGCCATCGGCGATGCGCTGCTTGGCCAGAAAATAACCTGCGACCGTGCCGACGAACGCGAGGCCGGCGCCGATCGGCGCGGCCATGAAGACGCAGATGATGCCTTCCATGGCCGTCGCGCAGAGGATGAGGATGATGGCGCCGATGAGGGTCATGGAAGCGCCGATTGCTTGGCCAAAGGTGCCGCCGGCGCGGCGGATGACCACGCCGCTGCTCACCCCGGTCGCGAAGGGCAGTCCGGCGAAGATCGCCAAACCGAAGTAGCCGCCGGTCTTTTTCAGGCCGAGGGGCATCTTGCCGGCATCTTCTAGGGCGATGCATCCCCAGGTGAGGGCCAGGCAGGCGAGCGCGCCTAAG
>CAIKWA010000157.1 GCA_903831005.1 uncultured Opitutia bacterium
ACATGAATGCGTTCAAGGAAGGCATCGAAGGCCCGAACCTTGAAGAAGCGGTCCAAAACGGGCTCGGCCCAGGCCAGCGGGCCGAGATTGGCCTTAAGTTCGTCGGTATTGCTGGGAGCGCGCTGCGGTGACATCTATGGCAATGATGCCACGGATGTGCGAACAGACAGGGGCGGACCCGTGACAATGTGGTGTCAGCCTGCGGCAAACCCGAAGAATTCGCGGGCATTGCGAGTGGCGACCTCGGCGACCTCATCCGCCGGCAAACCCAGCAACTCCGCGGCCTTGGCACAGATCTCCGGGAGATAGGCGGGCGTATTATCCTTACCACGGACGGATTGCGGGGCGAGGTAGGGGGCATCGGTCTCCAGCATCAGCCGGGCGAGGCCCTGCGCCTTGAGCGCCTGGCGGATCTCCTCGGACTTGGCGTAGGTGATGATTCCGGTAAAGGAAGCGCGACCGCCACGTTGGTTGACCTGGCGGACCTGCTCCGGGCCTTCGACGAAGCAATGGAACACCACCTTGCGCCAATCCACGCCACTGGCGTCGATCAGCCGCACACAATCGTCGAACGCATGCCGTGAGTGGATGACCACGGGGCAACCGAACTGATAGGCCAGCGAAAGCTGGCGACGGAAGGCTTCCTGCTGCCAGCCCTTGATGCGCTCGGCCTCAGCGGCGTCGGTCGGCAGGCGGAAATAATCCAAACCAATCTCCCCGAGCGCTGCGGGATGCGTATGGTCAGCGAAATAGGGCGAGATGGCCGCGACGGTCTCCTCCCAGCCTTCCTCGACATGGCACGGATGCAAGCCGACCGTGTGCCGGAAGAAATCAGGCTGCGACGTGGCGAGATCTCGGTAGGCGGACCAGTCCTTGAGGTCCGTGCCGATGGCGACGACGCCTTCGACGCCGGCAGCGCGGCATTCGGCCACCCAAGCGGCCAGACGGCCAGCCTTGAGGGCGTATTCAGGGTGACAATGGGAGTCCAGCAGGCGCACGCGGTGATTAGGCTCCTCGGAGACGAAAGGGCAAGACCACAGCCCTGCCTTGAAAAAGCCGCCCTGCCCTGCACGTTGGCCGGATGCACCATTGGCTGATGAAGTCCGAACCCGACGAGTTCTCCTTCCAGGAGCTTGAACGCAAGGGCAAGGAACCGTGGACCGGCGTGCGCAATTATCAGGCTCGCAACTTCATGCGCTCAGCCAAAGTCGGCGACCTCGTGCTATTCTACCATTCCAACTGCGACGAGCCAGGCATCGTCGGCGTAGCCAAGGTTTCTAAGGAAGCGTTCGACGACCCCACGCAGTTCGAACCCAAGTCGGACTACTACGACGCCAAATCGACTAAGGATCATCCACGCTGGAGCTGCATCGAGGTCTCTTTCCACCAAGGCTTCAAGCGGCTGGTCAGCTTGCCCGACCTCCGCGACTCCGCGGCGCTCAAGGAAATGCTGATCCTGCGCCCAGGTAACCGTCTCTCCGTGACGCCCGTGACCGCAGCCGAATTCAAGGCAATTGCCGGACTAGGCGGACTCAGGAAGTAGCTTCTTCGGTCGGCAGCCACATCGCCAGGATAGCGGCGGGCAGGAACAGAATCGAAGCGTAGAGTAGTACCGAGCTGAAATCGGAGGGCTTGGCGAAGATGCCGAAGAATACCGTACCGACCGCGGCGAAGACGCGGCCGATATTATAGCTGAAGCCCGCGCCAGTCGTACGAAGCAGGGTCGGAAACAGCGGGGGCAGCGCCATCGTGAAGAGACCGAACACGCCCTGGCAGAAGCCCACGCCGGCATAGAGCGCATAGGTCGCGCCGAGGCTCCACGGGAACGCGAAAGTCAACGCCATCAGAATGAAGTAGACACTAAAGAACGCCGCCAAAGCGCGACGGTAACCGAATCGTTGGGCCGCCCAGCCGGAGGCGAAGTTGCCGACCACCGAAGCCGAGATAACACAAAAGAGCGCAGTGGCGACGACCTCCGCCTTATCGAGCGAACGAGCGATGACTTCAGGGTGAGAACGGATGAAGGCCTGTTGCCAGAACATGAAGCACCAGTGGCCGGTCAGCGAAATTGCGCAAAGCGTGGAGGCGATGAGCGTCGTGCGGCGGATGTTGCGTCCAAACAGGCCCATCATCGAGGGAGCCGCCTGCTTGCCCTTCTCGGCCGACCACTCGGCGGTCTCGGGAACCTCCTTACGGATCCAGAGCGTCACGAACGCCGGCAAGACACCAATCAGGAAGACCCAGCGGGGCTCATAGCCAGGAACCTTCTGGAGCAAGAAGACGCCGGCGATGGCGGCCAGGATGCCGAAGTTCACGGCGCACTGCAGGACCGCGGCGATCCACGGGCGCCACTTCTTAGGCCAAGTCTCGGAAAGCAGCGAGGCACCGACCGCCCATTCACCACCGATACCCAGCGCTGCGAGAAAGCGGAAGATCATCAACTGCCACCAGTTCTCCGCGAAGAACGATAGGCCGGTAAAGAGCGCGTACGTCAGGATTGTCAGGACGAGTGTACGGCTGCGGCCGAGGCGATCGCCAATGATGCCAAAGAAAGCGCCACCCAAGGCCCAACCGAGCAGGAAAGCCGCCTGGATGTACGAGCCATAACGGCCGACATCAGGGTCGGTGTCTTTGACCATCAGCAGCTCGGCCACGAAGACGGTGGCGACGAGCGTGTAGAGATGCAGGTCGAGTCCGTCGAAGAACCAACCTAGCCAGGCGGCGAGGCCAGACTTCTTCTGGTGCGAAGAAAGTTCGCTGAGCTTCGTGGCTTCGGCGGGGGTATCGCGCATGGGGAGACAGTTGAAACCGCTTAGAAATTAGCAAGGCGGGCTTTGCGGCCCGCCCAGCGTGAGGACTTACTTCTTGGCCTTGGCCTTAGGCGCCGCCGAAGGCGTGTAGGGCTGGTTCGTCATGGCGCCCGGGGCGACCGTGAGGAGATTCGGCGTCATATCCGGTGCCTTGGCATCGCCGTTGGCCCACTTGAGGCCGCCCACCAGGATCTGCTGGAAGGTCGGGTTGGTCCACACGTCGTCGCGGTGACCCATGGCCGTATAAAAGACGCGTCCCTTGCCTTCGTACTTAGCCCAGCAATTAGGGAAAGGCGGGCGCTTGTAGTCGTCCCCATCGAGGGCGGGATCATTGAAGACCGTCAGGACGTGGATCTCGGGCCGGAAATCCTTCAGGGTGTACCATTCTTCGACGAAGGAGAACGAGTCGCCGACCTTCTCGAAGCCCGGAAAGGTCTTATCGATGACCTTGTTCACGCCAGCCTGCTGCTTGCCATGGCGGATAAATTCAGCGCCCAGGAAACAGACATAGGGGTCGGCCTTATCACCGTGGTTCTTGAAACGCTCAGGGCCCTTCACGGCCTCGTTGTCGGTGTGGAAGGTGTCGGCTGCGGAGTGCGTGCCCACGAAGCCCTTCCCGGATTTCACGAAATCGAAAAGGGCCTGTTTACCAGCCAAGGTCATCGGCGGATTCTTGTCGTTACCTTCAGAGCAGAGATCGCCGGTGGTGTAGAACATCACGGTGTCGAACTGGGCCAAGTACTCGGGCGAGAACTTCGAGCCGTCCTTGGAGAAGACGAACTCGATGTTATTGGCGGCGCCCATCTCGAGGAGCTGCTTCTCCGCGAAGCTGGGCTGGCCCTTCTTATAAGAGATGACGTCGTGCTCGTAACCCGAGGACTTGGTGAAGAAGAGGACCTTGCGCTTAGGAGCGTCGGCGGCGAAGGCGCTGAGCGATAACAAGCAGAGGAGGAGCGTGCGGATCATCATAGGGGTAGGTATGCCCAGAGACAAAGCCGCCCCACGCTTCGCAGGCAAGCCGATTGGGGCTCAGCGCACTGCGGAACGACGCACCGGTGGCAATTCGCGGCCGATTTCAGCGAGGCGATAACCGAAACCAGGGCCGCTCAGGCTGGAGCCGTCGACCTGGCCGTCACGACGCGAATACAGCGCTGGGTGCACCTTGGCCTCGGCCGACGAGGCTGCGGGGTAGAACTGCATCCCATTGGTCTCCACGCCAGCAATGGTCGGAGCATGGGCGGCGAGCAGGACGTGCGTCATCTGCGCCATCATGGGATTGGTGAGATCCTGCACCATGAGCTGCATCCCGTGGGCGCGGGCCCAGCAGAGACTGAGGAGTGCACCTGTCTGGGTCTTGCAGGTCTTGAGGGCCACGCCGGTCCAGCCGAGTTCGCGACCAAGGCGGACGATGCGCCAATCATGCGCGCTCTCATCGAGGAAGAGCGGCATGCGCTGGCTCACGGAATGGACATCGATGGGATGTTCTTCGAGCTCATATGGGAACGGCTGCTCGACGTAGCTGAGTCGCTTCCAAAGCTCCGGCAGTTCGGTCTTCACGCGATCGAGGACGCCATTCACATAGGCCGGGTCCATGACCGTGCAATTGAAGTCAGCGGTGAAGAGCTCGACACCGAGCGGCAGACCGATCTCGGCGATACGCTTCAGCCGTTCAAAATCCCACGGGGCATCATTGCCGCGCAGTTTGACCTTCAGGGCCTTCAGTCCGTCGGCCTTAATCCATTCGTCGAGCGAGAACGGGTAGCCATCGGCGACCTTGTTCGCGCCGGCTTCGGCGAGCGTGAGGAAGTCGAGGCCACCGACGAGATGCCAGGCGAGGAGCTTGGTCGTCACCGGTGAGCGGAAATAATCGACCGGGTAGCGACCGGCGAAAGAGACGTCTTGGGCATCGGCGGCGGGCGTCACGAATGCCGACAAGTCGCGATTCATCCACGGTGCGCAGTAGGTGGAATACGTCGGCACGCCGTGGGCGATGCCATAGGCATCATGCAGGGCAAGATCGAAGGGCGAGCAGCAGACCAGCGCCGCAAGCGTCGGGATGGCGACCCCTTCGGGCAGGCCCGCGTTGAACTTCTTCAGGATACCCGGCAGAGCTTCCTCGAGGAAATCATGGCCAATCTCCATCGGATGTCCGCGGGCGTCGAAAGCCGCATAGGCCTCGGTCAGCGTATCGCAG
>CAIKWA010000158.1 GCA_903831005.1 uncultured Opitutia bacterium
CCGTTTACCATGTTGACGATGCGGAAGTTCGGATCGCTGGAGCGGATGAACTCCGACTTGGCGTAGGGGTTACTGATGTGGGTGATGCCATCGACGACCGAGACTTTGGCACGGCGGATGAGTCGCCCGACCGGCTCGGAGATAAGGACATCGCCCCGCAGATCGGCCGGTAGGCGGTCGCCTCGGACGACTTCCTGACCGCACGCGGCGGTGAAATGGTTCAGAGTCTTGTCGAGACGCGTACGTCCGGCGCCGCCTTGGTGGTCGGCGAGGCCGATTTTAGGCCAGACCTGCATGAAGTCCTCGGGGAACTGCGTCTTGATGTCGTAGGCTCCGTAAAGAATCGGGGTCTGGAAATGCCAGAGACCCTTTTCTCCGCCGGCATTGGACCACCAGATCTTGCCTTGGTCATCCTGCGCGAGGCCCCACTGGCCACCACCGCTCGGGATGCTTTCCTTGAGGGGCTCCTTCGCGCCATTCCAACGCAGGCGGTAGGCGTTATAGGTCTGGTACATCCAGTTATCCATGGTCCAAATCAGGCCGCTCTGCTGGTGCTCGAGATTGCCGCCCTTGGGGCCGCCGACGAACCACGGTTCCTTCGTGTCAGCGATGCCGTCGCCGTTGGTGTCACGATAGACAAAGATATCGAGGGTGTCGGTCTCGTTGATGAGCACCCGATCGTCGAGCGGTAGAACCATACGCGGGAGGACCATCTTGTCGCGGAAGAGGACGTGCTTATCGAATTTTCCGTCGCCCTTGGTGCTCTCGTGACGCGAGACGACGCCGATGGGGTCGTGCTCGTTCTTACCGTCGATATCCTGCATGTAGGTACGTAGCTCGGCGATGTACATACGACCGTTGCCATCGAAGGTCAGGTTGGCCGGCTCACGCAGGCCGTCTCTCTCGCTGAGGACGAGCTCAAGCCGATAGCCTTCCGGGAGCTCGATGGTCTTCAGCTCATCTTCGGGCGAGAGCGCCTTGACCGGAGGCTGCGGGGTGAAGTCGGGCTCATAGGGCTTCTCGTCGGCGGCGTAGGCAGCCACGAGGGTAAGCGCAGACAAATAGACGGCGAATCGCATAGGGGTATGACTCTTAAATCACTTTATTGTTCATTTATTTCAAGCCTCTTCCCGCCTCGCCCTGAAAACGCCTTTGCCATCGGCCAGCGCGTCGGCTTTCTCATCCCCATGCGACCCTTGCTGCTAGCCGTGCTGACGGTCTTTTCCCTCGGCCTGTCCGCCGCCCGTAAACCGAACATCGTCGTCATCCTGGCCGACGACCTCGGCTACGGCGACTTAGGTTGCTACGGCCACCCGACGATTAAGAGCCCGCACCTGGACAAGATGGCGTCAGAAGGCCTGCGCTTCACGCAGTTCTACTCTGCCGCCGAGGTCTGCACTCCCAGCCGAGCCGCGTTGCTGACTGGCCGCTACCCCGTCCGCTCGGGCATGGCACATAACCAGTTCCGCGTTCTCCGCGCCGCTTCCACTGGCGGACTACCCGCCTCCGAAATCACGCTCGCGCAGACGCTCAAGGAAGCTGGCTACGCGACGGGCATCATCGGCAAGTGGCACCTCGGCGTCTGGGCCAACAACCAGCCCCAGCACCACCCGCTCGCCCATGGCTTCGACTTCCATTTCGGCCTGATGCACTCGAACGACATGAATCCGTCCGACAAGCCGAAGCCACCGCGCGCCAACGCGCTCGTCGCCCAGGATCCAGAATGGTGGAACGCCGCCCTCTACCGTGGCCGTGAACTCCTCGAACCGCGCACTGACCAAACCCAGCTGACGAAGCGCTATGCCGAAGAAGCCACGAAGTTCATCGGTGCGAACAAGGACAAGCCGTTCTTCCTGTATATGCCGCACACCTTCCCGCACACGCCGCTGTTCGCCTCCGAGCGCTTCAAGGGCAACAGTAGCCGCGGTATCTACGGTGACGTCGTCGCGGAACTCGACTGGAGCGTCGGCGAGGTCCTCAAGGCCCTTAAGGAAAACGGCGTGGCCGACAATACCCTCGTCTTCTTTACCAGCGACAACGGCCCGTGGTTGCTGATGGGCATCGAAACTGGCGGTAGTGCCGGCCTGCTCAAGGACGGCAAGGGCAGCACTTGGGAAGGCGGCATGCGCGTGCCTGGCATCGCCTGGTGGCCAGGCAAGATCAAGCCCGGCGTGACTGCTAACGTCGGCACGATGCTGGACCTCTTCCCTACCGCCGCGAAGCTCGCCGGCGCCAAGATACCGAATGACCGTCCGATGGATGGCACGGATCTCTCGGCCCTCCTTCTCGAGGAACGTGCCGTGGATCGCGGGCTCTTCTGCTACTATCGCGGCGAAAAGCTCTATGCCGCGCGTCTCGGCGACTGGAAGATTCATTTCATCACCCAGCCTGCTTGGGGTGATAAGCCCATCACCCACGCGAAACCTTTACTGTATAATCTGGAAATCGACCCCTCCGAAGCACACGAGATCTCTGGTGCACATCCAGAGGTCGTCGCGCGCCTCACCGCCGCCGTCGAGCAGCACCGCGCGACCGTCACCCCGGTCCGCAGCCAATTGATCGACGGCATCGCCAAGTAAACGTTCATCCTTCCCTCAGGGCCGTTTCCGTCCTATCAATATGGCACGGGCCTATAGCTCAACGGTTAGAGCACGGAACTCATAATTCCTTGGTTCTGGGTTCAAATCCCGGTGGGCCCACCAACTTTATCCCCATCGTCAGCGTGTCACTCCGGCTTTGCGGGCGGAGCGGCGGGAGCGCGGGCGCACCACTTGAAGCCAAGATGCCAAAGCACCATCCAGAAAGGCAGGATGCAAGGGTAAGCAGTGATACCCAGCAGGAAAAGTCCGAGCGCGGCATCTGGCTGATCCATCCCAGGGACAAAGTGGCTGCAATACTGGAAGAAAACTATGGTGTATACGATGAGACCGAGGATGAAGATGCCGCAGGAATTAGACGCGGGGGCTTCAGGTTTTTTCGGCGTACTCATGGCCACCGATAATAACACATCACGCGTATGACCGTGCATCGTTAATCCTGATGCAGGGTATCAACGGAGACGAAGAGACTCATGTTCTTGTGCCGGATAGGAGAACTTACTTGCCCGCATTCTTCGCCTTCTTCGTCGCCAGCTTGGCGGAGAGCTCCTGACCGAGTTCCGCGGCACGCTTCTTGCCGTCGATGACGTTCGAAGGCGAAAGGCCGGCCACCAACTCCGCCATCCCCGGCTGACTCAATCCCGCCAGACTGGCATAAGCGTAAGCCTCAGCCTCGTCCTTCCAGACGCCCTCCCCCGTCGCATAGCAGCGGGCCAGATTCGCTTGGGCGGGCGCAAAGCCCTGATCAGCCGAGAGCCGATACCAATAGACCGCCAGCTTTCGGTCCTGGACGACGGCTTGGCCGATATAATGACAGACTCCGAAGTTATTCTGGGCGAGAGCTTCGCCTCGCTTCGCAGCCGTGCTGAGCTGGGCGTACGCACGCGCGCTGAGCACCCGCTCCTTTGGTTCGATGGTTACGCTGGGATGCAGGTGTACGCCCGTCGATTCGATCGCCCAAGCCATGCCGCCGAGTAAGAGCAGCGGGAGCAGCAAAACCGCTTCAGTCGGGGAGTCGGGCAAGGAGCCATGCATATCACCCGTCTGACAGCCACTGACCCCGGTCATGCAAACCAAAGCCCAGAGTATCCACGCCCTGGAGACGCGCGTCAGATTCAAAGATTCACTTCGATTCTGAGAATTTGCGCACGACGGCGTGCCACCTGAAAGGTAAGCTTTCATTGTATTTTGATCTCAGCGGCCCGGCGCCGAACTGTTTCGATGAATTCGGAGAAAGCTTCCTTCGTCAGGCGCTTCTCCGTGTCCGCCACGACGTAATCTAAACTCGCCTTGGCTTGCTCGTGGGCCGGTGCGGCCAAACTCCACCAAGCGCAGGCCTCAGTCTTGTCATACTTAACCCCGATTTCGTTGTAATAACAAAGTCCGAGTTCGTTCTGCGCCTCGGCAAAACCTTGTCTGGCAGATTTTCGCAGCCAGAAGATCGCCTTTACGATATCGCGGGTGGCCCCACGACCATGCAGATAGCAAAAGGCTAGTTCATGCCGCATCGCCGCATCTCCACTCGATGCCAATCTTTGACACTCATCGAATCGACTTTTACGCGACAACTTCTCCTCCAAGACGACTGCGGCAGCCTTATCCTTGTCCCTTTCCTTATCCTTTTCAATCGCGTACAGCGCGATCTCATTCGCGATGACAAAGGGTAGAATCATTGCGACAAACGCGCCGCTTCCCTCGCCGCCTTTATTCTCCGGGTATGGTCGAGAAGCACATCCAGAAGACGCCATCATGCTTACAAAACTTAACAGTAAGACCGACAGGCTATAGAAATACTTTCTGCTACTGCGGGGGTGCATGATAAGCAGTGTATCACGATGACGTTGCGGGCGTGCATCGATAATATCGATAGTCAGACATCCGTCGGAGGATGCAAGGCCACCCGCAAGCCGCGGCGGAACCAGCGGCCTAAGTCAGACCAAACAGGCTTGGCAGGACTTCCGGCTTCAATAAACAGAGTGCATGGGCCCGCGCCGCCTCGCCTAACTCTACAGGGTTGGATGAACCTGAGGCCCGCCTAAAACATTATAACATGAAGAACGAAGAACAGTTACGTCAGCGCCTTAATCCTTGGGACTGGCTGGTCCTCGTCGTCGCGGTGGTCTCGTTACTGCTGGTAGTGCTGGAGACCTTCCTCCACATCCCGCCGGGCGCCCTCTCGGTCCTACGCACCGTCGACACGCTGTCGTGCTTGGTCTTTCTGGCCGACGTCTTCGTGCGCTGGCGACGCGAGAATTACACCGGCAAATACTGGCGCTGGGCCTGGATTGATGTGCTCGCCAGTATCCCCTTCGAGCCGGCCTTCCGCTCCTTACAAGCGATCAGAATCTACCGCTTCATCCGCCTGGTTCGGGTGCTCAAGAAACTAAGCACGCTCACCGACGGCACCTCGCTCAACGAGAAACTGCTCGCCCTGCCCGGCGTCGCCTTCGTCATGGTGCTCTTCAGCACGATGCTCATCGTCGAGGTCGAGCGAGGCGCCCCCGGCGCCACGATCAAGAACGGCGGCGACGCCCTCTGGTGGGCGCTCACGACCGTCACGACCGTCGGCTATGGCGACACCTTCCCGGTGACGGGCGAAGGCCGCCTGATCGCCTCGGTGCTCATGCTGGTGGGTATCGCGCTCTTCGGCTCGATGTCCGCCATCGTGACCTCGAAACTCATCCTCCCCAAGGAAACCCGCGACCACGAGGAACTCCGCCACGAGATCCGCTCACTCCACGCCGAAATCAAGGAACTCCGGCGCCATCTGCCTGACAAACCACAAGACCCCCATGCGTAAGACCCTGCTCGCCTTGTTCCTGCTCGCCGCCGCCGGCTTCGGCGCCTGGAGCTTCCTCGCGCCTGCGCCCGGCCCGAAGAATCCGATGGAGCGCATGAAGACCACCAGCCCCCTCGAGACCGTTCGCGCCCCCAAGACCTTCGGCCCCGCGAGCGTTGTCCGGACTGCCTCGGAAGCCCCTGACAAGGTCACCGCCAAGCGCGCCCAGATGGAGGAACGCTTCGTCGACCTGAAGGAAGAAGGACGACGGATGCGCGAGGCGCTGATGAGTAGCGACCCCAAGGCTGGCCTCGCCTACCAAAGCCTCTCGCAACGATCCGATTACCGGGAACTGCTGAACCGACGACACAAGATTGAAGCCGCCTGGGCGAACGCACCAGAAAGCGAACGCGACGGCATGCTCACCGAGATGAACAGCCTCCGACAGCAAGGCGTCGGCCTGATCCTCGCCGAGATTCAGCGCATCAATAGCCTACCTATTGCCCCGCTGACAGGCGCACCGCCGGCAACGGCGACACCGACCGCACCGCCACCCCCGGCCGCACCGGTAGTCTTCCAGTAAGAGGCTATCTCAGGAGCCCCAGCTGAAACGCTCAGGCACCCAGGCGTATTGGTCGCCTTTCGGCACGACGGTACCGATACCGGGCCACGGAAGATGAAAGCCGAAGGCGCGGGATTTCTCCTTGGCCATGCGCGAAAAGAGCGTCTTACGCGTCTTGACCGCAGTCTCAGGGTCATGGTCCATCGCGACGGTCCAACCGACGTTGTCGAACATGAGGACGTGGTGGTGGACGACGTCGCTAATGTGCACCAGCGACTCTTCGCCGGAACGGATCTCGAAGCAGGCGTGGCCGTCGGTATGGCCAGGGGCGGCGATGACCGTGACGGCGTCATGGAAGAGCTTCTGGCCATCCTTGGCGATGACGAGCTGGTCCTTGAGGATATCAAAGTTACGGCAGACGGTCTTCACCATGTTCGGCAAAGGCTTCTTATCACGCTTGGATTTGGAGAAGTCCGGATTCGGACCGCGCCAGAAATCATACTCTTCCTGCAGGAGGTAGATCTTGGCGTTCGGGAAGGCCGGCTTACCGTTGTCGACGAACCCGTCGAGGTGGTCGGAGTGAGAGTGGCTGAGGAAGCCGGTCGTAACCTGCTCGGGCTTGATGCCGAGCTGACGGAGACCCTCGGCAAACCAACCGAAATTCGGGTTCGGGTGACGCTCGCCGAAGCCGGCGTCGATCAGCGCGACCTCGTCGCCGATTTTCAGGCCCAAGATATTGACGTAGAGCGGCAGCGCATCAAGGCGCTCGCGATTGAAGATCAAAGCTTCCTTCATCGTCGGGCGATCGGCCTCCGGCCACATAAGGTCGAGCCCCTGCTTGAAGAGCATGTGACCGTCGCTAATCGAGAAGGCTTCGATCTTGCCGATATTGAACTTGTAGACGTAAGGGTTGGGCGGACGCTTCACCGAGACCTTCGGGACATCGGCCGCGGCAAGCCGGGATGAGGTCGCCAGGCCAGCGAGGACGAAAGCGGCGGAGCCGAGGAATTCCCGGCGGGACGAGGGTTGGATTTCGGGAGGCATCGGGGTAGCCGAAACCTATCGAAGCCCCGATTTCACTCCAGTCCAAATATGCCCCACCAAACAAAACGGGCGCCCCAGAGGACGCCCGTTCTAAATCAAAATCGCCAGGCTCGTCAGCGCGTTACGGTCACGAAGGCCGACGGGATATTATCACCCGGCACATAGGCGTGCGTCGTGGAAGTCACGCCGTCGACATCGATCCGCACGGTCCCACGGGCCCCACGCTTGAAGGTCGGCGACCTGACGGTGATATTACCCATTGTATCGGTTCGAGCCATGACCGCCGGGGCGCTGACAATGCCCGAGACGCGAACATAGACGATCGCACCTTTCAGAGGATTGCCATACTGATCCTGGACGGACACGGAGGCATTAACGGCATCGCTCACGGAATTAACGCGCATGAAGCTCGCCGAATTAAGCGCCAAGGAAAGCGTCTTCGGTTTAATCGGCCCTGCAACATTGACGGTAAGCAGCGTGCTGCTGCTGGCGCCGCGGTCATCCGTCACAGTCAGGACCGGCCGGTATATACCGGGAGCACGATAGCGATGGGTGGCGGTCACACCTGACTGGGCGCGCGGATAGACGTCTGCAAAGTTCCACTGGTAGGCAATAATGAGGCCATCCGGATCGTAAGACTGCGTTGCATTGAAGTTCACGGCGGCGCTTGGCTCGGTCTGATAGTTATAGGAGAGCCCGGTGGAGAATGATGCATCGGCAACCGGCGGCTTATTACCCGGCTCGATCCAAGTGGCCGTTAATCCGTAGATACCGACGGAGGCATAATCGGTGTAACCATCGGTGACGCCGGTGCCATTAGCGATACCGTCCAATTGAATGTAGTAAGCCCCCTCCTCCGTCACGGTGAACGTGATCGGGTCGGGAGCCATCTTACCCGCGGTGCCAGCAGCGTCATAAGTATCCAAGACGGTACCATCGGATTTCAATACTTTGACCTGTAACCGGAGATTAGGCGAAATCAGAACGCCCTTCGGGGTGATGACCAACTTGCCGCGGCCGGCATTGATCTTGAACATATCGATATCGTTAGCGCCGTTGATCAACCCGCCGCCCGTAATCGTGGTCCCGGTGATGACCCTAGCCGTCGCGGTCGTACCGCCGTGATCATCCGCAGTGAGCGGAACAAAGCCGCTCATCACCGTGATATCGTCTTGGGGGTTATTTGCGTTGGCGTACTCGCCCTTGGACCACTGAACGATATCCTTGTAGTAGCCGACACCCATAATGGGCGCCCAAGAAGTCGCTCCGGTGCCATGGCCAGGGTAATAACCCGCGGCGGGGGTAGTCCCGGCGGCAACGGCGCCATCATGGTAAAGACCAACGGTATGACCAATCTCATGGGCACCAGCCTCGGCCATGAATTTGGAGCCAGCGCCCGTACCAGCGTAGACGAAGCACGGCACGTCGGTCTGGACAGAAGTGCGGACGCCATTAAACGAGCCGACGTAAGCCTGACCGCCCGAGCCCGTGGCATTCTGGTCGGGGCCGAAGACAACGCGCATGCCGTAATTAACATCGCCAGTGCTCGCACGCTTCAGCGCCTCATCGCCTGGGTCTTCGGTCGTGACGTCGACGTCAAACTGGGCAAAGTCCTCAGCGATACTGCGCCAAACATACTGAATCGCGGTATGTTCTGCGTTACTGAAGGCAGCCGTATTGGCATCAAGGGAAAAGGGCGGAGTCGTGAAGGTGGTCTTGGAAAACGCCGTATTCCAGCTCGTGCCTGTGGTCGTATGGCCGGTGAAATCCAGATAGATTTTCCGGGTCGCAGTCGGACGACTATGGAGGATGAAAGTTTGCGTATTAGGGTAGCTCGGGGTGGTCGTAACCGCGGTGACGTCCGGCCCAATCGGGGCCTTCAGTCCGTAGCACATGTAAAACGGATTTTGCCCAGAGGCCGCGATATGAAGATCATGATCGCGGTCGCAGGCCTTGACGAAATCCTCCCGAGGGACACCAGCGACATCCGCCGCCGACTCGCGCTCCGCCACACTGGCGAGGAAAGCAGGACGATAGAGAGGGGCGGCTCCACTGGCTAAGACGCCATTAGATGCCGTGGCCGTAGTCGTAGTCGACTGAGACGGCGGTTGAGAGGCCGCCTGCTTCGGAGCGACTGGCTTGGCCGACGATGTCATCGCTTCCGTGACGCCCCCTAACGAGATCGGGCTAGCCTTAGTCGAGTCGACCGAGCGGACGACTTGCGCGGAGGCGTCGATCAGTGGCAGCGCGGGAGCGGTCTTTGATTCGGCAGGAACTGGACGGGCGGCGGGCGCGAGATCGACCGCGGCGTATTCGACGTAGCTTCCGCTGGTCGGCAGGAAGAACACTGCGCCGGCGGCAACCAGCGCCAAGAGACATGCTGTAATCTTGTATTGGCGGGGAGACATAAGAAAATAGTGACAACACCTCATTCAAAGTCGAGTGGGTTGTTATTGCCAAAAGTAGGGGTTATTGCCCTATCAACTCATGATTTTCCGGTTCCTGCGAATCCTGTCGGCCTGCCTCGCCTTGGCCTCCCCTCCGACCCTCTTCGCCGCCGAAAAGACCCTTAAAAGCCATCCTAACGTCATCGTCATCCTGGTCGACGACATGGGCCAGACGGATCTGTCGTGTTACGGAAGCCGTTTCTACGAAACCCCCCACGTCGATCAACTCGCCAAGGACGGTGTGCGCTTTGCGAACGGCTATTCGGCCTGCACGGTCTGCTCCCCGACCCGCGCTGCCCTCCTCACGGGGAAATACCCCGCCCGACTGCATCTCACGGACTGGATCACGGGGCACGAACGTCCACATGCGAAACTGAAGATTCCCGAATGGCGGAAGTTCCTCCCCTTCGAGGAGATCACGCTGGCCGAACAGTTCAAGGCTGCGGGCTATGCGACCGCGAGCATCGGGAAATGGCACCTCACGCCCGCGCTCAAGGAAGGCGACGAAGCCTACTATCCCGAAAAGCATGGCTTTGATTTGAACGTCGGCGGCTACGCCCGCGGCCAGCCTCCCAGCTACGTCTCACCCTACAAGATTCCCACCCTGCCTGAAGGACCGAAAGGCGAATTCCTCACCGACCGCGAAGCCAACGAGGCGGTCAAGTTCATCGAAGCGAATAAAGATAAGCCTTTCTTCCTCTACCTGCCGCACTACGCCGTCCACACGCCGCTCGACGGCAAGCCGGAGGTCGTCGCTAAATATCAGGCGAAGGCCGCGAAGACGCCTGACCTGAAGCAGAAGAACCCCACTTATGCGGCACTCGTCGAAAGCGTCGACGACGCCCTGGGCACAATCCGCGCCACGCTCCGGAAGCTAAAGCTCGAAGAGAACACCATCATCGTCTTCACGAGCGACAACGGCGGCCTGATCCTCCGCAACGACAAGGCGACTGACAACTCGCCCTTCCGCGTTGGCAAAGGCTCGGCCTATGAAGGCGGCGTCCGCGTGCCGCTCATCGTCTTCTGGCCTGGCGTCAACAAGGCCGGCAACGTCGAAAGCACCCCAGCCATCACGGTCGACCTCTACCCCACTCTCCTTGAGATGACGGGCGTGAAGCCGCTGCAATCACTCGTCGACGGCATCAGCCTCGCCCCGCTCCTCAAGACTGGCGCCAAACCCGACCGCGACGCGATCTTCTGGCACTACCCGCACTACCATCCGGGCGGCGCCACGCCCTATAGCGCCATCCGTAACGGTGACTTCCGGCTCGTCCATTTTTACGAGGACGGCCGCGATGAGCTCTACGACTTGGCGAACGATATTGGCGAGACCAAGGACCTAGCCGCCACCCAGCCCGAGCGCGCCAAGGCGCTGCGTACGCGCCTCGATGCCTGGCTGAAGACCGTCGACGCCCAATTGCCTACCGCCAACCCAGCCTATGACCCTGCGGCGGAGAATGCCGGCAAGGCCAAGGGTAAGCCGGCCGCAAAGAAAGTCGGCGAGTAAGGGTTACTTCGCTGCGGGGACTTTCGGGCCGGCCTTCTTGGCCTTACCTTTAGCCTGACTAGGGCGCCTCTTCTCTCCGGTTGCGTAATCATCGTCGACCGCGGGTACCTTGAGTTCGGCACGCAACTTGGCGAGACGCACTTCCAAGTCGGCTTGCACGCCCTCATAGCCGGGCTGTCCGAAGAAGCTCTTTAACTCGAGTGGATCCTTCTCGCTATCGAAGAGATCGGTCTTGGTCTCACCGTTACCGTAGTAACGGACGAGTTTGTAGCGGTCGGTGATGATACCGTAGTGCGGCGCGACATGGTGCGGCTGCGGATACTCGTAATAGTGGTAATAGAACTCCTTACGCCAGTCCGCCGGGGTCTCGCCCGCGAGGATTGGGGTGAGGCTGCGACCTTGCATCTCAGCGGGCGAAGGCAGGCCGGCCATGGCGAGGAAGGTCTGGGCGTAGTCGACATTGGAGACGAGCGCCTTGCTGACAGAGCCAGGCTTGGTGACGCCGGGCCAACGGACGAGTAACGGCGTACGGACCGACTCCTCGAAGATCCAGCGCTTGTCGAACCACCCGTGCTCGCCGAGATAGAAACCTTGGTCGGCGGAGTAGATGACGATAGTATTTTCGGCGAGACCTTGCTCCTCGAGATACTTGAGCACGCGGCCGACGTTATCGTCCACCGCCTTCACGGTGGCGAGGTAGTCATGCATATAGCGCTGGTAGCGCCAGCGAACGAGATCTTTACCCGACAGATTGGCTTTCTGGTAGGCCGCGTTACGTGGCTCATAATAGGCATCCCAAACGCCGGCCTGCTCGGCATCGAGCTGCGGCGGACGGACGAGTTTCACGTCCTTGGGGGTGATGGTCTTCTCTAAGGTCATGTCATTCTCGCCGACGGCCTTAGACCGATTGGCGTAGTCATCGAAGAGCGTCGGCGGCTCAGGGTAGACGCGGTCCTTGTCGAACCCGAGGTCCTTGATGTTGGGCTCCCACTCGCGGTGCGGCGCCTTATGCTGGCACATGAGCACGAAGGGCTTGGTCTTGTCGCGCTTGCTGATCCAATCGAGAGAAAGGTCGGTGATGATGTCGGTGACATAGCCCTGGGTCTTCACCATACCCTGGGCGTTCTTCATCGGCGGGTTGTAATAGACGCCCTGCCCCGGCAACACCTGCCAGAAATCGAAGCCCGTGGGGTCGCTAATGAGGTGCCACTTGCCGATGATGGCAGTCTGATAGCCGGCCTTCTGGAGCAGCTTCGGGAAGGTGACCTGGGAACTATCGAACACCGAATTCGAGTTGTTGTAGAACCCGTTCAGGTGGGAATACTTGCCAGTCAGGATGACCGCACGGCTCGGTCCGCAGATGGAATTAGTGACCAGGGCCCGATCGAAACGCATGCCTTCCTTGGCGAGGCGATCGATGTTCGGGGTCTGATTCAACTTCCGGGCGTCGCCGTAGGCGCTGATGGCCTGATAGGCATGGTCATCGGAGAAGATGAAAACGATGTTCGGCTGCTTGGCCGGAGCGGCAGACAAGAGTCCGCCGACCAGACAGAGAAGAAGTGCCAGGATGCGCATGGGGTTATGAGGATTAATGAGGGCGAGCCCGTATCGGTCAATCGGCAACCTTCATCGATAAAACGGCAGCCTATTACGATTGAAACCTTCCCATCACGAAACTGTCTCCTTGCTCATGCGCCCGCTGATTCTTGCCTGCCTTTGCTTTTCGTCAGCGATGCTCGCCGTACAAGACCCAACACCCCACCCAATCAAGAGCAGCCCCAAGGGCCTTCAGGTTCAGATGATTTCCGATGCACTGGAACTAGGCATCCATCACGCTAATCTGAACATCAGGCTCAACGCACTACTCTCCCCCGAAAAGGAAGCTAAGCCGGGGCAGCTCACCGCTTCGGCCGACGGCTTCACGTTCGTGCTCAACCAGAAATACGTCGAGGGAATGGATCGTCAGATCAAGCCCATGAGCGACAAGGGCGTCGTGGTCTCGCTCATCGTCACCACCTCGCGCTCGCCCAACGAACGCATCCGGAAGCTGACCATCCACCCGAAGGCCGACCCAATCAAAGGCATAACGATGGCCTCCGATACGGTCACTCCCGAAGGCCGCGCTTGCTACAAGGCGCTCACCGAGTTCATCGCCCGACGCTGGTCCGCCGCCGACGCCAAGCACGGACGCGTCTGGGGCTGGATTGTCGGCAATGAAGTGAACTCCCACAATGAGTGGCATCAGATGGGGCCGGCCAACGTCGAGGAGGTCGCCCTGCAGTACGAAGACCAAGTCCGCCTTGCCTGGGAATCGCTTCGCCAACATTCGACCAACGCCCGCGTCTATATCTCGATGGAGCACCACTGGACAGCCAAGGGTCATAAGGACCCACTCCAGGCCTGCCCAGGTCGCACCCTCCTCGAGCTGTTCGCGAAGCGGGCCCGTGAACGCGGCGACTTCGACTGGAACCTGGCCTTCCATCCCTACCCTTCGAATCTGCGCGACCCGCGTACTTGGCTCGACAAAGTGTCGTTCAATGACAACACCCCGAAAGTGACGTTCAAAAACCTCGAGGTCTTGACCAAGAAACTGGCGACACCCGAAATGCTCTACGCCGGCAAACCCCGACGCCTCAGCTTCACCGAACAAGGCTTCGACGTCACCCAGCGCCCCGACGCCTTAGCCGAACAGGCCGCGGCCTACGCCTATGCGTGGGAAAAGGTCATGCGTCTCGGCGAGGCCGTCGACGCCTTTCACTATCATCGGCACGTCGACCACTCCCTTGAAAACGGCCTGCGCTTCGGACTCTGGAGCAATAAGCCCGGCACGATCTCGGAACCAGACCAGCAGCGCCCGATCTGGCACCTACTCAAAGCTGCCGGTACGCCCGAATGGAAAGCCGCCGCCGAGCCCTACCTGAAGACCTGCGGCCTTAAGAGCTGGGATGAACTGAATCCCAAGTGACGAGCGGTAAGCGGATAGCGGTTGGCGGTTAGGATCATCCGATACCAAAGGTCATGGTATCGCCCCTCTTACTGTTGTGATTCCAACCGCTAACCGCCTACCGCTCACCGCCAAGACCTCCTCCATCCTTGCCCCAGCCTTCCTTGCTCCTCCATATAACCCCATGCACGGCTTCGTTATCGGACTCGACCTCGGCACCTCGGGTGTCCGCGCGGTCGCCGTCGACGCCTCTGGAAAGATTCTCGCCCTAGGCGCAGCGACGCTACCAGCAACCAAGGCCACGGGAGCCCGCCGCGAGCAGTCTCCTGAAGATTGGTGGAACGGCTGCCGCACGGCCCTCGATGAACTCAGCCTGAATCTCGACCTATCCGCCGCCCGGGCCATCGCGGTCGATGCAACCTCCGGCACCATCCTCCCGGTCGATAATCACAACCGACCGCTCGCCGCGGCCCGTATGTATGACGACGCCGACACGGCCGATCTCGCCGCCAAGATCAAATCGCTCGCCCCGCATGAAAGCGCGGCCCACGGCGCGACCTCCCCAGCGGCCCGCGCGCTGGCATGGGCCAAACTGCCGCGACTCCATTGCATCATCCACCAAGCCGATTGGATCAACGGCTGCCTCGGCGCCACGAACTGGCAGACCGACGAGAATAACGCGCTGAAGACGGGTTACGATCCCGTCAGCCGGTGCTGGCCGGATTGGCTCCGCGACTTCGGACTCTCTCCGGGACTCCTCCCTGAAGTCGTTCCGGTCGGCACACCCATTGGACATGTCTCCGCGCAGGCAGCTATCGCGCTTGGCATCCCCGAAGGCATCACCATCGCCGCGGGCACGACCGATGGTTGCGCGACGTTCCTGGCCAGCGGCGCGACCGAACCCGGCGAAGCCTCCACGGCGCTAGGCTCGACCATCGTACTGAAGCTCCTAAGCGACCGTCCGATCTTCGCGCCCGAACTCGGCATCTACAGCCACCGCATCGGCGACACCTGGCTCGCCGGCGGCGCCTCCAACTGCGGCGGTAAGACGCTCCTGCAGTTCTTCGCAGCCGAACAACTGGCCAACCTCGAACCTTCGCTCAACCCCGCAAAACCAACGGGCACCGATTACTACCCCTTACCCTCCGTCGGCGAACGCTTCCCGGTCGCCGATGCGAAACTCGCCCCTCGCCTGACACCTCGGCCGTCCTCCGATGCCGAATTCCTGCAAGGCATCTACGAAGCCTTCGCCCGCATTGAGCAGACGGGCTTCGCAAAGCTCGGTGAACTGGGCGGACCAACATTGCGCAGCGTCCGCCACGCCGGCGGCGGCTCGCGCAGCGCCACCTGGATGACCTTGCGTGCGACTGCCCTCGGCGTGCCGCTGACTCCCTCCTGGAGTGATGAAGCCGCCGCCGGGGCCGCCCGCCTGGCTTGGCGTTCCCTTGGCCACGAGATCGCTTTCGCATGAGCACCCTTTCGCCCATCGCCGGACTTTCCGAAATCGCCGGCCAATACGGCGCCCTACTCGTCGACCAGTTCGGCACGCTGCATGATGGCACCGTCGCTTACCCTCACGCCGCCGAGGCGCTGCGCCGTTTCCGTGAAAACGGAGGCAAGGTCGCCGTGCTCTCCAACTCCGCCAAGACCGGCACCGATAATATCCTCCGCCTCGCGAAGTTCGGCTTTGGCCCGGAACACTTCGACGTTGTCGTCACGTCCGGCGACGCCGCCCAAGCCGCGATTCGCTCTGGCTCGCTGGGCGCAGCCTTCGGCCCCGGTGCGAAGGTCCACATCTCCGGCAAGCCCGGCGATGACTACGGCTTCGGCAACCTCGGCTTCACCCTCACCTGGCCTGACGAGGCCGACGGCATCATCCTCGCCGCCAGCCAGGAACCCGACCGCAACTGGCGCGAACAGATCCGCGACCTCATCCCGGCAGCCAAACGCGGCGCGACCATCGCTGTTTGCAATCCCGACCTCGAGATGCTCACGCCTAAAGGCGTTCGCCCCTCAGCCGGCGCCATCGCTCTTGAACTCGAACGCAAGGGCGCCGTGCTCCGCTATTTCGGCAAGCCACATATTGACATCTATCGCTCCGCATTGGCCGGCCTCGGCAATCCGCCGCCAATCACCGTCCTAGCGATCGGCGATAGCCCAGAGCATGACATCGCTGGGGCCGCCAGCGCTGGCCTCGACAGCGTGCTGCTGCGAACGGGCATCCTCAGCGACAAAGATGACGCGTCCTTGCAGGCCCGTATTCCGAAAGGCGCCCGACGCGTCTTCAGCCTCTCCGAACTCCGGTGGTAAGCCTCAGGCTCCGCGCTGAGCGGTGTTGCCCCGGCCCTTGGGCTTGCCGTTAATGCAATGCAGGCAAGTCTGCTCGTAGACGTAATCGGGTCGCTGTTGATCTTCGATGGTCAACGGCATCTGACAGTTGAAACAGATAATTGACCCGGTCTCGCGGAGGTCAGGCCCGACGCCGACGCGTTCGTCAAAGACGAAGCACTCGCCGTCGTAATGCGCGCCGCCGACCTCTTCGAAATACTTCAGAATACCGCCGTCGAGCTGTAGCACGTTGGTATACCCCTGCATCGCCATGAACGGGCCAGCCTTCTCGCAGCGGATACCACCGGTACAGAACATCACAACGGGCTGCGACTTGAGTTCGGAGGGAAGCTTCTCCACCGCCGCGGGGAAATCCCGAAAATTCCAGATCTGCGGCACGATCGCCCCTTTGAACGTGCCCATGCGAATCTCGTATTCATTACGCGTGTCGAGCAACGTGACCGGTCGGCCTTCGTCCAGCCACTGCTTGAGCTGCTTTGCGGTGATCTTGGGGGACGGACGGCGGGCGGGATCGACGCCATCGACGCCGAAAGCGATGATCTCCTTCTTGATCTTCACGAGCATGCGCTTGAACGGCTGATCCGAGCTCGGGCTCTCCTTGGGAGCGATGCCCGCAAGACCAGGCACGGCCCGGATGACGTCAAGGATGGCCGCCAACTGCGCCCGAGTGCCCGCGAGGAAGAAATTGATGCCTTCGGGGGCCAGCAGGATTGTGCCCTTTAGCCCTTGATCCATCGCGACCTCCTGTAGGCTTGTCCGCAATTCCTCCAGCCCGTCCAACGGAGCGAACTTATAGCAGGAGAGATTGATGACCTCGGCGGACATTACGAAGTAAGACGGCTAACGACACCGAGAAGGTAAGACAATGAATCTTTGCCTTTTGGCCTGTAAGGCCTAGGCCTTGGTCATCTTGGATCCGGGACTTACCATCACGCCCATCGGCTTCATTCGCTCAGGGAAGCCATTGAAATTCGACGCCCGTCATCAGCCCGACGAGAAGCAGGCCGAGACCAACGTCCTAGAGATGCTGCCCGGCGATAAGTACCAGAAAGCACTCAAAGACCTCGAAGGCTTCGACCGCATCTGGCTGATCTGGTGGTTCCATCGCAACACCGACTGGCGCCCAGAGGTCCTCCCGCCGCGTGGTCCCTCGAAAAGGCGGGGCGTCTTCGCTACGCGCTCTCCGCATCGCCCCAATCCAATCGGCATCACGCCAGTGCAGCTGATCGAGATCAAAAAAGGAAAACTGGTCCTCGGCCCGTGTGACCTAGTCGACGGCACGCCGATCTTCGACATTAAGCCCTACATCCCTTCCTACGACTCGTTTCCCGAGGCCAAGGCCGGCTGGATTGACGAAGTGGACGCCGCACTCGACGCCCCCCCGGCGTTCACCGTGACATTCTCACCCCAGGCCGCCGAACACATGGCCTGGTTGAAGCAGGATTGGTCGGTGGACTTCGAGGCCCGCCTGCTCGAGATCCTCAGTCGAGACCCGAGCCCGCACCGGACGCGTCGCATCCGCAGCCGCCGGGGTGAACTCTTCGATATCGGGTGTGGCGCTTGGCTTGCGGTCTTTGAGGTCAAGGGCACGACCGTCCACGTCCTCCACCTTAAGCCTGCCTTCCCCCTTAAGTTCCTGACCGACCCCGCCCGCCCGGAGATTCCCGACAAGGATGCCCAGCTCGCTTTCCGGGCTCGCTGGCCGCAATTGGCGGACTGATTCCGCGCGGTCGGTTTAATTGAGCGATTTTAAAGGCCATCCGATGGCAACAACTTCATTACCTTGGGGTCGAAAGTCGCCTCGCCATAGTCTCCAAACCTCTTCCAATCGACCCATGCCCCGTCTCACCACCCTGCTGGCACTCTGTGCCCTCATCGCCTTCCAGCCGAACGCCCGCGCCGCCGGAGAGAACCGCAAGCTCACGCTCGAGGACGGCGATCGCGTCCTGCTCATCGGCGACGTGCTCATCGAGCGCGAGAATAACTACGGGGTGCTTGAGACCAAGATGCGCCAAGAATTCCCCGGCAAGAAATTTGCCGTGCGCAATCTCGGCTATTCAGGCGACACGCCGCTCGGCGCTTCGCGTGCCAGCTTCGATCCGGTCGCCAAGGGAGTCGAACAGCTCGAGGAACAGCTCGCGGTCGTGAAGCCGACCGTCGCGATTATCGGCTACGGCATGGCCGCTTCGCTTGAAGAACTCACCTATCGCAAGAATGACCCAGCCCTTAATCCGGATCCGGCCCGCTATGGTACCGAGCATACGCCGGCCCGCCTGAAGCGTGAAGTCTCCCAGCTGATGGCTCTTATCACGAAGCATAGCGCTGGCGGCAAAGTTCGCTTCGTCATTCTCGGTCCAATCGCCCACGAAGACCTCCGGGGCTCCCGCCCGGGCCTGCCTAATCCGGCCGAACACAACGACCTGCTCGCCGCCTACGGACGCAGCCTCGCCGAACTCGCCTCGGAAAAGAACGTGCCGTTCATCCAAGCGGAATGGAAGTCCCAGGGTATCGCCCTCGACTTCGGCACCGACAACGGCATCCACCTGACCGAAAGCGGCTACCGCGCGCTGAGCGAAGGCGTCGCTGCCCAGCTCGGCTGGAACGTGAACAAGGCGAGTTGGGACAAGCCGGCCGCGGCTGCCGAAGCCTTACGCGCTTCGGTTCTCCGCAAGAACTCGCTCTTCTTCCACCGTAGCCGCCCGGCTAACTACACCTATATCTTCGGCTTCCGTAAGCGCGAACAGGGCAACAACGCCGTCGAGATCCCGAAATTCGATCCGCTGATCGAAACTGCCGAAGCCGACGCCATCGCGGTCTCCGCCGGCAAACCGAGCACTTTACCTCCTGAGCCGAAGACCCCGACAAAGCTCGAGGCCCGTACTTCTTTGCCTGCCCCCGAGTTCAAGTTGTCCGATGGCCTGCGCATTTCGCTCTTCGCTGAGAATCCGTTGCTCGAGAAGCCGGTCCACATGAACTGGGACACGTCCGGTCGCCTTTGGGTCGCCACCTCCAACACCTACCCACAGGTGAACCCTGAAGACCTCGCCGCCCAGATGGCCGGCAATTCCTCCAAATTCGGTCCGTCCACTGGCAACGACAAAGTCATCCTGCTAGAAGACACGAACCGCGATGGTATCGCCGACGTCTCTCGCATCGTCGCGGATCGTCTCCTCATTCCCTCCGGCGTCGCGCCTGACAACTTCGGCGGCGTCTTTGTCGGCGCCAGCACCGAACTCCTCCACCTTACGAACGCGAACGCCGACGGCGTGCTCTCTGACCGCCGGATCGTGCTGAGCGGCTTCGGCACCGAAGACACCCACCATATCATCCATACGCTTCATTGGGGGATCGATGGCCGTCTCTACTTCCACCAGACGATTTACATCCATTCGCACCTCGAGACCCCTTGGGGCCTCGTGCGTGCCAACTCCGGCGTCGCCTTCGCCTACGACCCGAACACCGAACGCCTGGAAGTCCACTCCAAGGGCCTCGTCAATGCCTGGGGCCAGCAGGAAGACGCCGCCGGCCAGACTTTCCTTACCTCCGGCGCTGATGGTACCGGCGTGCACTGGGCCTTCCCCGGCGCGACCTTCCCACCCTCAGAAGGCGCCCGTCGCCTTGTCGGCAGCATCAGCCCTGGTTCCTATCCGAAGTTTAGCGGACTCGAACTTATCAACAGCCCGATCTTCGGTCCGGACTGGCAAGGTAACGCGATCACGTGCGACTTCCGTGCGCATCGTATCGTCCGCTTCGGCTTCAACGACTTCAGTTCCGAAGCCAAACCTAAGTCTGGCTATGTAACCAAGGAACTCCCAGACGTCGTCCGCACCAGCGACGTCGCGTTTCGTCCCATCACCGTCAAGATGGGCCCGGACGGCGCGCTCTACGTCGCGGACTGGACCAACCCCATCATCAACCATGGTGAGGTCGACTTCCGCGACCCGCGCCGCGATAAGATCAGCGGTCGTATCTGGCGCATCGTGCCTGAAACCGCCCAACCGCTCGCATGGCAACCGGTCCTCGGCAAGCCGACCAAGGAACTCCTAGCCAATCTTCTCTCGCCCAACCGCTGGACGTTCGAGCAGTCCCGCCGTGAACTCGCCAAACTCCCGGTCACCGAACTACTGGCAGCCCTCAAGGATTGGACTACGGACGACACCACCCGACGTCACGCTGCCTGGCTGCTCAGCGGCCGCACCGAAGATACGTCGCACCTCGCCGAACTCCTGAAGAGCAAAGATTCGGCGAGCATCCAGGTCGGATTGCGCGAACTCGGCAAATCCCTCGGCGCCCGGGGAGCGACGGACATCAGCCTGATCACGCCTTTCCTTTCGCACGTCAATCCGCGCGTGCAACTCGAAGCCCATCGCGCCCTCGCCCGCGTCCGCACCCCGGAAAGCGCCCGGGCCGTACTCGCGCACCTCCCGAAGAACCCAGAGGACACCTTCCTCGACTTCGCCGCCTGGACGAGTATCAACGAACTCGCCCGTCCGTGGCTCGAAGATGTGGCCGCTCAGCCGTCCAAGATTGATGGCCAGGAAGCCTCGCTGGATGCCATCGTGAAGGCGATCGACCCTGGTATCGCCACGCCCTACGTGCAGCGGCTCTTCGTGGGCCGCAAGATCGACGACGCTGGCACCGGTCCATGGATTGAGCTAGTCGGCAAGGCAGGCACGGCCGACGAGGCCACCCTCCTCTATCAGGCCCTCATCAACGACGCCTCCCTTCAGCCGTCGACCCGCCAGCGCGTCGCCCGTGCACTCGCCGAAGCCGGCACCCGCAACATCCGCCCAAAAGGCGATCTCTCGGGTCTTGGCGCTCTCCTCATCACCCAGACCGAGCCGCAGCTACTCATCGAATCCGTCCGCCTCGCGGGTCAGTGGAAGCTGGTTCAGTTCGTCCCGAAGCTCGGTGACTTCGCTGGTCGCGAGAAAGAGGTCGCGCTCCGCCAGGCCGCCATCACGGCGCTCCGCACCATCGGTCAGCAGCCGTCGCTCAACGCACTCCGTAGCCTGATGGCCGAAACGCGCCCGTCGGTCGTGCGCCGCGACGCCCTCCCCGCGTTCGCCGTCCACGCCCCGGCCGAAGCCTTCAAGGCCATCCCATCGGTGTTCGCCCAGATCAAGACGAAGCAGGAAGCCTCGGCCGTGTGGACCAACCTCTTCCAGATCGGCGGCTTCTCCCAGCGCCTCGCCAAGGAATTCCCGAAGGGGCTGAGCGCCGAACACCTGGCCGCCGCCCTGCAGTCTGCCCGCTCGCTGGGCCGCGGCGGCGTCGCCTTGGTGAAGACCATCGAACCTCTCACCGGACTCAAGGCCGGCATGCGCAACTACTCTGCGGAGATTGCGGGCCTGATTGAAACAATCAAGAAGGGTGCTGATCCCGCGGACGGCGAAATCCAATATCGCAAAAACGGCTGCGCCATCTGCCACGCCATCGGCGGTGCCGGCGGCAAGCTCGGCCCTGACCTGAGCAGCATCGGCGCCAGCGCCCCGCTCGACTATATCATCGAGAGCGTACTCAATCCCGCCGCGAAAGTTAAGGAAGGCTACCATGGCTTCTCCTTCAAGATGAAGGACGGCAGCCAGATGGTCGGCATCCCAGCGCGCGAGAACGCGACCGAGCTCTTCATCCGCCCCGGCCCTGGCGTCGAACTCCCCATTCTGAAGGCCAACATCGTTAATCGTGACAATATCGGAAGCATCATGCCCGCCGGCCTCGTGGACGCACTGCAGTTCGTCCCACGTCGCAACCTCATGGCCTTCCTCGGCGAGATCGGTAAACCCGGCTCCTTTGACGCCAGTAAGAGTAACGTCGCCCGCCTCTGGGTCTTCGATGACCAGCCGCCCGGCGCCCTCGCCAAATCCGCCACCGCCACCCCCGTCTATACCCTCGTCAACGGACAGCTGACCAAGGAGTTCAATCCTGGTCGCCTCTACGCTACGGCCCGGTTCACGGCCGCAGCAGCGACCACCAAGCCGCTCGTACTCACCGGCGTGAAAGCCGCGTGGCTCGACGGTAAGGCCCTCGACCTGAAGGCCGGCGCCTTCGCCGCTTCGATTCCTGCCGGCAACCACTCGCTTACGGTCGAAGTCGATGGCAACGCGCCCTACTTCAAGGCGCAGTGCGACGACGCCAGCTTCTTGGGGGACTGATGCGCTGGCCCGCGCTCATCCTGCTTGCTCTCCTCGCCGCCGGCTGCGGCGAGACTTCCCTTGCCCCCGCCATCAGCCCAGAAGCCCTGCGCCAAAAGGCGGCGGCGTACCGACTCGAAGGAAAACAAGTCGAAGCCGAGTCTCTACTCACTCAAGCCATCGGACTGCAACTGGTCGCTACCCGCGACCAACGCGCCACCGCCGCAGACCTGCGCCGCGAACTTGCGAGCCTGAGGATGGCGGCTGACGATCTCGCCCGGGCGGAGCAGCTTTACCTCGAAGCACTCGGGTTGCTCGAAGCCCCTCCACGAGGCACCGACGCGGCCATCGTTAACCTCCGCACCCAGCTTGCTGGACTCTACTATCGGCAGTCGCGCCTCGACGAGGCCGCCCGGTTCTATCGATCGGTGCTCGCACTAGAAATTACCTCTCTCGGGGCCGACCACCCCGACGCCCTAGGAACCCTGAGCATCCTCGGCGGCCTCGAACTTAAACGCGGTAATTTCAACGAGGCCGAAGCCCATTTCCGGCGCCAACTGGCGGGCGTGCAAAAACTACATGGCGCCGAGAAGCGCGAATGTGCCGCCATTCTGGATAACTTGGCGGAGGTTCTTGAGAAAGCCGGGCAGGCCGTTCCGGCCGCGAAACTCCGCGAAGAAGCCCAGCGCATCCGCCGTAAGCTCTGCGACGAGTGCTAAAGGGGCCACCCCCCTTGCACCAGACCCACCCCTAGGCATACCAAGGGGGAACGCCCTATCGCCGATTGGGAATTATTTTCGTTTGCTCCGACCCACTTGACAGACACCCCTTGACAGCCGTGGCCCGTATTTCCCGCAAATCCATCGATGAGCTCCGCCAACGGGCCGATATCGTCGCGCTCGCGGGGGACTACACCCAGATGAAACAGCGTGGGCGGGATTGGTGGGGCCTCAGCCCTTTCAAGTCCGAGAAGAGCCCTTCCTTCAAGGTCAACCCCGAGACCGGCCTCTGGTATTGCTTCTCCACCCAGCAAGGCGGCGACGCCTTCAAACTGGTCATGACTCGCGAAGGCCTCGACTTCCCGGAGTCCATCGAACGCGTCGCCACCCGCTTCGGCTTCAAACTCGACTACGAGACCGGCGGCGACGGCAAAAACGAGAAATCCTTCCGCGGTCAGCTCCTCGAAATTCACGAACTCGTCACCGACTACTGGCGCCGCTGCTTCCTCGAGGACCCCGTGCACGGCGAATGGATTCGCGACTACTGGACGCAGAAGCGTAAGTTCTCCCTCGAGGTCGCCGATGACTTCGGCATCGGCTTCGCGCCCGTCGACGACTCCAAGCTGATTCCTGGGCTTCTCGCTAAGGGCTACGCGAAGGAAGCACTCGCTCAGACCGGGCTGTTCTTCGGCGTCGACCGCGTACCCGATCCGCTCCGCTGGCGCTGCCGCTTCCGTGGCCGCCTCGTCATCCCGATTCGCGATATCCAGGGGCGCGTCATCGCGTTCACCGCGCGCACGCTCGACATCACCCCGCAGGACGATCCGTCCCGCGAGGCGAAATACGTCAACTCGCCCGAGACCGAACTGTTCAAGAAATCCCGCACGGTGTTCAACATCGACCGCGCCCGCATGACGCGCAAGGACGCCGATCCGTTCGTGCTCGTCGAAGGCCAGCTCGACGCCATCCGCTGCCACTCAGCCGGCATCCCCGGAGCGATCGCCGCCCAGGGTACCGCCGTCACGGAGGAGCACATGCAACAGCTTCGCCGCTTCACGCAGCGCCTGATTGTGTTCCTTGATTCCGACGCCGCCGGCCAGAAGGCCGCCCTGCGCCTGCTGCCCATCGGCCTGCGCGAAGGCCTCGACATCCGCTTCCTCTCGCTCCCGGGCGGCAAGGACCCCGATGAGTATTTTTCGACGCATGACGCCGCCGGTTGGGCCGGGCTTGTCGCCGGTGCCCGCAGCGCGATGCAGTTCTGCGTCCAATCCCTCGTCCCCGAAGGCTCGGTCAATCTGCCGCTCACCAGCAGACTCAGCCTCCTGGAAACCATCTTCCCCATCGTCGAACAGGCTGGCGCCGAGGAAATCGTCCGCGAAGCCCTCAACGAGGCCGCTCGCCATGCCGGCATCGGCATCCGCGAGATGCACATGGCCTACGAACGCCACCGCGCCCAATCCCAGGCCCAACGGCCCGCCGCCCAGCTGGGAAGCCCCAACGACCTACCCCCCGCTCCTGTTGTCAAGGGGGGGGGCTTGACAACGTCGGAGGAGGATTTGATACTGTTCCTCCTGCGGCATGATTCCTACTTCGTCCCCATCGCCCAGTCACTGCCGCTCGAGTGGATTGACCAGTCCGGACGAGGCGGCCAACTCCTGATGGCCCTGCTCAACGAAGCCGCCCATGGCCATTTCGCTGGCCTACGCGAAGCGATCAGCGCCCTCGATGACGAACTGCGCACCGAAGCCGCTCGCCTCTCTGCCGAGACCTACGCTGGCCGCGACGACGAGAAGGACATCCTGCCCCGCGCTAATAGCATCCTGAAGTCCTTCCACAGTCGCCACGTCCAGACCCTGATGCGCAGCCTCGACGCCCGCATCGCCTCCACCTCCCGCGAGGACGTCGCCACGCTCAACCAGCTGCAGTCGGAAAAAATCGCCCTGCGTAAATCGCACGCAACGCCTCCATCCCTCACCGCCGCCTAATTTCCCAAGATGCCCGACAAGAAGAACAAAAAGACCACCGACAAGCCGGTCAAAGCCTCCAAGCAGGCCAAGCCCGTTGTCAAAGCCGCCACCAAGCCGGCCGCTAAGCCCGCGCCCGCGGCGAAGACGCCCGTGAAGGCCGTCGTCGCCAAACCAGCGGCGAAACCGCCAGCGCCCGTGAAGACTGCCCCGGCCGGCAAAGCCGCGGCCCCCGCCAAGTCTGCCGCTCCCACCCCCAAGGCCGTAACCGCGACGAAGCCTGTCGCCAAGGCCGTCGCGCCCGTCAAGCCGATCACCAATCCGGTCGTCAGCCGCGACATCAATGAGAAGGTCCAGCAACTTGTCAGCCTCTCGAAGAAGAACGGCTACGTCACCGTCCAGAACATCAATGAGATTATTCCCGACAGCGCCACCGACCCGGAGCTGATTGAGAACATCATGAACATCCTGGACAACCTCGATATCAAGCTCCTCGACGAGGACGAAGTCGAGACGTACCGCAAGAAGGTGGAGGACTCCGAAGAAGAAGCCGCCCGCACCGTCCCGGCCGACGCCCCTTACGACCCCTTCAACGTCTACCTGAAGCAGATGGGCCACAAACCCCTCCTGACCCGCGAACAGGAAGTCGAAATCTCCAAGCGCATCGAGGACGCTGAGCTACGCGCACAGGAATTCCTTTTCTCGTGCTGGCTCACCCTGCCCTACCAACTCGATCTCGGCCTCAAAGTCCTTCGCAAGGAAGAGCGCTTCGACAAGGTCGTCATCGATAAGAAGGTCGAATCGCGCGACGCCTATTATAAGATGCTCCCCAAGGCCACCGAGGAGTGCACCAAGCTCAAGGCCAAGCTCGATAAGGCCTGGCAGAAATACCTCGACGAAACCGACGCCCCGAAGAAGGCGAAGTCCCGCGAAGCTTACCGCAAGATCGAGCTCACCCCCAAGGAAGGCTGCAAAGATATCCTCCGGAAGTTCTGCTTCAAGATGAAGCTCTTCGAGGAATGGCTCGAACTGCCGGACATCAAGGGCGACATCGACGACTCCCGCAACTTGGTCGAGCCGACCATGGTCGCCCGTGGCCCGGTCCGCGCTAAGAAGGCCGTGAAGCCCGAAATCTCCGCCACCCGCACCCGCGAGATTGAACTCCGCTGGCGCCTCACGCCGGCCGAATTACTGCACCTCTCCCGCAACGTCCGCAAGCACCTCGACGAAGCCCAGCGCGCCAAGACTGAGATGGTCGAGCATAACCTCCGCCTCGTGATCTCGATCGCGAAGAAGTACCAGAACCGCGGTCTACTCTTCACCGACCTCATTCAAGAAGGCAACATGGGCCTCGTGAAGGCCGTCGAGAAGTTTGAGTACCGTCGCGGCTACAAGTTCTCCACTTACGCCACCTGGTGGATCCGCCAGGCGATCACCCGTTCCATCGCCGACCAAGCCCGCACCATCCGCATCCCGGTCCACATGATCGAGACGCTTAACAAGGTGATGCAGGTCCAGAAGCAGCTCACCCAGGAACTCGGCCATGAGCCGACCGCTGAGGAAGTCGCCAATGAGATGAACATGGCCATCGATCGCGTCCAGCAGATCATGAAGATGGCTCAGCAACCCATCTCCCTCCAGTCGCCCGTCGGCGATGGTGAAGACACGTCGCTCGGTGACTTCATCGAGGACAAGTCCGCGGAAAACCCGTCCGACACGGCCTCCACCCGCCTCCTCCGGGAAAAAATCGACTTCGTTCTACGCTCGCTGGCGGAACGTGAAAAGGAAGTCCTGATTCTTCGCTTCGGCCTCCTCGATGGTGTCCAGCGCACACTCGAAGAAGTCGGCCGCCACTTCAAGGTCACCCGCGAACGCATCCGTCAAATCGAAGCCAAGGCGCTCCGCAAGATGCGTCACCCGACGCGCATGCGCCAGCTGCAGGGCATGTTCGAAGGCGAACTTGACACTTCCGGCCCCGGCTTCGACCAGTTCATCTCGGAAGAAGACAAGGCCGAGCAGACCCCCGGTCCGCTCTCTCCGGGCGGACTCCCCGGCGGGCTCCCGCCAAACTCCGCGCTGGCCGCCTTCATCGGCAAGCCGCCCGAAGGTCCCGGCGCCTCCAGCCGCGAGTGAGCCACATCCGCCCAGTCTGTCTGCTGCTCGCGCTGCTGACTGGCTGTGCCACGCCCAAATCAAAGCCTACCGCCGAGGTTGACAATCCGTTCATCCTCCCGGCTGGCTCGCCGCGCAACGTGCGCATCGGCTTCATCCAAGGTTACCCTCTCGGCAGCCTTTCGGTCCCCGTGATGTTGCTCCCGGGTACGGTCGTGCAGGACAAGATGATCGTCGTGGCCCGCGACCCGCGGCTCAACCCTTCCGCTATCCTGGAAATCACCGGCCAACGCGGCCGCATCGCCGTCGCCCGCATCGTCCGGGGGCAACCCCAGCCAAAGGACGAAGTCGTCCTGCCGTCGACCGACCTCTCAGAGCGTTCGCAGGAATTGGCGCCCTGACGGCTGGCTCTTGACCTCGGCGGGGCGGGTGCCCACGTTGAACCTTCCATGGCAAAGACTCAGGCAGGCATCGTCGGACTTCCCAACGTGGGCAAGTCGACCCTCTTCAACGCCCTCACGCGCTCCCGTAAGGCCGAGGCGGCGAATTACCCTTTCTGCACGATTGAGCCCAATGTCGGCGTGGTCCTCGTGCCGGACGACCGCATGCTGAAGCTCCAGCAGATTGCTGGCACCAAAGTCGTCATTCCCGCCACGATCGACATCGTTGATATCGCGGGCCTCGTCGCCGGCGCCTCCAAGGGCGAAGGCAAGGGCAACGACTTCCTCTCCAACATCCGCGAGTGCGACGCGATCATCCACGTGGTCCGCTGCTTTGATAACGACGACATCGTCCACAGCATGGGCAAGGTCGACCCCATCCGGGATATCGAGGTCATCGAAACCGAACTCATCATCGCCGACATCCAGTCGGCCGAGCAACAGCTCGACCGCAACCAGAAGAAGGTCCGCAGCCAGGACAAGGACGCCATCGCCAACGTCGAACTGCTCGCCCGTCTGGTGAAGCACCTCAACGAGAACCAGCCGGCCTCCTCGCTCGACGTCTCCGACGATGAGCGCGCCCGCCTGAAGACCTACAACCTGCTCTCCTCGAAGAAGGTGCTCTTCGCTTGTAATGTCGCCGAGGCCGATCTCGCCGACCCTTCCAAGAACCCGCATGTCGCCAACGTCGCCGCCCTCATCGGCAAACGCCACGGATGCGAGCACGTCGTGATTTGCGCCCAGGTCGAAGCCGAGCTCTGCGACCTCTCGCCCGCCGAAGCCACGGAGTTCCTGCAGTCCCTCGGCGTCACCGACTCCGGCGTCTCCTCGCTTATCCGCGGCGCCTATCACCTCCTCGGCCTGGCCACCTACTTCACCGCTGGCGAAAAAGAAGTCCGGGCTTGGACCTTCCGTAGCGGCATGACCGCACCGCAGTGCGCCGCGGTCATCCACACCGACTTCGAGAAGGGCTTCGTGAAGGCTGAAATCGTCTCCTACGAAGACCTGGTGAAGAATGGCTCAGTCGCCGCCGCCCGCGACGCCGGCCGCTACCGCCTCGAAGGCAAGTCCTACCTCTTCAAGGATGGCGATGTGGCTCTATTCCGCTTCACCGACTAAGGTTCGGACGTAGGCTAAACACCCTCCCCCCTCGAAAAGGACGCTTAAAAGCGTCCTTTCTTTTTGCTTTGGTCGATTACCCCGCAACCATTGGACAAGGACCTTGTCCAACCTCCCCATGCCCCGACGCATCGCCACGCTGGCACTGCTCCTGATTTCTGCCCTAGCAGGGGCCGCGGACGCGCGTCCAAACATCGTGCTGGTGATTGGCGAAGACATGGGGCCCGACACCGGGGCTTACGGTTGCAAGGATGCCCTCACCCCGAACATGGACCGCCTCGCCAAGGAGGGCGCCCTGTTCACCCGCGCCTTCACCCACACCGGCGTCTGCGCCCCTTCGCGCAGCGGTATGGTTACCGGCCAGTATCCGCTCAAGTATGGAGCGCAGAACATGCGCTCGAAAGTCGTCAATCCTCCCCACCCGTTCACCGAGAAACTCCGTGCTTCCGGTTACCATGTGATGTGGCCCGGCAAGACGGACTTCCAAGGCGTCTCGGAAAAGGCGCTGGCCGACGACAAGAAGCTCTGGGTCAATTACTCAAAGCAACCCCTCGGCAAGCTGACCAACAAGCCCAAGGAACCCTTCTTCGCCTACATCAACGATACGGTCAGCCACGAGAGCCAGGTGCGAGCCACCGATGAAGAACACGCCAAGAACACCGCCGCGCTCAAGCCCTCCGATCGCCGCGACCCCGCCAAGGTCGAACTCCCCCCCTTCTACCCCGACACCCCCGTCGTCCGCCGCGAGGTCGCCCACTACCATGAACTCGTCACGGCCGTCGACTACACCCTTGGCCGTGTGCTCGAATGGCTCAAGGCCCACGACCTGGACAAGAACACCATCGTGATCCTGACCGGCGACCACGGCCGCGGCATGCCACGCTTCAAGCGCTCAGTAAAGGACACCGGAACCCGCGTCCCGCTCATCGTCCGCTGGCCCGGTCAGATTGCCCCAGGAACCGTCCGCGAAGACTTCGCCAGTTGGATCGACTTTGCACCGACCGCCCTGACCCTCGCTGGCGTGCCCGTGCCCGCCGAGTTCGACGGCCATTGCTTCTTACCCACCGCCACCAACCCGCCGAAGTACGTCTACTCTTTCCGCGACTTCATGGACGAGAGTTTTGACAAGGTACGCTCCGTCCGCGATGCCCGCTATCGCTACGTCCGCAACCTCGCCCCGGGTGTCGATGAAGCCGGCAAGAACGCTTACCAAGAAGTCGGTCAGACGATGCATGAACTCCGTCGCGTCCAAGCCGAAGGCAAACTGACCCCCGTCCAAGCCCTCTACTTCAATCCGAATCGCGCCCCGGAAGAACTCTACGACACCCAAAGCGACCCCTGGGAACTACAGAACATCGCCGCCGACCCCACGCACGCGGCCAAACTAGCCGAACTAAGCACCGAGTGCGACGCCTGGCTCGCGCGCTGTGGCCCCCTCGCCGATCTCCATGCCGACGAACTCGTGAAGCGCGGTATCATCCTGCCACGCGACGAAAAATACGCGGAGCGACTCAAGACCGGCACGACCGCTGGTGATGCCGCGATTGCCACGAAGAAAAGTGGCCGTAACGCTCAAAACAAATAATCTTTCTATCACCATGCGCCCCCTCCTCCTCCTGTCCGCTTCGCTGCTCGCCTTCGGCTGCAAACCTGCCCCGCAGGTCACCCGCTATAAGGTGGAATCCGAAGCCGCTCCGGCCTCGACCGCGCCCGCAGCTGTCGCCGCGAAGCCGGCCCCCTCTCCGGCCGTGGCTGCCCCAATGGTCGCCCCCGCCTCAATGAAGGCCGAAGCGGCTGGCTTCGACGCCCCCAAGTGGGCGAAGCTTCCTGCCGGCTGGTCCGTCGGCCCGGAAAACTCCATGCGCAAGGCCACGTGGATTGTCTCCGGCCCGAACGACAGTAAGGCCGAGATCGCCGTGACGGTCTTTCCAGGCAGCGTCGGCGGACTCACCGCCAACGTGAACCGCTGGCGCGGACAGATTGGCCTCCCTCCGGCTAGCCCCGATGAAATCGCAGCTTCCGCCAAGACGGTGAAGGTCGGTGGCCTCGACAGCCAGCGCTTCGTGATGACCTCCTCCGACGGTAAAAAGTCGGTCGATGCCGTCATGACTTCCAAGGATAGCGCGACCTGGTTCTTCAAGATGAACGGCGAAACCGCCGCCGTCGAAGCCAATGGCGCCGCGTTCGTCGCCTTCCTCTCCGCCTCCCAGCTTCCATGAACAACGAAGAATTTCAGAAGAAGGCCGACAGCGGCCGTCGGCTCATCGACACGCTAGCGTCGCTCAAGCTGACGGTCTTCCTGCTCGTACTGTCGATGATCTTGGTGCTACTCGGCACGCTCGAACAGGTCCATTGGGGTGTCTGGCACGTCCAGAAGGTCTACTTTAGCTCCTGGCTCTGTTTCTATCCGATGGACCCCACGGCAGCCTTGCGCATCCCGCTCCCAGCTGGCTTCACCATCGGAGCTCTGCTCATGCTCAACTTGGGCTTCGCGCACTTCCGCCACTTCAAGGCAACTTCCGCCAAAATCGGCATCAGTATGATCCACGCGGGCCTGCTCCTTCTGCTGGGCGGCGGCTTCGTCACTGCAATCTACCAGGAAGAGTCCGCCATGATCATCCCTGAAGGCGAGAAGCGTAATTACTCGGAAGCCTTCCGCGAATTCGAGATCGCACTCGTGGAGAAATCCGCCACCGCCGAGACCGTCGTCGCCCTCCCGGATTCAATCCTGCGCGACCTCGCGACCAAAGGGCTACCCGCCGACGTCGCACTCCCGGGCACTCCTTACACGCTCGTCGTCCAGGCCTACCACCCGAACGCGATGATCCGGGCGAAATCCCAGATGAGCGATGGCCTCCCGCTCAAGGCAACCCAAGGTATTGGCGCCCGCACTGAGCTGGTCTACAAGCCGCTCCCGGAAAGCTATGACGACAACAAGCCCAACGCTCCCACCGCGATCGTGGAGCTGAAGACGAAGGACAAGTCGCTCGGTATCTGGGCCCTTAATCTTAATCTCACGGAATCTTTCGATGCCCAGACCTTTGAAGACGCCGGCAAGACCCACGAGCTCTCGCTCCGCCGGACCCGCTACTACGTCCCCTTCACGGTGCAGCTGGATAAGTTCACCCACGAGAAGTATCCCGGAACCGAGACACCCCGTCGTTTCGCCAGCGATGTGCAGATCAAGGAAGGTGCGAGCTCGTTCGCCTATAACATCTCCATGAACCAGCCGCTCCGTCACGCCGGTCTGACCTTCTTCCAGTCCAGCTTCGGTAGCACGAAGGACGGCAAGAGCCTCAGCGTGCTCCAAGTCGTCCGTAACCCGGGCTGGCTCTTACCCTACATCTCCGTGGCGATGATGTCCCTCGGCCTCATCTGGCACTTTGGATTCTCGTTGCTCCGCTTCCTCCGCGGGCGCGCCGCCAAGGCCGCCGCCGTCCTGACCCTCGGCTTCCTGACTGTCACGGCCGATGCAGCCGACGCCGGCTGGAACACCCGTGAGTTTGGCACGATTCCCGTCCAGAGCGGTGGTCGCGTCATCCCGATCGAGACCCTCGCCACTGGGTCGTTGCTCCAGATGCGCTCACGCACCTCGATCAGCCTCTCGAAACTCGAACGCGTCGCCTTCGGCCAGCGTCCGTCAACCTGGACCGCGGAACAGCGGGTCGAAATCGCTAAGGAACTCCCCGCCCTTTCGACCGAACTCCAAGCGCTACTCGAGAAGCGTCCCGTCCGACTCACCGGTGGTGCCATCAGCTCGGTCGACTGGCTCATCGAAGTCTGCTTCCGCGCCCCAATCGCCCGTCATCTGCCGACCTTCCGCGTCGAACACCCCAACGTGCTCAAACGCGTCGGCGGCGACGCGGAGAAGAGCCTCTACGTCAGCTGGGACGGTATCCTGAAAAATAGCGCCGAACTCAGTAAGGCAGCCGAGCAGGCCCGCGGCCGTGCTCAAGCCGACCGCGACACCGAAGACCGCGGCCTCCTCACGCTCGAAAGCGCGGCCCGGCAGTATGCGACACTGAGCATGACCTTCATCCCCGGCGACCTGCCTCTCGACGTCACCCCGCGCCGCGAATACGGCGCTTGGATCTCCGCTCTCAACCGTGCTCTTGGCGAAATGAGTGCCAGCGCCAGCGGCAAGGCCTTCGACCCCGAGCTACAGAAGACAGTAAAGACGTTCGTGGATCGCTACCAGGATTTCGAACGCCAAGGCGTCATCGGCCTAATGCCCCCCAAGGACGAAACCTCACTCGCCCGCTGGGATAACCTCGGCGCGTCGCTCCTAGCCGTTATTAAGGACCAGAAGGCCCACCGGGCCGGTCTAGCCGAGGACGGCATCATCACCCGCTACGCGGACTTCTCGATGGCTTGGCGTGAAGGCAAGGACGACGAATGCTCCCGTCTCAGCAGCGCCATCGCCGCCTCGCTTAAAGGCCCGTGGTCCAACAAGGCTGCATCCGAAGCCTCTTTCGGACGCATGCAGCCCTTCTACTGGCTACTCATTGCTTATGCGATCACGGTACTCATGGTCTTCGTATCGTGGCTGACTTCCTCGGAGAACCTGCGCGCCTGGGCCTACCGCCTACTCGTGGCCTGCTTCATCCTCCATACGCTGGCCCTCGGCTACCGCATGTGGCTCCACGGCCGTCCGCCGGTGACTAACCTCTACTCGTCCGGCATCTTTGTCGCCTGGGGTGCCGTCGCCCTCGGCATTATGCTCGAACGCGTCTGGAAGAACGGCATTGGCGCCGCGGCCACTGGTATCACGGGTTTCGTCTCGCTGATTGTCGCCCATAACCTCGGGCTCTCTGGCGATGACAACCTCGAGAGCGTCCGCGCGGTACTCGACTCGAACTTCTGGCTGGCGACGCACGTGACCATCGTAACGCTGGGCTACTCGGCGACCTTCGTCGCCGGCCTCCTCGGCGCACTGCACCTTGCGCTTCGCGCCTTCAAGAAAGACTACAATCTCGGCGATAGCGTCGCCCGCGCGGCTTACGGCATCCTCGCCTTCGCCGTGCTCGCCAGCTTCATCGGCACAATGCTCGGTGGCATCTGGGCTGACCAGAGCTGGGGACGCTTCTGGGGCTGGGACCCCAAAGAGAACGGCGCCATCCTCATCGTCATCTGGTGCGCCATTTGCCTCCATGCCCGCTGGGGTGGACTCGTCCGCCGCGAAGGGCTGATGCAGCTCCTCATCTTCGGTAATATTGTGACGGCCTGGTCCTGGTTCGGCACCAACCTTCTCGGCGTGGGTCTACACAGCTACGGCTTCACGGAAACAGGCTCGTTCTGGCTCTACTATGTGTTCTGCCCTTCGCAGCTCGCACTCATTGCCCTCGGTTGGTTGCCTGACCGAGCGAAGAGTGCCCTCCAGAGCGCATGACCGAAGCCGCCGGCCCGACCTGGTTCTGCATCAAGGCCAAGCCTCGCCAAGAGGCGGTGGCGGTGCAGAACCTAAGGGCGATTGGCGTCAGTGAGCTGGTCTTCCCCCGCCTGCGCCGCACCCGGCGCGGGCACGACAAGAACAAGGTCGTCGTCGAACCGCTCTTTCCGGGCTACGTCTTCGCCCGGTTTGATCCGCACGAATTCCAAGCTACAATCCGGAGCACTCGCGGCGTACTCCACCTCGTCAGCCGCGAAGGCCGGCCAGTTGATGTCGAACAAACGGTCATCGACGAGCTCAAGGCCCTGGGACCCGAGTCCATTCTCTCCATGCTCGATGAAGAGTTAAAGCTCGGCACCAAAGCCCGCGTCATCCGCGGCATCTTTACTGGCTCCGAAGGCGAGGTCATCCGCCTTGAGTCTCCCCAGAAACGTATCGCGCTACTCCTCTCCATCCTTGGCTCCGACCAACCCGTCGAATTGTCGCTCGATGACGTCGAAGGCCTCCCGGATGAAAGCTGACTTCCTACCCCCACCCCTGCCCCTACCCCTTTTTAGTCATGATCCTCGATCAACTTTCCGCTTCCGCCGCCTACGAATCGCTCCACCCGCTCTTCCCCAAGGCATTCGCCTACCTCCGCTCTTTCGACGTGAAGACAGAAGACGGGAAATATGAACTTCAAGGACAGGATCTGGTGGCCATCGTGCAGCGTTACCCGACCGCTCTCTCCGCGGACAAGCTTTGGGAAGCCCATCAGATCTATGGCGACATTCAGGTAGTCTATCGAGGCCTGGAAAATTGCGGCCATGCCGACCAGAAGAGTCTCGTGATTACTAAGCCTTACATCACCGAAAAGGACGTCGAGAAATACGCCGCCCCGACCGTCCCCACGGCGTTGCTCACCCTCGGCCGCGGCAACTTCGCGATCTTCCACCCGCAGGATGGCCATCAGCCCGGCGTGCAAATCGGTGCACCGGCCGAGATTCTCAAGGTGGTCATCAAGTTCCGCCTAAAGGTTTGAGCGGCTTGCAACTTCGCCGACTTTGCGGTGTCCTATGGTCAACCCCATGAGACTCCTCGCCTGCCTGCTCCTTGCCCTCACCTGCGCCTTCGGCGCAGCCCAAGACGTCAACCGCATCTCCGACGTCATCTACACCAAGCATGACGGTGTGGCGCTCACGATGGACGTCTTCACTCCGGCCAAGCCCAATGGGGCCGCAGTCATTAAGATTATCAGCGGTGGCTGGAACTCCAACCACAACGGCATCAGCGATGGCGGCTGGACGAAATACGGGTTCACGACCTTCGTCGTCGTGCACGGCACGCAGCCTCGCTTCCACATCGATGAAATCGTCGGCGACCTCCAGCGCTCCGTCCGTTTCATCCGTGCCAACGCCGCCAAGTTCGGCATCGATCCGAATAAGATCGGCGTCACCGGCGGCAGCGCCGGAGGCCATCTCAGCCTGATGCTCGGCACCCGAGTTATTGCGGCCAATCCAAAGTCGAAGGACCTCGTCGATCAGGTGAGCTCTGAGGTCAACGCGGTCGCCTGCTACTACCCGCCAGTCGATTTCCTTAACTGGGGTAAGGAAGGCGACAGCAAAGAAGGTATCGGTCCCTTGCATAGCCGCGCGCCGGCCTTCGGTCCGATCGTGACCACCGCCGAAGGACGCGAACGTGCCGGCCGCGAACTCTCGCCCCTCTTCTGGATTAGCGACAAGACCCCGCCCACCTTCATCGTCCAAGGCGACGCTGACCCGCTCGTCCCTGACTCCCAGGCCCGCCGCTACCTCGCCCGCGCCAAGGAAGTCGGCGCCAAGGCCGAAGTGCTCATCCGCCTCGGCGGCGCGCATGGCGGCTGGATCGAGATGGCCGACGACAACGTCCGCATGGCCGAATGGTTCAGCCTCCATCTCCTCGGCCAGCAGCCAGCCAAGCCCTTCAATTTCGACATTTCGTCCCTACCCAGCACGCCCGCACCGAAGAAACCTGCGAAGAAGTAAGCCGAGGAGGGGTTGATTTACGCTGGCGGGAAAGCCTAGCCGTTTCCATATAGATGGTATGGCTTCGCCTTGTCGACTCATCCTCGCCCTCGACGTAGAGACCAAGGAGGAAGCCTTGGCGCTCGCCCGCCCGCTCGCCGGCAACCTCGCCTGGGTGAAACTCGGCCTCCAGCTGTTCACGCGTCACGGTCCAGGCATCGTCGACGAATTCCACGCGCTGGGCTTCAAGGTCTTCCTCGACCTGAAGTTCCACGATATCCCGAATACGGTCTCCTCCGCGATCAAGAGCCTCCAGGGTCGACCGTGCTCCCTCCTCACCATCCACGCCTGCGGTGGACCTGAGATGATCGCTCGCGCCGCCGACGCTGCGAAGTCCACCCTGCCTGATTGCACCGTTCTCGGGGTCACGGTTCTGACCTCGATGGATCAAGCCCAACTTACCGCCTCCGGTGTGGCCCGCACGCCCGAAGAACAGGTCCGCCTACTCGGTCGCATGGCCATCAACTCCGGTATCGGCGGTCTGGTCTGCTCTCCACTCGAACTACCCATGCTCCGCCAAGACCTCGGCGACAGCCCGACGCTCGTCACTCCAGGCATCCGCTATCCGGACGCCGCGGGCGACGACCAAAACCGCATCATGACGCCGGCCCAAGCGGCCGCCGCCGGCGCTAGCTTCATCGTGGTCGGCCGACCCATCCTCAAGGCGAGGGATCCCGCCGCCGAGACGCTCCGTATCCGACGCGACATTGGCGAGATCACATGAGTGCCGCCGACGACATCCTCGTCCTGCTCGCCGCCGGCTCCGCACGGCGCATGCAATCCGTCGTCGACGATAAGATTACGGCCCTGCTCGCTGGCAAACCGGTCTTCATCCATTCGCTGCAATCTTTTTTGAGCACTGGGCTGATCAGCCGCGTGGTGATCACCTATCGCGACGAAGCCCAGCTTGCTAGGCTCCAGACGCAGCTCGCCGGCCACCTCCCCGACACGATTGTCAACTTCGTCCCGGGCGGGGAGTCGCGGCAGGACTCAGTCCTTGCCGCCCTCAATACGTGCGAAGGCCATACCGGTCTAGTACACATCCATGATGGCGCCCGCCCGCTCGTGTCCCCGGAGGCCATCCGCAAGGTGCGAGAGAAGGCCAAGGAAACGGGCGCCGCTATCCTCGCGGGCCGAGCCGCCGACACAGTGAAGATCGCTAAAATTAATTCGACGTCCGTTGAGACGTCGCCAGATCGCGGGCTGGTCTGGACGGCCGAGACGCCGCAAGTCTTTCGCACGGCCATCGTCCTTAAAGCCTACCGCAAGGTCGCCGAACTACAGCGTAAGGTGACCGACGACAGCTCAGCCGTGGAATTCGTCGGACAGGACGTCTCGCTCGTTGAGAATCCCGCGGTGAACCTGAAGCTAACACGCCCGGCGGACTTCGTCCTGGCGGAAGCAATCCTGAAGACGCGCTAAGCGCTCAGTAACCAGCCTGGCGGAGCGCAGCATCCAGCTTGGCCTGGAAGTCTGTGATGTCCTGCGGCGTGGGGCGATAGCCAGGCGAACGTGCGGCCATCCCGGGGCGACCCTGATGATCGATATACCAATCGGCTTTTTCGCCGTCGGAGAAAGTGACGTGTCCACTGACCATGGCATGCGGCTGAGCGATGGTATCGACTTCGACGGTGACGACGCCGGTGCCCTGAGCAGTCTCGGCCGTCTGAGCAGGAGCGGCAGCGTCGGCGGGGGCAGCCTCAGTCGCGGCCTCCTCGGGCTTCGTGGGCTCTTCTTTCTCAATCAAAGCGAGATTCAAATCGTCCACCAGGAAACGGACGTCCATGTAAGTCATGGAAACCTCTAGCTGCGAGGACAGGCGCTCCTGGATCTGCGAGAGCGTGGCGCCTTCGGCCACCCAGGCGGAAACCGTGGAAATCTGTGAGGGTGTCAGTCGGGCCATAGGTGGCTAAGGTGTGGGAGCGCCCACCGATTTTCAAGCGTCAGGTCGCTTATTCGTTGGAAAAGTACCTCCTGCTAGCCAAGTTAGCCCCATGCAGTCCGCGATCCGATGGCAAAAGCAGGGAGAGTTCACCGACATCGTCTACGAGAAGGCCGACGGCATCGCTCGCGTGACGATCAACCGGCCGTCCCGCCGTAACGCCTTCACCCCGGACACGATTGCCGAGATGCTTAAGGCCTTCGGCGATGCCCGCGACGACGCTACCATCGGTGTGGTCTTACTCCGAGGCGCCAACCCACAGGACGACGGAAAGTTCGCTTTCTGCGCCGGCGGCGATCAGAAGATCCGCGGCGACAAAAAAGGTGGCTATATGGGCAAGGACGGCGTCCCCCGCCTCAATGTCCTCGACCTGCAGCGCCTCATCCGCTCGATGCCCAAGGTCGTCATTGCCCTCGTGGCCGGCTTCGCCATCGGCGGCGGCCATGTGCTCCACGTCATCTGCGATCTCACCATTGCGGCCGACAACGCCGTGTTTGGCCAGACTGGCCCGACGGTCGGCAGCTTCGATGGCGGTTTTGGCGCTTCCTACCTTGCCCGCGTCGTCGGCCAGAAGAAGGCCCGCGAGATCTGGTACCTTTGCCGCCAGTACAACGCAAAGGAAGCCCATGAGATGGGCTTGGTTAATACCGTCGTCCCCTACGAACAGCTCGATGCTGAAGGCGAAAAGTGGGCCCAAGAGGTTCTCACCAAAAGCCCCCTCGCCATCCGCTGTCTGAAGTCGGCTTTCAATGCCGAACTTGACGGACAAGCCGGCATTCAAGAACTTTCCGGCAACGCCACCCTGCTCTATTATCTTTCGGAAGAAGGCGACGAAGGTCGCGCCGCTTGGAATGAGAAGCGTCCTCCTAATTTCCGAAAATTCCCTTGGCTCCCGTAAATCCGATTCGCGTTACCGAGCGCGCGCAGAAGCTCGCGACCGAGGTCCTCCGGCCCGGCGACATCGCCGTCGACGGTACCGCCGGCAAGGGCCGCGACACGGCCTGCCTCGCCCAGGCCGTAGGCCCGAACGGCCATGTGCATGCGTTCGACATCCAGCCGGAGGCCATCACCTCGACCCATAATCTCCTCGAAGTGGCCGGTCTTTTGGACCGCGTCTCCCTGCACCTACGTAGCCACGCCGAACTCACCGAAGTCCTGACCTCAGCGCAGCACGGAAAGCTCGGTGTCGCGATTTTCAACCTCGGCTACCTACCCGGTGGCGACGCCTCGATCATCACGCAGCCGTCTTCGACCAACCACGCGCTTCGGTCCGCCTTCGATCACCTGCGTCCCGGAGGCCGTCTCATCTGCGTTGCTTACACGGGTCACCCGGGCGGCCCTGAAGAATCCGATATCGTACTCAAATTCGCCGAGGAACAGGCGGCCGCTGGACTCCATGTCGAGAAGGTCGGCTATTACCCCACCCCGGGTAAGCCCTGGATCTTGGTTGTGAACAAGCCGGCGGCTTGAAGCCGGACAGTTTCCTTTCAACCTTATCAGGATGTCCGCCCACCGACGTATCATCCTGACCGGCGCCACGGGTCTCATCGGGAAAGCCTTGGCCAGACGACTGACGGAACTGGATTACGAAGTCGTGCCCTTCCGTTCGCGACATGACGGACTTAAGGGCTTCAATCACCTGACGGGACAGATTGACCGGGAAGCGCTCGAAGGGGCCCATGCCGTCATCCATCTCGCTGGCGAATCTATTGCCCAACGCTGGAGCGAGGCCGCCAAGGAACGAATTCTGACCAGCCGCCGCGACGGCACCCGCCTGCTGGCTGAGGCCTTGGCCGGATTGAAGCAGAAGCCAGAAGTCTTCATCTCAATGTCCGGCATCAATCGCTACGGACTTCATCGAACGGATACCTTAGAGGAATCCTCGGCGGTCTCCACCGATGGTTTCCTACCTTTGGTCACCGAAGCATGGGAAAATGCGACCCTACCAGCCTCCAAGGGAGGGATTCGTACGGTCCTGCTCCGAACTTCACTCGTCCTCTCCGGCTCCGGAGGTGGCCTGAAGCAAATGTTGCCGGCTTTCCGCCTTGGCTTGGGCGGTCCGATCGGCGGAGGCCGCCAGCGGATGAGCTGGATCGGGCTTCCCGACCTCGTATCGCTCATCGTGTGGAGCCTGGAAAACCCCGCCGTCCATGGACCTCTCAACGCCGTGGCGCCCCACCCGGTGACCCAAGCCGAATTAGCCCGCACGCTTGGCCTCGCCCTGAATCGTCCCAGCTTCCTACCGATGCCCGCCTGGGCCCTCTGCCTCCTCTTCGGCCAGATGGGCCACGAGACAATCCTTAGCGATTTGGCCGCCAGCCCGCGCGCCGCTCAAGAAGGCGGCTTCCGCTTCGGAACCCCCGACCTCACATCAGCCCTCAAGCAAGCGCTCGGCCACTGATTTTGGATTGAAGGAACGAGCGCGGATAGAGATTGTTCGGTCATGGTTCGAGCTGTCTTCGTCTTCATGGTCCTAGTGCTCGTCGGTTGCGACGACGGTTCGCGTGCCGACTCCCGCACCCTCGACGTCGACGATCCGGAATTCCGCGCCGGCCAGACCTTCCACAAGCAAGGTGAGACCCGCAAGGCCCTCGAAAGCTACCTCAAGGTGATCGACAACCGCAAAGGCGCGGCCGAATCCCACCTCGAAGCGGGTCGCATGTACCTCGAACTACAGGATCCCCTCCCAGCCATCTATCACTTCAATCAGTATATCCGGATGAAACCGACGTCCGAACAGTCAAACATTGTCCGCCAGATGATCAAGACTGCCGAGAAACAGTTCATGCAGCAGCTGCCTGGTCGGCCGATGGAACCGGATGCCTTGGGCGGAACCGACCTCAATGCCCGTCTCCGTAGTCTCCAACTTGAGAACGAGAAACTGAAACGTGAACTGGCCGACATTACCCGCAGCCAGAAAGGACTGACCCTTCCAGCTAAGACCACGAGCGAAAAGACCGCCGAGAAGCCGGCGACGACGGAAGACGGCAAGCCCGCGCGCTTCCGCCAATACACGGTCGCCAAAGGCGACAACCTTTCGAGCATCGCCCGTAAGACCTACGGCGAATCTAATCCGGCTCGCGTGAGCGCCATCTTCAACGCCAACCGCGATAAGATGACGTCAGTCAATAGCCTGCCGAAAATTGGTACGGTAATCCTCCTCCCAGAATAAGCCATGCGCCTGACGCGCATCCGGGCCGCCGATTTCCGCAACCTGACCTTTGCGGACGTCTCCACCGATGCGCCGAGAGTCTTCCTGCTCGGCGATAACGGCCAGGGCAAGACGAACCTCCTTGAGGCCGCGGCACTGGTCTCCTCGTTCCGTTCCTTCCGTACGACAGACATCTCGCCGCTCATCCGCACTGGTTGCGCTGAAGCCCGTCTGCGGCTCGACGTCCGTCTTTCCACCGAAGATAATTCCGAGATCGAAATCCGCCTAGCGAAAGGCTCCCGTAAAGCCCTTGTCAACGGCACGCCCGTCGCTTCAGTCGCCCAGCACCTCGGTCAGTTCCCGACCATCGTCTTCTGCTCCGACGACCTTCGACTCGTCCGTGGCTCGCCCTCCAATCGTCGACGCTGGCTCGACGCCGCCATTGGCGGCACCGATGCCGCCTACCTCACCGCAGTACGCGACTACGGCCGAGCGCTCGACGGTCGCAACGCCTTGCTTAAATCAGACGTGCGCTCCGATGAGGAACTGCGCGCCTTTGAGAAAGCGATGCTCGCCCCCGCCCAACTCATCGCCGAGACTCGTGCCCGTATCCTGCCGGAACTCGCCGCGACCTTACGTGATGCCTGCGCCCGCGCAGGCTTCCCCGATCAGGGCGCGGACCTAGTCTATCAACCCGATGTCGCTGCCGACCAGCTCGTCGAGATCTGGGCGAAGACGCGCGTCGCTGATCTCGCCACGGGCACGACCCTACGCGGGCCTCAACGTGACGACTTTGGCATGCTCTTCGCCGGCAAGGACGCCTCCGACTACGCCTCCGAAGGCCAGCAGCGCCTCCTCGTCCTCGCCCTCTGCCTCGCCCGCCTCCAGCGCGACACCCTCCTCGCCCCCACCCCGCCTATCATCCTGGCCGATGATGTGCTGGGTGAACTCGACGACACCCGCCGCCGGGCCTTCTGGAATGAAGTCGGCGAAAAGCATCAGGTTATTGCGACTGGCACCGTTCCCCCGCCTTCGGGCGACTGGCTGACCTACCGAGTGTCTGGGGGTAGCTACGCACAGGCCTGATTTTGGCGTTGTTTTATGGTAAACTGAGCCCTTGGATGGGGGGCATGTCGGACTTCCTTCTCTACGCCTCGGTGGTGGCCCTTTTTCTCGTCTCCATCCTCGTGGTCCTCGTGATCCTGATGCAGCGCCCCAGCGCCAACGCAGGTATGGGCTCAGCCCTCGGCGGCGGTGCCGCTGAGACCGTCTTTGGCGGCGAATCCGCGAACGTACTCTCAAAGATGACCACGGCCCTCACGGTCATCCTCTTCATCCTAAGTTTCGGCCTCTACCTCGGCTTCGTCGCCCGCGAAAAGACGGTGACTAAGGCCCTCGCCGCCGATGCCACCGCCCCCGTAGCTGCGCCGGCGACTCCGACCGCCGCACCTAAGACTCCAGCTGCCACCACCCCGGCTCCTGCCGCCGCCAAGCCCCTGTCTACCCCGACTCCGGCCGCGACGGCTCCAGCGAAGCCCGCTGCTCCGGCTCCGGCCAAGTAAGCCTGAGTGAGAACCCGACTGCTCAGCCTGTCTGTCCGCTGGGTAGCGTGTCTCATCGCACTTGGTTCCTTCGCGCAATCGCGGGTCCCTTCCGCGCCTGCCCTAGATCAGTTGACGGCTGAACAGGGTCAGGCCTTCCTCGCTGGGTTCCGTCAGGCCCGTCTCAACGGAGATCTCTGCCTGCGCTTCGAGATCATACACAAGCCGCGCAAAGGCGACTCGCTCGCCCCAGTCCAAGGTACGCTCTGGGCTGCTACACATGGCGACGCGCAGCTACTGCGTGGAGAAATCAAAGATGCCCAAGGCAAGCCGGCCTTGGCCTTCATCACAGTGAAGTCTGCCCAACGCAGCCGCGTGTGGGTCTCACGCCAAGGCGCCGTCGCGCAGGAACTCGAGAACAAGGCTCCCCTCATCCCGCTCGCGGAAGGACTCATCCTCACGCCGTTCGACCTCCAGCTGCCTTTCACGCACTGGGCAGCCACTTCCTATTTGAGCACAGAAAAACGCCGCCGCCCGGTCCATGTCTTCGATGCCCTGAATCAACTGGGCCATGAACCTGCCAAGGTGAATTATGCGATCGACCACGTCTACGGCGTGCTCATCCAGGCGACCTGTTTCGATGCGAACGGTAAAAAGACGCGTACGTTGCAGGTCGAAGAATTCTCCAAAGTCGACGGGCAATGGATGCTCGCCGCTTGCAGCGTGCGCGACGAGGAAACGCGCGACGCCGACTTACTTCGCATCACCGCGGCCGCCCTCGGCGAACGGCTTAACCGAGAGACCTTCGAACCCGCCACGCTCGCCCTGCCCGCCACCCAGCCGACGAACTTCAAAAACCTGTGAAGACCCCCGTCACCGCCACCCAGGTCGCCCGCTTCTGCAACCTGCTCACCAACGGCAAGAACATCGCCGACTTCGAAGGCTCCCGCAACGGACTCCAGCACAAGGGCACGCGCCCAGTGCGTAAGGTCGGTGCAGCCGTTGACGCCGGGGCCAAGGTCTTCGCCGAAGCCGCGCGCCGCGGGGTCGATTTCCTGATCGTCCACCACGGGATGTATTGGCGACCCGTTTCACCTGAACACGAAGTGCGCGCCCTGCGCAAAGCCGCGCTGAAGAAGACTGGCCTGTCGCTCTACTCCAGCCACCTGCCCCTCGACGCGCATCCGGCCATTGGTAATAACGCGCTGATTGCCCAGGATCTTGGCCTCAAGGTCGTCGATTGGTTCGTGGATTACGAAGGCCTGCCGATCGCCTGCATCTGTAAGGGAATCCCGCGAGCGACCCTGCGCAAACGTCTCCAGGCCTCCTACCCGCAGACCTATAAGGGCATCGAGTTCGGCTCCGCGAAGCCGAAGAAGATCGCAATCCTTAGCGGTAGCGGCCGCAGCGCGCTCGGCCACCTGAAGGCTGAAGGTTGCGACACGCTCATCACCGGCGAACTGCGCGAAGAACACTTCAACGAAGCGCATGAGCAGGGTTGGAATCTCTATCCCAGTGGACACTACGCCACCGAGACCTGGGGCGTGAAAGCCCTCGCCGCCGCGGTGGCCGCGGAATTCGGCGTGAAGTGGGAGTTCATCTCCACGGGTAATCCGCTCTGATGACCCGCGGACGGCTAGCCCCGACCCCGACTGGCTACCTGCACGTTGGCCACGCCCGCACCTTTGCTCTCGCCGCCCAACGCGCCGCTGGCGGGACGCTGATCTACCGCACCGAAGATCTCGACGCCGGACGATGCCGACTAGAGTTCGCCGATGCCGCCATCGAGGACCTCCGCTGGCTCGGGCTGAAATGGACCGAAGGCCCCGATGTCGGTGGCCCGCACACCCCTTATAGCCAATCGCAACGCCTTCCCTGGTTCCGCGAGGTCTGGCAGAAGCTGCAAGCCGCTGGCGTGCTGTACCCGTGCGACAAGTCCCGCAAGGATGTCGAACGCAGCCTGACCGCTCCGCATGCCGAAGATGACGCCGAGCCGATATTCCCGCCTACCCTACGGGCGCCCCTCGGGGCTGGTCGCGAGGCCCGCGAACCTGGCCCGACCAACTGGCGTTTCCGTGTGCCAGATGGCGAGACGATCGCCTTTATCGATGCGCTCCAAGGCCCGCAGGCGTTCGTCGCCGGACGTGACTTCGGCGACTTCCTCGTGTGGCGAAAGGACGGCTTCCCCGCCTACGAACTCGCCGTCGTGGCCGACGACCATGCTATGGGCATCACCGAAGTCGTCCGCGGTGCCGACCTCCTGCTATCGACCGCCCGCCAACTACTACTGTATCGCGCGCTCGGCTGGGCACCGCCCGCCTGGGCGCACGCTCCCCTCATCGTCGATGCCGACGGCAAGCGGTTGGCCAAGCGCACCGCCGGACTCTCGATCCGAGAACTCCGCCAAAAAGGAAAGACGCCAGAGGAAGTCCTCACGGCGCCTTTAAATCAGCTGTTAAGCTAAAGGCTTAAGCGCCCTTCTTCGGGTCGACGGCAGACTTCGGAGCGATCGCTCCACCGGAAATCTTGTCACGATACGATTGGAACGTCTTGGTCAGCCCGGCATCGCCGGCCGAAACCTTCAAGGCTTCATCGACATATTTAAGCGCCTCCGTCTTAGCCGTCGGATCAATCTGAAGCAAAATCCGAGCCTTGTTGTAATGGAAGATGCCCTTCCGCGGCCCGACGACGTCGGCGTACATCTCGCTCAAGGTCGCTTCTGCAGACTTGAAGTCCTTCGCGGCGATAGCGTCATCGATTTTCTTTCCCAAATCCCGGCTCTTGGCCGAACGAGACGACTTCTCCTTACCTTCCTTCTCCAGAGCGACCCTTCCCTCCGGGGTATTCTTGAACGAAGCGAGCTTCTGGAGGTACTCCTTGGCGGTCTGGCCGCCGAAACCGACAGTCTTACCGAAGACATCACCGGACTTAGCGTCGATCAGTAGCACGGTCGGGAAACCGGAGATACCGAACTTCTGCTGCCACTCGCGGTTCTTCGCCTTAAGTTCCTCCGACTGCGGCTTGGCTTTGGGGTAATCGAGTTCCACGAGGACATACTTGGAGGCGACGGCGGCGAACTCAGCCGACTCGAACACCACCTTATGCAACTGCTTGCATGGCGGGCACCAATCGCTGCCCGTGAAGTCGACGAGCACAGGCTTGTTCTCCTTGACGCCCTTAACCTTGGCGGCGTCGAGGTCGGTCAACCAAGTGACTTCAGCCTGCGCCGTGAGGGTAGCGAGCAGCAGAATGGATAGAATGAGTTTTTTCATGAGAGGGATTACTTCTTACCCTTATCAGCGGCCTGCGCCGCTGCGACCTGACTGCGGAATTGCTTGATATCGGCGAGCTCTTTCACGCTCTCAGACGTGGATGCAATGATTTCGTCGAGCACCTTGAGCAAGGCGGCTGAATCGCCCGGCTTACAGGCCTGAATGATACCGATGCGGGCATTGACGGTCAGGTTGAGCTTGGCCGCACCCGTCACCCCCTTTTCGAGGATAAACTTGGCGACCGCAGCCTCGGCCGCGGCCTGATTTTTCTTCTCCAACAAAGGCCCGACGATACCGCTAAGCTCCTCGCCGTATGCAGCGACGGCCGCTTCGTCTTTCTTCGTCTGGGCGAAAGCCTTGCGACCTTCCGGGGTATTGGTCTTCCGGAGATCGGCCAGATGGGCGAGATACTTGACCGGGCCGCCAGCCTGGTAGCCCGTCTGAGCAAACGGCTCGCCGTTTGAGTCCAGCAACATGACTGTCGGAAAACCTTCGATGGAGAACTTCTTCGCGAGGGCCTGGTTCTTCGCTTTTTCCTCCGGGCTCTGTTTCTTCTTCTGAGGGTAGTCGAGCTCCACGAGGACGAAATCCTTGGTGACTGCGGCGAATTCTTTCTGATCGAAGACCTCCTTCTTCAAGCGGATGCACCAGCCGCACCAGTCGCTGCCAGTGAAGTCGACGAGGATCGCCTTCTGCTCGGCTTTGGCGACCTTGATACCTTCATCGAGGTCAGTCAGCCAACCATCGGCGGCGGATAGGGATAGGACGCTCAGGCACAGAGCGACAGCGGCAAGGAAACGGCGGGGCATCTCATAAGGAAACTCCGACCCAGAGGGCGAGGCAACCTGCAATCAGCCAACCCTGCATTGCAAATATGAAGGTTATCCCTCACTTACCCCTCATGGCCGGCACCCGTATCCTCCTCGTCGACAATGGTTCCTACGAACCGGCGGCTACTTTGGCCCTGCGGGGACTAGCCCAAGAAGTCAGCAAGCTCATCGGCCAACCCGTTCTGCCGATCTCGACGATGCATTCGACGAAAATCGACCCTTCCCTCCTTGGCGGCGTCCCCGCGGTCATCTTCGAAGGCGCCGTCCAGCAGGCCAAACTCGACGGTGTCGACGAACTGGTCGTACTCCCGCTCTTCATCGGGCCCAGCCGAGCGATTACGGAATATCTCCCCAAGGTCTTTGCCGACGCCCAACCCGGCGCGATGAAACTCAGCATCCGCGAGCCGCTCTTCGGACCCGAGCTGGTGACCATGCTGAGTGATAATCTGAAATCGACCGGCTGGACCAAGGGCAGCGGCACGGTCTACCTTTGCGACCACGGCTCACCCATTCCCGAGGTGACGCGCTGCCGCAATTTCTTCGCCAGCGCTCTCCGCACTGAACTCGGCCTGAAGGACGCGGAGCTCATCGCCTGCTCGATGGAACGCCGCGAGGGTGCGGAATATGATTTCAATAAGCCCCTGCTCGAAGACGCGCTGCAACAGGCCAAGGGCGAGGCGGTCATCCTGATGCTCTTCCTGCTCCCCGGCCGCCACGCCGGAGGGGACGGTGACGTCGCGACGATTGCCAAGGAACATGCCCCCGCTGGCCTGCGCTGGAAACTCAGCCCTCTGCTCGGCACGCACCCCACCCTACCCGCGCTACTCTTTCGCCGGCACCTCTACTCGCCCGGGTTCAAGACCGCCAAGATTGCTGCCATCACCGCGGTGCTCTCAATGGGACTACTGCCTGTCTTGATCGGCGTTCTCGCTCCGAAAAACCTAGCTCTAGGCGACCGACTCATGATCTGGGTCGGCGGAGTAGCCACCGTCTTCGCCGCACTATACCTCTTCTTGCGCGCGAAAGTCTGGAAGAAAGCCTGAACTTAGGCGAAGGCTGCGATGCGGCCCATCAGGCCGGCATGACGGGGCGGAGCGACGACCGCGCCGACGACAGCAATGAGCGGCGTGGGCAAAACAGAAACGTCGACCTTACCTGAAGCGAGATCGCTCAGCGTGGTGAGCACGTCGGACGTACCCTCCTGCGAGACCTTCGAAAGCAGACGGATCGGCAGATCGGCCTGAGCGCCGGCGGCGATGAGCTTCACGGCGACGGACGGCAGCGCTTTCGCGCCCATGTAAAGACAGAGCGTCGCGCCGGTCTCGATGTGCGCTTTCCAATTCTGGTCGGTACCATCGGCGCAGTGACCGGTGAGGAATGTGACTGAAGCGGCCTTGCCGCGATGCGTCAGCGGGAACGCGGCGTCCGCGCCAGCGGCCGTCGCGGCGGTAATGCCCGGCACGACCTCAAAAGGAATGCCATGGGCAGCGAGGTGATCCATCTCTTCGCCGAGACGTCCGAAGATGCCCGGGTCGCCACCTTTGAGCCGGACGATGAGACCACCCTGACGTGCTTCCCGCACAATCACGGCGTTGATCTCGTCCTGGGTCATCGAGTGGACCCCGCAGCGCTTGCCGACCGGCACGATCTTGGTCGTCGCCGGAATCTCTTCCAAAAGGGCGTCACCTGGCAGGGCGTCATGGATGACGACATCCGCCTGCTTCAGCAGCCGCAGTCCCCTGACGGTGATCAGGTCCGGGGCTCCGGGTCCTGCACCGACGAAGGCCACCCGGCCGATGTCACAATTTACCATTTATTTAAACTTGACCCTATTGATGTAATCATAAGTCATCTTATCAAGTATTAAATCATGGACCCTATCTCCGGCAAGCCCCTAGCTAAGAACGAACTCATGAAGGCGGATAAACCCGACCTTTCCGGCAATATTCGCGAAACCCTCGCCAACCCCGAAGCCGATCGCTTCACCGGGGACGACGAACAGTTTATCAAGTTCCACGGCATCTACCAGCAGGATGACCGCGACAAGCGCAAGACGGGCAAAGAGTACTCCGTGATGGTGCGCACGCGCCAGACCGGTGGCATCGTCCCGGCCGCCCAGTACATCGTCTACGACGAGCTCTCGGGTCGCTTCGCCAACGGCACCCTCCGCATCACTTCCCGCCAGACTTTTCAGTTCCACGGTGTGTTGCAGCAGGGCATCGGCCCGCTGATCAAGTCGATCAACGACGCCCTCTCCTCCACCCTCGCCACGTGCGGCGACGTGAACCGTAACGTGACCGCTCCGTCCAACCCGCCCGTCGACCATGTCGCCGTGCAGGTCGACGAAGATGCTTTCGCGATCACCCGCGCCCTCCTCCCGACCACCACGGCCTATCACTCCATCTGGGTGGACGGTGTGCAGGTCGACCTCGGTCTCGGCGACAAGGTCTCCAAGGCCGGCGCTTCCGTCGACCAGGCTAATCCGTACATGCCGCCGCCCGCCGACACGGACGAGTCCGGCGCGCCTGCCGATGCGCTCTACGGCAAGACCTACCTACCACGTAAATTCAAGACTGGTTTCGCCATCCCGCCGAACAACGACACGGACATCTTCACCAACGACATGGGCTACGTGGCCATCGTCGAGAACGGCAAGCTTATCGGCTACAACCTGCTCGTCGGCGGCGGTCTCGGCACCTCCCACGGCAACAAGGCCACCTACCCTCGCCTCGCCGATGTCATCGGCTTCATCACCCGCGAACAGGTCGTCGAAGTCGGCTCCGCCGTCGTCGCCATCCACCGCGATTGGGGTGATCGCACCGACCGCAAGCACGCCCGCATCAAGTACGTTCTGCAGGAAAAGGGCGTCGAATGGTTCCGCGCCGAACTCGGCAAGCGCCTCGGCGCCCCACTCCCGGCCGCCAAGCCGTTCCTCTTCCGTGGCCAGGGCGACGCCTTCGGCTGGTTCAAGCAGCTCGACGGCAACTGGTTCCTCGGCCTCTTCGTCGAGACCGGCCGCGTCAAGGACGCCGACAGCTACAAGC
>CAIKWA010000159.1 GCA_903831005.1 uncultured Opitutia bacterium
ACCGTCAAGCCGGGTGTTAAGACGCTGCTCGACCTCGACAACGGCCAGTTTATCGCGCTCGAGGCCGAAATCCTCGACGTCTCAAAGTGACTGCTTAGGCCACGTCGAGGTGGCCGACTTTGACGAGGATAGTCGCACCTTCCGGGCCGGTGAAGGGCCGGTGGTTGCTCATATGCGGGCTGCGTATCCAGGTGCCGGCAGGATAACTGCCGTGCTCGTCGCGAAAGATACCCTCAAGGACGAGGATCTCTTCGCCACCGACGTGGGTGTGCGGATTGAAACGAGTCTCGGGCGCCCAGCGCACCAAGGCGGTGTGTTTCGTCAGGCCCTGGTGGAGCGAGGTGACCTTGAGTCCAGGCACCATGCCTTGCCGCCAGTCTAAGTCTTCGCCGTGCAGCGCGTAGGAATCTGTTTCCGTCTCCGTCGGCGTGCGTTCATTCAGGTAAACCATGCTGGCCTCCGTTGACGTGAACGTCGCGGGGACGCCTGGCGCCAGTCGCACATAGGACGCAGGGCCGAGGGCTTCGCCGTTCAGGCTCAGCAGCCCTCGTACAACGAGGACCTCGAGTAACTTGACTCCGTCATGGGTCATCGACTCGCCAGCCTTAAGCGATCGAAGGGTGATGCGGCTTTCGGTCGGGACGGCGCGCTGTTCCAGCGGACGTTCCCCCGCTTGTCCCGCGTACAGGTCGGTGGCGTCTACGACGATGCGGAGGGAATGGTCAGAGTGGAGAGTCATGTCGAAATGGGCGGATGGTTTTAGTCGGCGAGTGCCCGGCACCACTCGGCGATTTCGCCGCTGACGCCGTAGGCCATCAGGCCGGCTTCGATCTCCGCGTGCGTGGGCTCGGTGACGATGTGCTTGGGGTCTCCTTCAAGGTCGGGTCGCACATGGCGGGTGACCGCCCATGCCGCCCAGGCTCGCCACTTCTTGAGTTCGGCTCGTTCGCCGCGCACGCGATCTGCGAGGTGCTGATAATGGACCCGCGCGTTACCGGCAAAATTCTCGCTGGGTTGCTTTACCATCCAACCGATGGTCCGGTAGGGCATCGGGTATTCGATGAGCACCTCCGCCTCATCAGGGACGTCGCAATAGAGTGCACGATCCACGGCGAGGAGCGCGCGGGCCGGGAGGTCGTCCAGCCAAAGCTGCTGGCCGTATTCCAGGCAGAGGCGGTAAAGCTCAGGCCCTTGGTCTTCGCGTAGGGCGTTGAGGTCGCGCCACGAGAGCAGGCGACCACAGGACGGGAGGAAGGGGCAGGGCGAAGGCACGCGGCTCAGGGCTTGGCGTACGGATTGGTCTGCTTCTCGACGCCGACCGAGGTCTGGCCGCCGTGGCCCGGCAGGAGGACGACGTCATCCGGCAGGGTATAGATACGGGCGCGGATTGAGGTCAGGAGCTGATTCCAGTCACCATTGGGTAGGTCGGTGCGGCCGACGGAGCCCTTAAAGATGGCGTCGCCGGTGAAGGCAATCTTCTGGTCAGCGGCGTAGAACAGGATGCTGCCGGGGCAGTGGCCCGGGACGTGGCGGATTTCGAACTTGAAGCCGCAGGCTTCCACGACGTCGCCGTCGTCCACCCACCGATCGACTTTCACGGACCGGAAATCGTCGTCGGAAAGCGACGGAATCATCGACTGGTATCGGGTGCGGTAGGCTTCGATATTTTCGATAAGCTGCTGGTCGTTCTTGTGCGCGATCACCTTGGCGCCTGCGGCCGCGAAATGATGGCCATCACACATATGGTCCCAGTGGCCGTGCGTGATGAGCAGGTGCGTCAGGGTGAGGCCTTGCTTCTTGATCTCCGCGAGCAACAAAGGGCCAGCGTCCTTGGGGGCATCGACGACGCAGCAGTCTTTGCCGTTCTCGGCGACAATCAGGTAGGCGTTGGTTTCGAATGGCCCGAGTGGGGCGGCGGCAATCTTCATGAAATTAGACCCCGAAGGCTTGGCGTAAGGCGGCTTCGACTTTTTCAGGTGGGCGCACGGCTTTGAATTCGCGGTTCACGAAAGCGTGGACGGTGAAGCCTTCGACAAGCAGTTCGCCATCGCGTTCGACTTTGTAAGTGAGCTTCAGTCGTGCCATGGGCTTTTCAGCCAAGGTCACCGTGATGCGGACGCGGTCGTCGAAGTGGGAAGGGCGGTGGTAGGTCAGGCCGGTCTCGAGGACAGGCAGGAGGAAGCCCTCCTGCTCGAGCTGACGATAAGGGGTGCCGAGTTGGTCGAGTAGGGCGACGCGGGCGATCTCAAACCAAGGCAGGTAATTCCCATGGTAGGTGACGCCCATCGCATCAGTCTCAGCGAAGCGGACGCGGGTTTCGACGGTGGCCTGAAGCATGAGGCTGTTTTGGCGACTCGCGGCTATTTTCCAACGCCAAACGGCGTGGCGGAGGCTTCTCCTTGCTCCCGTGGGCTTCCTTCGCTGATGTCGGGGGATGGGTCAGCGCGAACGCTTCGTCATCTTCCTCGTCGGCGCCTTGCTGGGCATTGTGCTTTTGCTCGGCGGCAAGTCCTGTGGGAGCGAGAAGAAGAATCAGCTTCGGGCGGTCCGCTCTTCTCTGAGCATGGCTCCGATGATGTACGATTTCGCGGTTATGCAGAAGGGCTTCTACGGAAAATATGTCCTCTTCGAGCAGGTCGCCGAGAAGCAGGGTGGGGCGAAGGTCCGCACGCTCGTTACCGGTGGCACCCGTCGTTACTCTCCCGAAGGCAAGGAGCTCCCCGAGGAGCATATCCTAATCAAAGAGTCCTACGCTGCGGGCGTAGCCTTAGCCGAAGCTGGTCCGGTGGAGTCCTATGAGTTTACCTTCGCCGATCGTATCGCGATCAAACTCAAGCCTGGCCATCAGGCCTCTGAGGTTAAGCTTCAGTCCGGTGATACCGCCGCTGCCTGGGCTGGCCATGAAGAAGCGCTCATCCGTCTCGATGCTTGGCGTAAACTGCCGGGCGGCGCCCCTTGGGGTAAGCTTGAGGCCTTGGTGCGCGAATTGAACGGTCATCCTGCCGTGGACGAAGCCCGCTTGGTCCGAATCGACTGGCAGGCCGAAGCGGACCTGATTATTGCTAACTCACCCAAATGAGCACGACGCTGCAGCGCGAGGGTGGTCTGACCGTGGCGCTGAGCTTGGCGGTGAACGTCGTCTTGGCTGGAGCCAAACTCAGCGTGGGTCTCCTCGCCTCGTCGCAGGCCCTCGTTGCCGACGGCATTCACTCGCTCGTGGATATTGCCTCGGATATCGCCGCCATTATCGGGCTGAAGTTCGCGCACCTGCCGAAGGACGATGATCATCCCTACGGGCACCACCGTTTCTCGACCTTGGCGACGATGCTTATCTCGTCGCTGGTGCTCCTGTTCTGCCTCGGGCTCGCCTGGCAGTCGCTGTCCGCCCTCGTTAGTGGCGCCGATGTCGCTCAGCCCGGCCTCGCCGCCGCCTGGGTGGCTGGTGCGGCCTTACTAATCAAGGAGGGTTTTTACCAGTATGCGCGTCGCCAGGCCGAACGTCTCGGCTCCCGCCTGCTGATGGCGAACGCCACGGATCACCGCGCCGACGCCATCGCCTCGCTCCTCGCGCTGGTCGCGGTCGTCCTCGCCAATCTCCATCCTGAGTGGAAGGCGCTCGATAAGGTCGTCGGTCTCGTGCTCGCCGGTTGGCTCGGCTCCGAGGGCATCAAGCTCTTCAAGGGCGCCTGCGAAGATCTTTTGGATACCGCTCCGGCGGCGCATGTCTTGCACGACCTGAGCGAGCACATCTTGGCCGCTCCCGGAGCCAAGGGCTTCCACGCCTTCCGCGCCCGTCGTCTAGGCGACCGCTTTGAGGTCGATTTCCATCTCCAGGTCGCCGAAGGCGCCACCGTCGCGGAAGGGCATGCCATCGCTGGTCGGATCAAGTCCGATATCCTCCGTTCGCATCCAGAGGTCATTTCCGTCTTGGTGCATGTCGAGCCAGACGCCCCGGAACATCGCAAGCAGGACGGCCACCACGGTTTCAACGCCTGAACGCGGATTGCCTTCCGCGGGCGGGTGGTTTGGATGAGGCCATGAGCTTGCCCCGTCTCTTCGTGTTACTACTCGCGACGGTAGTCTCCCTGGCCGCCGCGTCGGCGACGAACGTCGTCTTCATCTTCGCCGATGACCAGCGCGCCGATACCATCGCGGCGCTAGGTAATCCGGTCATCAAGACCCCGAACCTCGATCGCCTCGTCAAGCGCGGCGTCGCCTTCACTCGCGCCTACATGCAGGGCGGCAATGGTGGCGCAACATGCGTGCCTTCACGTGCGATGCTGCTGTCGGGTCGCTCGTTGGCGCAGATCGACGAGAGACTGCTGAAGCATCAGACCTGGCCTAACGCTTTCGGCGCGGCCGGCTATGCGACCTTCGCTGCCGGTAAGTGGCATAACGGCC
>CAIKWA010000160.1 GCA_903831005.1 uncultured Opitutia bacterium
AAGCGTAGCAAAGCGAGGACCTACGTCGATAGTGTCGGCTCGTATCCCGATGAAGCCACTCACCTTCTTCAGCCTGTTGCTCACTTCCTTAGCACCGCTTGTCGCGGCAGAAACGAAAAAGCCCAACGTGCTGTTCATCGTCGCGGATGACCTCGGCTACCGAGAGCTAGGTTGCTATGGCGGCAACGGCATCCCGACGCCGAACATCGACCGGCTCATCGCCAAGGGCGCACGCTTTACGGATGGCTACGTCACGGCTCCTTTCTGCGCCGCCTCTCGCGCCGCACTGCTGACTGGTCGGTACCAGACGAGCTTTGGTTTCGAATTCAACCCGATCGGCAGCAAGAATCTCGAGCCAGGCATCGGCCTACCCGTCGGCGTACCGACCATCGCCGAGCGCCTGCGCACCGCGGGGTATCACACGGGCCTTGTCGGCAAATGGCACCTGGGCGGCACCGCCCCCTTCCACCCGCAACAGCGAGGCTTCGCTGACTTCTTCGGCTTCCTCCACGAAGGCCGCTACTTCGAGCCCGAAATCGGCAAGGGCAATACCACCTGGCTGCGTCGGAAAAACCTGCCTGATAGCGTCATCGGGCGCTGGACCTCGCCAGATGGCCGCCTGATCCCGAGCGACCACCTTAAATCCGACGAACCGGAATACAATAAAGACAACCCGATGATGCGCGGCGATAAGGCCATCGTGGAACCAAGCAACCTGACCGATGCGTTCACGCGCGAGGCGATGGACTTCTTTGACCGCTCGAAGGAAAAACCTTTCTTCCTCTATCTCGCTTACAACGCCGTCCATAGCCCGATGCAGGGAACCGACGCCCACATGGCACGCTTCAAGGACATCCCCGATGTGCAACGGCGCATCTTCGCCGCGATGCTCACGCACCTCGACGAATCCGTCGGCAAACTCATGGCTAAGCTCGACGCCAATGGGCAGACCGAGAACACGATCATCGTCTTCCTCAGCGACAACGGCGGCCCCACGCGTGAGCTTACCTCAAGCAACTATCCCCTCCGCGGCGAAAAAGGCCAGCTGCTCGAAGGCGGCATCCGCGTGCCCTATACGGTGACTTGGCCCGGCGTGACGAAGCCCGGAACGGTCATCAAGACACCCGTCATCTCCACCGACCTCACCGCCATGGCCCTCGTCGCCGCCGGCGTCACGACTCCGGCCGATGCCGACGGCAAAGACCTGCGCAACCTGTTCGTGAATTCTGACGTCGGACCGCTCCATGAGACGCTTTACTGGCGAGTCGGCAAGAGTGGCGCCTTGCGATCCGGGAAGTGGAAGCTCTTCAAGGGCGGCCCCCGCTGGGAACTGTACGACCTTGAAACCGACCCTTCCGAAAAAAGGGAAGTATCCGCGAGCCACCAAGAACTGACCAAGACCTTGATTGCACGATGGGAAGCGTGGAGCAAGACGCAGGCCGAACCTCTCTGGCGTTAAATCGTGAGCCGATACGAGCAAGTTCCTCGGCAACGAGCAGTCCAAGCCCCCAACAAAGGAAGTAAGTACGCTTACTTGGGGCCCTTGGCCTGCTCGCGGGCAAGTTCGTCGAGATACGTAAAGTCAGGGCGCGGCATATTCATCTTCTGGGCGAGCCAGAGATAAGCGGACTTCAGTGAATCCCAGGAAGGCTGGTGGCCGGTGTGATGATCAAACATCTCGATTGAGTCTTCTTGGCCGAAGAGCACGTGCACCTTGCGTGCCTCATCCAAGATCGGCCCGCTGGCAGACCGGCTGTCGTATTGTCCGGCAATCAGGAAGAAGGACTTCGGCGCAGCGCACGCGAGCAACTGCTCATGCGAGAGGCCAGCGGCGCGCATCGCCTTTAACTTGGACCCGAAGTACCAGGCATCGTCCCAATTGGTGGAATCCCAAGCGATGCCGAAATCACTCGCGACGACGGCCTTGAAACGAGAATCCAGACAACCCGCATAGAAGGCCATCTTGCCGCCGAGTGAATGCCCCATGACCGCGATACGAGTTGGGTCGACCCCTTCATGAGCACGCAAGGCATCGGCGGCGAGACGCGTGTCGTAAGTCAACTTACCCATGCCCGTCCACTGCGGGTACTGCTTATTCAGTTTCGTGGCAGCGTCACGCCAGACACCCATGCCTCCTTTGCTCGCAGCCTGCTCCGCCGGCGTGAGTAGATTAAAGGGATAGGCTTCGACCGCCGCAACGACGTAGCCCTGCTGCACGAGGTGTAGCCCGAAGAAAGCCGTATTCCGTTCGGGACCAAGCTTCGCCTTCGTCTTCAGATCGTAACCGCACATCCGGTCGGGATCATAGAACGGCACGACGACACCCGCGGTCTTACCTTTGAGCCGCAGAGGCTCCATGATCAGAATCCTTTGCCAGGTATCCAGTCCGGTACACTGCCGCATGAGGATACCTTTGAACTCAGGCGTGAAGAACGTCTCCACGACCTCAATCCGGCCGACCTCCGCTCCTCTTGGTGCGGTCGCCACGGCCGGCGAACCTAGCGCCTGCTCCCAACGAGCCAACAGGACTTCCTTCTTTTCCTTCCATTCATTGAGGCCCTCCGCTGGCGACAGTAAAGGCTTCGGGGCCTCCGCAGCCAAAAGGCTGGAAACAATAAGAAGGAAAATGAAGGCGAAGGGGCGCACCGAAGAGCAGGTCTATCCAGCCTTAGGGATGTCGCAACCGTGAACAAAAAACCCTACGCCAAATGGCTCGCAACCCCGGGCGGTCTTGACTGTCTTATGGTCATCCGGACGCACCCCGCCCGGAGCCCCCTCAGCCCCATGCTCCGACTTTCGTCCGCACCCCTGCTTCTGGTCGCCGCCACGCGCCTCCTCGCCGTCGACTTCAACCAAGAAGTCCGCCCGATCCTCGCCCAGCATTGCTTCGCTTGCCACGGCATGGATGACCATTCGCGCAAAGCAAAGCTCCGTCTCGACCTCCCGGAATCAGCCCACGGTAAAGGCAAGTCGGGCGAATTCGCCATCGTCGCCGGTCAGCCCGACAAGAGCGAAGTCGTCCACCGCATCTTCTCCGACGACCCGGACGACGTTATGCCCCCGCCCGAGACGAAGAAGCCGATGTCCGCCAAGGATAAGGCCACCCTCCGCGCTTGGATTGCCGAAGGCGGCAAATATCAGGACCACTGGGCGTTCTTTGCGCCCAAACAGGTAGCCCTACCCAAGAGCGGCGTACATCCCATCGATGCGTTTGTCCGCGCTCGCCTCGAAAAGGAAGGACTGAAGCCATCACCTGAAGCCGATCGCTACGTGCTCGTGCGCCGCGTCACCCTCGACCTCACCGGGGTCCCGCCCACGCCCGAAGAAGCCGACGCCTTCGCGAACGACAAATCACCGGACGCCTATGAGAAGCTCGTGGACCGCCTGCTGGCTTCGCCGCTTTACGGCGAGCGCTGGACTCGTCGCTGGCTCGACCTCGCCCGTTATGCCGACACCAACGGCTTCGAGAAGGACCGCCCTCGCTCCATCTGGCCCTATCGCGACTGGGTCGTGAAAGCCCTCAACGCCGACCTCCCCTACGACCAGTTCAGTATCAAGCAGCTCGCCGGCGACCTCCTGCCTGGAGCCACGCCTGAGGACCTCATCGCCACGGGCTTCCACCGCAACACGATGCTCAACGAAGAAGGCGGCGCGGACCCGAACGAGTACCGCTTCTACTCCATGGTCGACCGCGTTGGCGCCACCGGCGCCACCTGGATGGGCCTCACGCTCAACTGCGCCCAGTGCCATACACACAAGTACGACCCAATCCTGCACACCGATTACTATTCGGTGATGGCGCTGCTCAATAACGCCGACGAGCCGACCTATCACATTCCGCCCGCCGACCTCGCGCAGCGCCAGGCCGACCATGCGAAGAAGATTCGCGCGGCGGAAGATTCTCTCGAAGGCAAGTTCCCCGGGGGCGCCGCGACCGTCGAGAAGCGCTTAGGCGAATGGTTGAACGCCGAAAGCCAGCGTGCGGCGAAATGGGAAACCCTCCGCCCGAGCAAGCTGAAGACCACGATGCCCACTCTCGATGTGCAGTCTGACGGCTTCATCCTCGGCGGTGGGGATATCACCAAGAGCGATGTCTATGACCTAGCCTTCGACCGTGCCATCAAAGGCGCCGTCGCCATCCGCATCGAGGTCGCACCCCATCCCTCGCTCCCCAACGACGGCCCTGGCCTGACTCATTACGAAGGCCCCCTCGGCGGCTTCTTCCTCAGCGAATTCCAGGCCTGGCAAGGTGACCGCCGACTGACGATTGCCGACGCCACCGCGACCAATGACGAAGAAGAGGATCGCATCAGCGATGCTACCGCTGGCCCTCAGGTTGCCTCCAAAACACCGACCAAGGCCACGGCCAAAGCAAAGGCCGCCAAGGCCAAGTCCAATCGCAAGAAGAACAACGCCTCCGCCGCGCTCGACGGCGAGATGTCCAGCGGCTGGCAGGTCCTCGGAGGTCTCGGCCAAAACCATACCGCGGTCTTCCATTTCGATAAACCCACCGACCTCTCTGCCGGCTGGGCGCTCAAGATGCTGTTCGAGAAGCACTACGCCGCCCCGGTCGGACACTTCCGCATCTCCGTGACGACCGATCCGCAGGCCACCGCCACCGGCCATCCCGCTGAGATCGAGGCCATGCTCGCCGGGGCCACGCCCCAGGATCAGACAAAGCTCCGCCAGCGATTCCTCGAGACCGCCCCCGAACTCTCGGTCCACACCAAGGCCCTCGCCAACCTACGCAAGCAGGTCCCGCGCGGCCAAGCCACGCTCGTGATGCGCGAACGCCCCGCTGCCCACCCGCGTCCGACCTTCCTCCACCACCGCGGCGAATACCTCAGCCCTAAGCAAGCCGTCCCGCCTGCGGTACCGGCCTTCCTCCCTGCTCTCCCCAAGGACGCCCCAGCCAACCGCCTGACGTTCGCCCGCTGGCTCTTCGCTCCGGAGAACCCGCTCACCGCCCGTGTCGCGGTCAATCGCCAGTGGCAGGCGTTTTTCGGCAACGGCTTCGTGCGTTTGCTTGAAGACTTCGGCTACCAGAGCCAGCCGCCCACGCACCCCGAGCTGCTCGATTGGCTCGCCGTCGATTTCGTGAAGTCCGGCTGGTCGATGAAGAAACTCCATCGCCTCATCGTCACCAGCGCCACGTATCGCCAGTCCTCCATCGTCACGCGAGAACTCGCCGAGAAGGACAAGGAGAATCTCCTGCTCGCCCGCGGCAGCCGCTTCCGCCTCGACGCCGAGATCGTCCGTGACAGCGCCCTGAGCGCTGCAGGCCTACTCTCCGCCAAGATGGGCGGCCCAGGCGTCTACCCACCCCAGCCCGCCAGCGTGACCAGCGAAGGCACCTACGGACGAATCGACTGGAAACCCAGCGCGGGCGAAGACCGCTATCGCCGTTCGTTGTACACCTTCATCAAGCGGACCGCGCCGTTCGCGATGGCCACCACGTTCGACGCTCCGACCGGCGAATCGTGTATCGCGCGCCGTGACGTCTCCAACAGCCCACTCCAGGCTCTCACACTCCTCAATGATGAGATGTTCATGGAAGCGGCGCGCGCCCTCGGGGCAAAAGCTATGGCCACCGCCACGGACGATGAAGCGCGCATCACCTTCGTGCTCCGCCGCTGTGTCACCCGACCACCCGCACCCGACGAGCTCGCCACCATGAAGACTTTCGTGGCCGCCCAACGCGCCCGTAAGGTAGCGGAGAAGGACGTCTGGACGGCCGTCGCCCGTGCCGCCCTCAACCTCGACGAGAGCATCGTGCATCCGTGACGAACAAACGAAGATACAATGTTCATAGTTCCTCGTTCTTTGTTCTTTGTTCTTAGCGCAGCTGCCACACCTCAATATCACGCTCAACCCCCTAGCCCTTGTCTCTTAACCAAAAACTAAGAACAAAGAACCAACAACTTTTCCTACCCATGTCCCGCCCCAACATCACCCGCCGCCACTTCTTCCAAGATTGCGGCGTCGGCGTCGGCAAGATCGCCCTCGCCTCGCTCATCGCCGATGGCGCGATGGGTAAACTCGCCGCCGCCGGCTCCGGCATGCGCTCGGGCCTGCCGCATCACGCCCCGAAGGCCAAAGCGGTCATCCATCTCTTCATGGCCGGCGCCCCGTCCCAACTCGAGCTCTTTGACAACAAGCCCGAGCTCTCGAAACTCGAAGGCAAACCCCTCCCGCCTTCCATCATCAACGGACAACGCTACGCGTTCATCCGTCCTGACGCCGCCGTCCTCGGTCCACGCTTCAAGTTCGCCCGTCATGGCCAGTCCGGTGCCGAGCTCTCGGAGATGCTCCCGAACATCGCCACCATCGCCGATGATATCGCCATCGTGAAGTCCTGCCGCACCACGCAGTTCAACCATGCGCCGGCGCAGATCTTCATGAACACGGGCTTCTCCCAGCCCGGCCGACCCAGCATGGGCTCTTGGATCACCTACGGCCTCGGCTCCGAAGCCAAGGACCTTCCTTCCTTCGTCGTGATGAGCACTGGCGCCGGCATCAGCGGCGGTGCCGCCTGCTGGAGCAGCGGCTTCCTCCCGAGCAGCTACACCGGCACGCGCTTCCGCAACGCCGGCGACGCCATCCTGAACACCAGCACCCCGGCCGGCATCGACCCGGGTACGCAGAAGGACACGATCGACCTCATCAACGCGATGAACGACCGCCGCCTCCGTCTCGATGGCGACAGCGAGATTGCCACGCGCATCGCCAATTACGAGATGGCCTACCGACTACAGAGTTCGGCGCCGGACCTGATGGACCTGTCCTCCGAGAGCAAAGAGACTCTCGAACTCTATGGCTGTGACCCGAAGGTGCCTTCCTTCGCCCGCGCCTGCCTGCTCGCCCGTCGCATGGTCGAACGCGGCGTCCGCTTCATCAATATCTACAACGAAGGCTGGGACGCGCATAGCGACGTCGCCGGTAACGTGAAAGGTAACTGTGCCAAGACCGACAAGGCTTCCGCTGCGCTCGTCAAGGACCTCAAGCGTCGCGGCCTGCTCGACAGCACGCTCGTCGTCTGGGGCGGCGAATTTGGCCGTACGCCGATGGTCGAAGCCAGCGTCTCGCTCGGCCGCAGCCAAGGGCGCGACCACCACCCGCAAGCCTTCTCGATGTGGATGGCGGGCGGCGGCATCAAGGGCGGCCAGACCATCGGCGAGACCGACGAGATGGGCTTCAACATCGTCAAGGACGAGGTCCGTGTGCCCGACCTACAAGCGACCATCCTGCACTGCTTAGGGATCGACCATGAGCGCCTGACCTTCCGCAACGCGGGCTTGGACTTCCGCCTGACGGGCGTCGAGCCCTGCCACGTCGTGAAGAAGTTGTTGGCTTAGCCAAAATACCAGGGGTGGGGGTAGGGATAGGGGTTGGGGTAGTTCTAAAGATTAAGTCCACATGAGGATACCTGACCCCGCGTATCCAGATCGCTGAGGCTATGCGTCGGAGCAATTACTACCCCTACCCCCACCCCTGCCCCTACCCCTTGTTCTCAGGTCTATTCTCGCAACCTAGGCGGGTTTCGGTTGTTAGATAGGCATGCGCACCCCTCGCTTCCTAGCCATGCTGCTGGCCGTCTTCATCGGCGGCTCCTCCCTCTTTGCCGCCGGCTTCCGCCTGGCCGCGCCGATCGCCGACCACATGGTCCTCCAGCGCGAAAAGCCCGTGGCCGTCTGGGGCTGGGCCGATGCGGGCGAGTCCGTGACCGTGGCCTTCGCTGGCCAGTCTAAGTCCGCCACCGCGGACGCCGACGGAAAGTGGATGCTCAAGCTCGATGCCCTCAAGGCCTCCGCCGAACCCCGCACGCTCGTCGTCACCGGCAAGGACGGCCATAAGGTCGAAGTGAAAGACATCCTCGTCGGCGAAGTCTGGCTCGGTTCGGGTCAGTCCAACATGGCGATGACCGTCCAGTCCTCGAATAACTTCGATGCCGAGAAGGCCGCCGCCCAGTATCCCCTCATCCGTCATTACCAAGAATCCTCGACCCACGCGGAACAGCCGCAGGCGGAAGGCAAAGGCACCTGGAGCGCCTGCACACCCGACACCGTCGGCCGCTTCTCTGCGGTGCTCTATTTCTTCGGCCGCGAGATCCATCGTGAAGTCGGCGTCCCTGTCGGTCTCGTGAATACCTCGGTGGGTGGTACGCCGATCGAATCGTGGGTCGCCGCCGAAGCGCAATCTTCGCACCCGGAGACGAAGGCCAACTTCGACGCTCTGGTGAAAGCCTACCAGGACTTCGACGCCGCCAAAGCCACGGCGCTCTACGAAAAACAGATGGCGACATGGAAACTCGCCGTCGGCAAGGCCAAGGCCGCCAAGACCGAACTCCCTCGCAAGCCCAACGACCCGATTGCCATGCGTAAGTTTAAGGGTGGGCCCGCCGCACTATTCAACGGTAAGGTCGCGAACCTCGCTCCCTACACGCTCCGTGGCATGCTCTGGTACCAAGGCGAAGGCAACGCCGGGAACGCTGGGCTCTACGATAAGCAGCTCTCCCAACTCGTGACCAGCTGGCGCACACTCTGGTCCGACGAAGTCCCCTTCGCCTGGGTGCAGCTCCCGAACTACCGCGACTCCGACTCTGAAAGCTGGCCGCGCATCCGCGAATCGATGATGAAGGTACTCGCCCTGCCGAAGACCGGCATGGCCATCACCCTCGATATCGGCGACCCCAAGGACATCCACCCAAAGAACAAGCAGGATGTTGGCCTGCGCCTATCCTACTGGGCCCTGGATTCCGTTTACGGCCGTAAGGTCGCCGCGACCAGCGGTCCCCTGCCAGCCGGCAGCAAGGTCGAAGGCGCCGCCATTCGTATCTCGCTCAAGCACGCCGCCGGCCTCAAGACCCGCGACGGCACCGCCCCGCGTGGCTTCCGTATCGCCGGAGCCGACAAGGTCTGGAAGACCGCCTCCGCCCGCATCGAAGGCACAGAAGTCGTGGTCAGTAGCCCCGAAGTCGCGGCCCCGTTGGCCGCCCGCTATGCCTGGGCCGAGAATCCCGATTGCAACCTGATCAACGGCGCCGGTCTCCCGGCCACCAGTTTCCGTACCGACGACTGGCCGGTCCCGGCGGCGAAGCGCTAATTTCGGCCCTTCAAATAGGGTAAAAACAGGGGGTTCACCTTGCAACCCCCGGGAGTTTGGACTGTCTTAAAAACCAGCATGAAGACCCCGCTTGCCGTCTTAGCTCTGCTCGTCGGGGCTACGTCCGCTTTCGCCCTTAACAAGGGCAACGCCGGACCGACCGACGTTCAGCTGAAGTTCAACCTACCGGCACCCTCACCCCTCTCTCCCGAAGAAGCCCTCAAGAGCTTCCGCCTTCCGCCCGGCTTCCGCATCGAACTCGTCGCCAGCGAACCGATGATCGAAGCCCCCGTCGCCATCAGCTTCGACGAACAAGGCCGTCTCTTCGTCGTCGAGATGCGCGGCTATATGCGCGACATGGAAGGTACCACGGAAAAAGAACCGCTCGGACGCATCGCGCTCCTCACCGACACGGATGGTGACGGTCGCATGGATAAGGCCTCCGCCTTCGTCGATAACCTGGTGATGCCTCGAGGCGTGATGGCCGTCAAAGGGGGCGCCTTCGTCGCCGAACCCCCGAACCTCTTCTTCTGCCGCGACACCAAGGGCAACGGCATCGCCGATGAGAAGATTCTGGTCGCGTCCGATTTCGGGACTTTCGGCGGCCAACCCGAACACATGGCCAACACGCCGACGTGGGCGATGGATAACCGCGTCTACGCGGCTGGCTACAGCACGAGCTTCAAGCTCACCAACGGAGCTTGGCAGAAAGGCCCAGGACTCGGCCGAGGCCAATGGGGCCTCAGCCAGGACGACGCCGGCCGCCTGTTCTATAACTACAATTCCGACCTGCTCCGTACCGACCTCCTCCCAGCCGCGGCCTACGCTCGCAATCCGCTGCTTCGTGACGCGCTCGGAATCAATAACAAGGTAATCAAAGATCAGTCGGTCTACCCTTCGCATCCAACCCCCGGAGTAAACCGCGGCTACGACGCGAAGACGCTCCGTAAAGATGGCACGCTCGCCAATGCGACCTCTACCTGCGGTGCAAGCATCTACCGAGGCGACGCCTTCCCCGCAGAATTCCGCGGCAACGCTTTTATCCCGGAGCCATCGTCCAATCTAGTGAAGCGCGTGATCATCACCGAGAAAGATGGCCTGCTCACCGGCACCAACGCCTACGAAGAAAAAGAGTTCCTGACGTCGACCGACGAACGCTTCCGCCCCGTCATGACCGCCACCGGACCCGATGGCGCGCTCTACGTCGTCGACCTCTACCGCGGGATGCTGCAACACCCTGGCTTCCTCACGCACTACCTCATCGCCAATATCAAGGCGCGCAAGCTAGAGACGCCCATCAACCAAGGTCGTATCTGGCGTATCGTCCGCGATGATCAGACTGCGCCCAAGACAACGAAAATTCCCGCCGCCGTCGCGGACCGAGTAAAACTCCTCACCCACCCCAACGGCTGGGTGCGCGATAGCGCCCAGCGTCTACTCGTCGAATCGGCTGATGCCTCTGCGGCTACTCCCCTCCGCACCTTGCTCGCCGACGCGCAGGCCCCTGCCACGGCCCGCCTGCACGCCCTCTGGACCTTGGACGGACTCGCCGCGGCCCGCCCCGAGGACCTACGTCTCGCCCTCAAAGACGCGGACGCCCAAGTTCGCGCAGCTGCCGTCCGCATCGCTCCAGCCGAGCTCCTCGCCGAGCTTTGCGCGCTCAAGGACGAGCAGGAAATCATCGTACTCGCCCACCTGGCGATCCGTCTTTCCGGGGCGAACCTCCCCGAAGCCGATAAGGCGCTCGCGGAACTCCTCGCCGCCCACGGCGACATCGCACTGGTCCGGGAAGGCGCGCTCACCGGTTCCCGCGGCCGCGAAGTCGCGCTCGCCAAGGCCGTCGCCGCGCTCGGCTCAGACGCCAATCTTAAGCAGACTGGTCCGGTCCTCGACGGCTTCGCCACCCTGATAGCCCAAGCCGGCAAGGCTGGGCCGTTCGAAGGCATGCTCGAGATCGCCGCGAACCTCGGCGATCGCCACCTCCGCGCCGCCATCCTCCGGGGCCTCGACCAATCCATCCGTGACCCGAAGACGAAGAAGCTGGTGCCGCTCAAGACGATCTGGCTGAACACCGAGCCGGTCGCCCTCGCGAAGTTAAAGAAAGCCGTCACCGAAGCCAACCCGCTCAAGAATCTGGAAAGCGTCGCCGCCCGCCTCGCCTGGGTCGGTAAGCCTGGCGCCCCCGCCCCGCCCAAGGTCGTCGCCCTTACAAAAGCCCAACAGGCGCTCTTCGAAAAGGGCAAAGTCACTTTCACCAACCTCTGCGCCGCCTGCCACCAGCCGCATGGCTACGGCCTTGACGGACTCGCTCCGCCCCTTGTCGATAGCGACTGGGTGCTCGGCAAGCCCGACGTGACCGCCCGCATCGTCCTCCACGGACTGGGCGGTCCCGTGAAAGTCGGTAACCGTACGTGGGACCTGTCGATGCCCCCGATGGGCATGCTCAGCGACGAAGACATTGCCGGCGTGCTCACCTACGTCCGCCGTGAATGGGAGCACAACGGCTCGCCGGTTGACGCGAAATTCGTCGCGGGCGTCCGTAAGCAGTTCGCTGATCACCCGAATTCCTGGACCGCCGACGAACTCCGCCCGCCGACCAAGAAGGCCGCGAAGGAAGAATCCAAGAAATGAACGCCCTGCGGCTCGCTTACCTGCTCCCCGTCTGCCTGTTCGGGGCCGCGGAGCTTAAGCTCGCGTCACCGACCGACTACCAAGTCTTCCAACGTCAGAACCGCGCCGAAGGCCGCATCACCGTCGCCGGCACGCATCGTGACGCTGCCGGCACGCAGCTCGAAATTCGCCTGGTCGACAGCCAAGGCAAAGGGGAATGGCACCGCAGTGAAGTCGGGCTGACGGAGACGTTCAAAGTGGAATGGGTCGCGCAAGCGGGTGGCTGGTACCGATTGGAAGCCCGACTCTCCAAGGAAGGAAAGACCTTGGCCGAGACTTCGGTCGCACAAGTCGGGATCGGTGAAATCTTCCTCGTCGCCGGACAATCCAATTCGGCCAACCACGGCGAAGAGAAGCAGACCGTGAAATCAGGTCTGGTCGCCTCCTTCGATGGCGCAAGCTGGCACGTCGCCCACGACCCGCAACGCGGAGCCTCCGGTAATGGCGGAAGCTTCATGCCCCCACTGGGCGATGCGCTGGCGAGGAAGTTTGGCGTGCCCATCGGCTTCATTCCAATCGGCATCGGCGCCTCGAGCGTCCGCGAATGGCTGCCGACCGGAGTCGTCTTCCCTGGACCGCCGACGATCCTTTCGCGCGTGGTGAAGCGGCCTGACGGGGCCTGGGAAGCCAACGGCACCGCCTTCCGCACGCTCGTCTCCCGCGAAAAATCCTGCGGCCCTCATGGCTTCCGCGCGGTGCTCTGGCACCAAGGGGAAAGCGACGCCAACCAGAAGGACCCTACGCGCACCCTACCCGGGTCCCTTTATCAGGAACACCTCGGACGGATCATCCGCGACTCCCGCCAAGCGGCTGGCTGGGATGCTGCCTGGTTCGTCGCTCAGGTCAGCTATCATGTGCCCGGCGATGAGGCCTCCGAAGATATCCGCACCGCGCAGGCGGCGCTCTGGAAATCTGGCCTAGCCCTGCCGGGGCCGGACAGCGATGCCCTGAAAGGCGACCTCCGAGAACGCGGCGGTAAGGGCGTTCATTTC
>CAIKWA010000161.1 GCA_903831005.1 uncultured Opitutia bacterium
CGGGTGGCGGGTTCACCATGGCCCGCTGAGGTCGCTTGCATTGGGCGGTCTGAAGGGTAGGATGAGGGAGTCATGCTTCGTCATCTCACCGCGCTTGTTCTCTTGCCGGCCATGGCCCTTGCCGGCGTTTCCTTCGATACTGATATCCGCCCGATTAACCGCACTGCCCCCGGTGCGAGCTATGCCGATATGCTGGCGCGAATCATGCCAGCGGTCGTCAGCATCCGCACAGCTGAAGTCATCCCTCAGTCTGTCCTCGATCGTTACCGTGGCCGTATCGACAAGGACAAGGTGATGAAGGATGAGAAGACCGGCGAGACGCTCATGCCGACGGGCCTGGGTTCCGGCACAATCATCCATCCGGAGGGCTACGTCATCACCAACCGGCACGTCGTGCTAAAGTCCGATCGTTCCACCGTTTCCGATACCGTGATCGTCCAGTTGCAGGATCGGCGTGAATTCCGTGCCAAGGTGCTCGGTGTTGACGCCGGCAGCGATATCGCCGTGCTGAAGATTGAGGGGCGCAATCTGCCTTTCGCCAAATTCACCGACAGCGAAAAAGCCCGCGTAGGGGATGTCGTCTTCGCTATCGGTAATCCTCTCGACGCTGGCATGACGGTGACTTCTGGCATCGTCTCTGCGCTCGGACGCTCTGGTAAGCAGGGCATGGGCATGGCTTTCGAGGATTTCATCCAGACCGACGCAGCAATCAATCCAGGCAACAGCGGCGGGCCTCTCATCGATTTCGAAGGTCGCCTGTTGGGCATGAACACAGCGATCAAGTCTGGCACCGGCGGCAGTATCGGCCTCGGCTATTCGATTCCGTCTAATCTCATTATTTCCGTCGCGACGGACCTAGCAAATGGCGGCAAGGTCGTGCGTGGCCTCATCGGGGTTCAAGGTGAAGATATTTCCCTCGCCGAGGCCACTAAACTCAACCTTGGCAAAAATGGCGCCGTCCGCGTCTCGCTGATCAGCGATGGCCTGCCTGCCGCTAAGGCTGGCCTTAGGGTCGGCGACATCATCGTGGCTTTGGATGGGAAGCCTTTTGAGAATTGGAATGAGCTACGATTAGCAATCTCCCGTCGTAAACCAGGCGAGGTCTTGATGGTTAATTTCATCCGCGAGGGCCGCGGCTCGTTGGCACGCGTGACGGTCGCCGAGCGTGCACTTGACCGCTGAGCATGCGGGCGCTCTCCACATTCCGTAATCTGACCGGTGGCCGCATTCCGCCACTTACCCGCACCGCGTTGCTTTCCGGCCTAGGGCTCTTTCTGTTTGCTTTGCTGTTCTTCAAGCCAGGTGCGGGTGGTAACGATCCGGCTCAGCCCGTTGGTAACGGTGTCCGCTTGGTCGTGCCGGGTGACGCCCGGACAGAGAGCGTCGTCCTGCTGGACACCTCGGCCGTCTACTTCCCTTCCAAATTGGTCTTGGGCGGGGTAGGGCGCTCCGTGGTCGGTCAGCCTGAGGATGCACCTTTCGCTAAATTCCCCCCTGTCTTGCAATTCGACCCCTCCCGGCCAATCGCCAAAGAATCCACCCTCCAGATGCCCCGTCGGGAAACTCCCACGCCCGCCAGGGCGGTCTCCTTGGCGGAGGTCGACCCCTTTACAACTTTTGGAACCAGAAGTTATTCCGGTGAAGGTCTCCCTCCGCGTGCTGCTTTTTTTGAAATTTATGCTATCAGTGGAGGCTCTAGCCCTATTTATAGTGGGAAAATAACCCATTTTAATGATAAAAATGGGTTAAAGGACGATGTTATGAGCAAAAATGCTCCATTTAAGTCCGTTTACGAGGTCGTTTTGAGCGTGGATTCCTTAGGGAAAGCGCCCCTCGGTAGCGAAGTGAGACTTTCAGGCACAAAGTCCCTCGATGAGGCTATCCGGCGTTGGGCGTCCGGTACCGATTGGACAGGGCAGCTACCCCCGGGGGCATATCGGCTGATCGTGGGCCCCTAGGTGGCCCTATAAGGGGTGTAAAACCCTTGCAAAAATCCGCTTGACGGTGGGGTTTTCGATGGTCATTCAAACCCTTCCCTTCGCGTCTTCAGTACGTCGACGGTTCGCCCCTGTAGCTCAGTTGGCAGAGCGCGTCCTTGGTAAGGACGAGGTCGCTGGTTCAATTCCAGTCGGGGGCTCCATCACTTTCCACACACCAAACCTAACCACCTCCTCACCACCAAAACCATGGCCAAAGAGAAGTTCAATCGCACCAAGCCTCACGTCAATGTCGGCACCATCGGCCACATTGACCATGGCAAATCGACCACCACCGCCGCAATCGTGGCCGTGCAGGCCCGTCGTGGCCTCGCCGAGAGCAAGTCCTACGCGGAAATCACCAAGGGTGGTACCGTCCGTGACGCCACCAAGACCGTGACCATCGCCGCTTCGCACGTCGAGTACGAGTCCATCAACCGTCACTACGCCCACGTCGACTGCCCGGGCCACGCCGACTTCGTTAAGAACATGATCACCGGTGCCGCCCAGATGGATGGCGCCATCCTGGTCGTCTCCGCTGCTGACGGCGTTATGCCCCAGACCAAGGAGCACATCCTCCTCGCCCGCCAGGTCGGCGTGCCGAAGATCGTCGTCTGGCTCAACAAGGTTGACCTTTCCGAGCCTGACCTGATCGACCTCGTCGAGATGGAAGTCCGCGACCTCCTCAACAAGTACAACTACGAAGGCGACACCGCCAAGATCGTCCGTGGTTCCGCCACCGCCGCCCTCGAAGGAACCCCGGAAGGCGAACAGTCCATCCAGGATCTCCTTGCTGCCCTCGACTCCGAAATCGCCGAGCCTAAGCGCGAAACCGACAAGCCCTTCATGATGTCCGTCGAAGACGTATTCTCCATCACTGGTCGCGGCACCGTCGCCACTGGTCGTATCGAGCGCGGCGTCATCAAGGTCGGCGAAGAAATCGAAATCGTCGGTCTCCGCGACACCCTCAAGACCACCGTCACCGGTGTCGAAATGTTCCGCAAGGAGCTCGATCAGGGCCAAGCTGGCGACAATGTCGGTCTCCTCGTTCGTGGTATCGAAAAGAGCCAGATTGAGCGTGGCCAGGTCCTCGCCAAGCCGGGTTCCATCAAGCCGCACACCGTCGCTAAGGCCCAGATCTACGTCCTCAAGCAGGATGAAGGCGGCCGTCACACCTCTTTCGCCAACAACTACCGTCCTCAGTTCTTCTTCGGTACTTGCGATGCCACTGGCACCGTAATCCTCCCGGAAGGCGTGGAAATGGTGATGCCTGGCGATAACGTCACGATCACAATCGAGCTGCAGAAGCCTGTCGCGATGGAAAAGGGCCAGCGCTTCGCTCTCCGCGAAGGTGGTAAGACCATCGGCGCCGGCCAGATCCTCGAAATCACCAAGTGATTTCCTGACGCCAAACGACCTACCAAGGTGCCGAGGCCCCCTAAAAAGGGCCCCGGCATTTGTCTCTTTAACCACAAGTACAGGACGGTAGCTCAATTGGCAGAGTAGCGGTCTCCAAAACCGTTGGTTGTGGGTTAGACTCCCTCTCACCTGCCACCCTCACCTTATCACCACCAGCACCATGATCAGCTTCCTCGGACGCCTTCGCGCTTTCTGGAACGAGACCATCACCGAGGTTTTCGTTAAGGCTTCGTGGCCCACCGCTAAGGAGCTCGTCGACTCCACGCTGGTCGTCATCGCCGCCGTCGCCCTCCTGGGTGCCGTCGTCTTCCTCTGCGACTTCTCCCTTTCCAATCTCGTCCAGTTCGCGACCAAGCTCGTTCGCTGATCCTACCATGTCCTCTCCCTCTGATTTCCGCTGGTACACCCTCCAGACCCTCTCGAACAACGAGAGCAAGGTGAAGCGTCTGCTCGACAAGGCCATCAAGGACGAGGAGATGGGCGATTTCGTCGCCGAGATCCTGATGCCGGTCAAGACCGTTAAGGATTTCCGTAACGGCAAGAAGCGCGAGAGCGAGATGAAGCTCTACCCTTCGTACCTCTTCGTCCGCGCTCGCCTCTTCGACGACGAAGGCGCGCTGCTTGAAGCTCCCTGGAGTTTCCTCCGCAAGACCGATGGCGTCATCGGCCTCATTGGCGGACAGAATCCCGTCGCCCTCAAAACCGAGGAGATCAACACGATCCTTCAACAGGTCGCTGACGCCGCGGATAAGGTCGTCCCGAAAATCACCTTCAACATCGGCGAACGCGTCAAGATTACCGACGGTCCTTTTGCTAACCTCGCTGGCAACATCGACAAGATCGACGCCGACCGCGGCAAGCTCGAGGTCTCCGTCGACATCTTCGGCCGCTCCACTCCAGTCGAGCTCGAGTTCTGGCAGGTCGAACGCGATGACCGCGACTGATCCTTTTCAACCCAACCATCTAATCAACCACCATGGCTAAGAAAGTAATCGGCGAAATCAGGCTCCAGCTCCCCGCAGGCGCCGCTAACCCTGCTCCTCCTGTCGGCCCCGCGCTCGGCGCGAAGGGCGTTAACATCATGGCGTTCTGTAAGGAATTTAACGCCAAGACTAAGGATCAGGCTGGCATGATCCTCCCGGTCATCATCTCCGTCTACCAAGACAAGTCTTTCACCTTCATCCTGAAATCCCCGCCCGCTTCCGTCCTCCTCAAGAAGGCCGCGAAGATTGAGTCCGGCTCCAAGGTGCCGAACCGCGATAAGGTCGGCAAGGTCACCAAGAAGCAGCTCCTCGAAATCGTCGAGCTCAAGAAGAAGGACCTCAATGCCGTCAACCCTGACAACGCCGCCCGCATGATTGCCGGCACCGCCCGTTCGATGGGGATCGAAGTCATCGGTTAATTTTACCCAACCCTAACCCAACACCAACCACTGCATCCCGCAGGAGACCAAAAGTCGCTATGAGCAAAAAAACCAGCAAGCGCTACCGCGCCGCCCTCCAGGTCGCCGACCTGAAGGCCAAGTATGACGTCAACCAGGCCACCGAGATCATCAAGAAGATGCCCGGCACCAAGTTTGACGAAACCGTGGAGATTTCCGCCTTCCTCGGCGTCGATCCTAAGCAGTCGGACCAGATGGTCCGCGGAACGGTCTCCCTGCCGAATGGTTCCGGCAAGAAGATCAAGGTCCTCGCCTTTACCGAAAATCCGGCCGAAGCCCTTGCCGCTGGCGCTGATTACGCCGGCCTCGCCGACTTAATCGCCAAGGTCAACGGAGGCTTCCTCGACTTCGACGTCGCCATCTCCACCGTCTCCGCGATGAAGGACGTCCGTCAGGTCGCCCGCGTACTCGGACCGAAGGGCCTTATGCCCAACCCGAAGTCGGGTACGGTCTCGGATGACATCCCGAAGACGATCAAGGAAGTGAAGGCTGGTCGCGTCGAATTCAAGATGGATAAGACCGCCAACATCGTGATCGTCGTCGGCAAGAAGTCGTTCACCGCCGCCCAGCTCACCGAGAACGCCCAGGCCGCCCTGTCCGCCCTCGTGAAAGCTCAGCCCGCCGGCTTCGCTGGTGGCCGCTTCATCAAGTCGATCACCCTCAGCGCCAGCATGAGCCCCGGCGTCTCCCTCGATCTCAAGCCCTACTCGGCCGCCGTCGCGACCGCCTAACCTAACCACGCCCAAGAGAATCCACGAACATGCGCGCTGAAAAACAATTCCTCGTCGACGAAGTCGCCGCCCAGCTGGCCAGCTCCAACTACCTGCTGCTCGCCAACTTCACCGGCGTCACCGTCGAGAACGCCAC
>CAIKWA010000162.1 GCA_903831005.1 uncultured Opitutia bacterium
ACGCACTTCATCACCGGCCACCTCGTCGCCGAGCCGCTTGCCCGTTGGCGTGGCATTCGCCGCCGCCAGGACGTGCTCTTCGAGCGCACGGGCCTCCGCGTCCTCGCCGATTATGCCCACCACCCGACGGAGATCGCCGCCTTGCTGAACTGGGTGCGGGAGACGCACGCGGGCCGCCTCATCGTTGTCTTCCAGCCGCATCGGCATACGCGCACGCGCCAGTATGCACGCGAGTTCCGTGATGCGCTTGCGGTTGCGGACCACGCCTTGGTCCTGCCGGTCTATTCGGCTGGTGAAGCGGCCGTCGAAGGCGGCGGTTCCGATGCCATCGTCGCGGGTTCTGGCCATCGCCTCGTCGAAGACCGCGCCAGCCTACCGGCGTTGCTCGACGCCCTTGCGCTCGGCGCCGACACGGTCGTGGCCTTCGTTGGTGCGGGTGATATCGAGCGCGACGCCGAGGCGTACGCCAAGGTCCTCCGTCGCCGGGGTGCCGACATCCTTTCGCTCGACCTACCTGACCTCGTCTCCGGCCGGCTCTCCGCGGAATGCGCTTTACGCGCTAACGAACCGCTCGCTCGCCGCACCACGCTCGGCCTCGGCGGCCCGGCCCGCTGGTACGCCGAACCGGCGAACGTGGATGACCTCGTCGCGCTATTGCGTGCGGCCGCCGAACTTGATCTGCGCTGGTTTGCGCTTGGCCGCGGTTCCAATCTCCTCGTCCCCGACGAAGGTTATGACGGACTCATCCTGCACCTCGACTCTGCACATTGGGGCGCCGTGACGGACCTCGGCGATGGCCGACTGCGCGTCGGTGGCGGCACCCGACTCAAGGAGCTCTGTGGCTTCGCCGCGCGCGAAGGGTGGAAGGGCTTCGAGTTCCTCGAGGGTATTCCTGGCACCGTGGGTGGCTCGCTACGCATGAACGCCGGCGCGATGGGCGGCTGGATTTTTGACGTCGTCGAATCAATCGAATGGCTCACGCCGCAGGGTCGGGTACGCGCCGCCCGCCGCGACAGCTTCGATGCCCTTTACCGCGACTGTCCGCAGTTACATGGTGCCGTGGTCCTCTCCGCTGTTCTCCGGGCCGCTGGGCGCGACGAACCCGCTGCGATCCGCGCCCGCATGGATGAAATGGCGACCCGCCGCCGCTCTTCCCAGCCCCGCGAAGCGAGCGCTGGTTGCGTGTTCCGGAATCCTGAAGGCGACAAGGCTGGCCGCCTCATCGACGCCAGCGGCCTCAAAGGCCGCGCCGTCGGTCCGGTCTCCATCTCGCCGACCCATGCCAACTTCCTCGTCAACGCTGGCGATGCCAAGGCTGCGGATTTCCTGGCGCTCATGCGCGCCGTCCGCACCGAGGTAAAATCCCGCCAAGGCGTCGAGCTCCAGCCGGAGATCGTCGCCCTCGGTCGCGAATGGAAGGAACTCTTATGACTTTCATCCCTGAAATCGTCGTCCTTTGCGGCGGGCTCTCCTCCGAACGCGAAGTCTCGCTGCGCTCCGGCAAGGCGGTGGCCTCGGTGCTGCCGGGTGCCCGCCTTGTCGAACTGGAGTCCGATGCCTTGCCCGAGTGGCTCGATGGAAGCCGTCACGTCGTCCTGCCCGTCCTCCATGGCGGCTGGGGTGAGGATGGTCGCGCCCAGGCCGAGCTGGAGGCGCGCGGTATCGCTTTCGCCGGCTGTTCGTCCCTCGCCAACCGCCTTTGCATGGACAAGGTCGCGACCAAGCAGGCCATGCGTGGGGCGGACGTCCCCGCCATCCCCGAAGTCGCCTTCGCCGGCTCCGCCAAGCCCACGGCCGCCGCGCTCGTCGCCGCCTTGGGTGACCAGATTGTCATCAAGCCCTCTGATCAGGGTAGCAGCGTCGGGCTTTACCTGCTGGAAGGGGAGTCTGCCGTGGCCAAGGCCTTGATGGAAATCCCCGCCACCGGCCAATGGATGGCTGAACGTCGGCTTCGGGGCCGCGAGATGTCCATCGGTCTTCTGGATGGCCAGCCCATGGGCCTTGTCGAGATCGTCGCCCTGACTGGGGTCTACGATTATAAGACCAAATATACCAAGGGTGCCTCGGAGTATCGCTTCCCCGCGCCCGTCACCCCGGAACAGACCGCCGCGATTGGTGCGGCCGCCGCCCGGCTCTTCGCCGCCTGCGGTTGCCGGGATTTCGCTCGGGCGGATGTCTTCCTTGAGCCCGACGGCCGCTTCTATTTCCTCGAGATCAACACGATGCCCGGCATGACCGAAACCAGCCTGATGCCCAAAAGCGCTTCCTGCGTCGGCCTCGACTTCCCTGCCCTCGTTCGCCGTATGGCCGCTCCGGCCCTCGTGCGCGCCGCCCAACCCGTCCGCCGCTGAATATGGGCCTCTTCGATAATCTCTTCCGCAAACGCCGCGACGCCTTCATGGGTCAGGCTGACCGTGATTGGCGCGCACTCGTGCCACAGGACGTTAACCGGGTGCCGGAGGGCGAGATCGGCCGCAAGCGTGCGGTGCGCTCGAGGCTCCCTGCTTTCTTGGCGGCCGGCTTCTTTGCGGTGCTTGTCGGACTGCTCTGGTGGGCGGTCGACGAATCCACGACCGTCGCGCCGGCGGCTGGCTCGCTCCGCTTTAAAACGGACGGCTTCTTGGCCCCTGACTTCGTGAAGAAGGTGATCGCCAACGGCCCGGAAGGTTTCGGGCGCGACGTCCGTTCAATCAAGGCGGACCTCGAGGCAGACAATCAGGTCGTCGCTGCCGACGTCCGTCGTCGTAGCGACGGCACGCTCGACGTCGCCCTACGCGAACGGCTCGCGATCGCCAAAATTGCCTCGTTGCCCGAAAGGGGCGCGCCGATGCAGGTGCGCCTGGTCGCGTCTGACGGCCAGACCTTCGCTGGTGCCGGCTATCCGGAGCAGGCCGTTCGTAACCTGCCGGAGATCCAGCATTACCGCTCCACGGGTGCCGACGATAAGCTGGTGATTGAGGGGATCGAGATTGCCGCGCCCTTTCTGCTCGCGGTGCGCACCAGCTACCCAAATCTCTACAGGCAGTGGTCGGCGGTCTCGCTCCGGGATTGTTTCGGGGCGCAGGAGGATTCGCCTGGCTCCAACCTACGCGTCATCGTCCGCCCTGGCTCCCAGCCGATGGACCGGCCGGCGCTCGTTGAAATCGTTTTCTCTACCGCCAACTGGCGTAATGAACTCGCGCTGCTCAGCCGCATCAACGTCGACGAGCTACTCCGCCGCCCCGGCACGACCTCCCAGGCCTACGTGCTCAAGATGTCGATTCAGAACCGGACCAACGCGGCCTCGCCCGTGCCTGAGCCTCGCCTCGTCCCCCTTCCTCCCCGATGACTTCCAAGCCCCTTCCTTCCCTCATCGCCGTCATCGATATCGGCACGCACAAGACCGCGAGCCTCCTCGGCCAGATCATCGACGGCAAAGCCCGCATGCTCAGCTTCAGCGAGCGCCGCACGGATGGCGTCGTGAAAGGTACCGTCACCGACCTGGAGAAACTCACACAATGCGTGCATGAAGTCGTCAATGACATCGAACGCGGTTCGGGCCGCGCGGTGGAGCAGATCTACCTTTCGCTTTCCGGTCCGGCCGCCGAAGGCGAACGCGTCAAGGGCTTCGTCGCCGTCCCGGCGCATGACGGTAAGGTCACCGCCAAGGACGTTAGCGACGCCATCGCTTCTGCGAAGCGTCTCGAACCCCCGGAGGGCCGCACGACGATCCTCTACATGCGCCAGCCGACGATGCTGGACAACCGCCCCGTCGGTAACCCTGTGGGCATGGCCGGCAAGCGCCTCGAGGTGACCTTCTGGCGCGTGACGATGGAGGAAGGTAATATGCGCATGCGCGTGGGCATGGTGAACGGCATGAGCATCCGCGTCCGCGACTTCATTCTGGCCTCGCACGCCGCCGCCTGTGCGACCGCGAGCGACGCCGACAAGCAGGGTGGGGTGCTGGTGATCGATATGGGCGCAGGCACCACTGACTGGATCCTTTACTACAAGGAGCACATCCTCTGCGCCGGCTCGATCCCCGTGGGTGGCGAGCACTTGACCAACGATCTCAGCGTGGCTCTTCGCATTAGCCGCGAGACGGCCGAAGACCTGAAGCTGCGCTTCGGCTCCGCAATGCACCGTGAGAACGACGTCAACCAGACCATCTGGAAGGACGGCGACAAAGGCGTGGGCGACCAGCAATTCAACCGTGGTACCATCACGCAGGTGCTCTCGCTGCGCTACCAGGAGACGATCGAGTTTGTCCGTAAGGACGTCATCCGCCGCCTCGAAGCGATTTTCCCGGGTCATGCGGTGAAGCTGGACCAGAACATGATCCCGTCGGGCGTCATCCTGACCGGCGGTTCGGCCAATCTCGCTGACGCGGCCGAGGCCGTGCAGCAGGTGACGGGCCTCTCCGCCCGTGTCGGCGTCCCTAACTTCGAGAATGAATCCCTCCGTAAGCCCGAGTACGCCGGCGTGGTGGGCCTGATGACCGCCGCGATCACCGACGCGCCGCCGCCGGTACGCCGCCCGCGCGGTTTCCTCGCCCAGCTCAAGGAACTCTTCCGCCTCTAAGATGTCCGCGCCTGCTTCCATCCTCTTGGTCGGCCTCGGCGGCGCGGGGTGCTCGATGGTCACGCGCTTGGCGGCGCAGCTGCCCGCCGAAGTCGGCGTGGCCTTGCTCGACACCGATGCCCGTTCTCTGCCGGCCGGTGGCGGTGTCACCTTGCAGCTCGGCCGCGCGCAGACGCGCGGGATGGGTACGGGCGGCGAAGCCGCGCTCGGTCAGGCCTCGGCGGAATCGGAAGAAGCCGCGCTCCGTCGCCTTTTTACTGGCGTCCCCCTCGTGGTGCTCGTCACCGGCCTCGGTGGCGGCACTGGTAGCGGCGCCGCCACGGTGGTCGCCGGCCTCGCGGCTGAGACCGGTGCGACCGTACTCTCTTTCGCCACGATGCCTTTCTCGCATGAAGGCGAGCGGCGCATGCGTCAGGCTAACGACGCCACGGTCAAGCTCGCGCAGAAGTGCCATGGTCTCGTCGTGGTGCATAACGACCTCCTCCTTCAGCAGGTTTCGCCCGACGCCCCGCTCTCGGAATCCTTCGCGGCGGCAGACAACTGGGTCGGTGGTGCCCTCCGCGGACTGGCTGGCGCATTCGCGCCCGGCGCGCTCATCGCCGTCGATCCGGCCGCGTTGCGCTCGATCCTTTCTACGCCCGGTTCGCCCACGCTCTTTGCCTTCGGCGTCGGCCAAGGTGAAGGTGCCGCGATGAAGGCCGCCCGCGCGGCCTGCGATTGCCCGCTCGCCCACGCGCCCGGCGCGGTGGCGAAAGTCGCCTCGCTCTTCGTGTATGTCGCCGGAGGTTCGGCGATGACCACCACTGAGGCCTTCGAAGCCGTCGGCGCGGTCCGCACCCGTTTTGGCGGCGAGACATCGACGATTCTCTGCGCACGCATCGAACCTTCGTTGGGCGATCGCATTGAGGTCTCGGTACTCGGCGCCTCTTTGCCCGCCCCGAAGGCGGTGGCCAAGCCCAAGAAGGGCGCCAAGGCCGTGGATCCTTCCCAGCCCATCTTTGAGTTCGCGACGGAGGAATCCATGCGCCGCGGTCTGTTCGGTGGCACGCCGATGACGTTCATCGAAGGGCAGGACGTGGACGTACCGGCTTATATCCGTAAGGCCGTGCGCCTACCGGCATCGCCCTAAGTTCGCTTCCCGGTTGCGCCCCGCCCACGTCCGCCTACGTTCGGCCCATGCCTGTGTTCGACGTCGCCGCCCTCCGCAAGGACTTCCCGATTCTGGGGCGTACCGTGCGCGGACGCCCGCTGGCCTATCTCGATAATGCGGCGACTTCGCAGAAGCCGTCGGTCGTCATCAAGGCCATCGAACGCTATTATTCCGAGCAGAATGCCAACGTCCACCGCGGCGTCCACCTCCTGAGCGAAGAAGCCACGACCGCCTACGAGGCTGCCCGCGGCTCGGTCGCGAAGTTCCTC
>CAIKWA010000163.1 GCA_903831005.1 uncultured Opitutia bacterium
CAGCTGGATGAAGAAAGCCTCACGCCGGACAACGACGAACCACCCTGCCCCTTCACGTGCGTCGGACGCATCGTCGGCCATGTCGAACTTGAGGACGGTACATCGCACATTATCCTCGAAGGTCTGCGCCGCGCCCGCGTCATCAAGGTGAAGCGTAAGACGCCGTATCCGCAGCTTGAAATCGCCCCGGTCGTCGACGAAGCCTCGACGGACCTCGCCGGCAGTACGCGCGATATTGCCCGCGTGCTCGCCTTCGCCGAGAACATCGTCAGCGAGCTCGGCGAGGAAGCTGCGCCGATGATGCAGCGCCTGCGCGGACTCGCCAATCAGCCTGGTGCCCTAGCGGATGCCGCGGCCGGACACCTTGTCGCCGACGCCGCGACGCGCCGCCAGTTGCTCGAATGCCTTTCGCAGGATCAGCGGATCAAAGCCGTGGCCGACGAACTCGCCCGCCTCGACGCCCAGCGGAAGCTGGACGAACAAGGCGGCGGCGAAGAGGCCCGGGGGCTTAATTAATCCCGACGAACCTCAGCGAGTAGAGGTCCGCATCCTTCAGCACGAAGCGCAAGCGAATCACGCGGCCAGTAAGGTCGGAAAGATCCGCACCCTTCTTCCAGCGGAAGTCGTGCTCCAGTCGGTTGCCCGCAAAGTCCTGCGAGTCGGCCAGCGTGCGCCCTGGTAAAGGCTTACCGTCGGCGTCCAGGATTTCGACGCGCACTGAACCGGCGGCGGACGTGGCGAGATTAAGTCGTAAGGCACGTCCAGAGAAACGGAGCGGCTTCGTGGTGAACTCGCCCCCAGCGTAAGACGCGGACATCGAGGCGATGCCGTCCAGTCGCCACGAATAGCGGCGGAGATGCGATGACGGCTGGGCGTAATCCTGATTCGTATAAAGGGACATCTCAGTCGGCCCAGTCTGCACCAGATTCAAGACCGGGTAACCCGTGCGCGAGACCCACTGGCCAAGATCGAGTCCAGGCCGGATCAGCGCCTCGCGGAAATTCTGTTCGAGCGTGACACCGTCACGTGAAGTCATGAAGACGCAGTCGGAGGCGTCTTTGGCGGACTTATAATACGCCGGGGCGACCTTCAGGGCCGCAGCCTCGTCATCGGTCAACGGGAGACGACCCGGCACCCAGCGGGCCGCGGTGGAGAGGAGTAAGTGCGGCGCACGGAAGTAAGGCTGCGCCTGCGACGTGTAGAAGTGATGCTCCTGAGCGGGCGTAAAGGCCATCGCCTTCGGTTCGCTCCAGTGCAGGAAATCCGGCGAAGTCGCCCGAGAGACCGTGCGCAGGCCTGAGGGACGCCAGACGCCGCCGGTCGTAGTCCCGCCCGTGAACGTCCGGAAATAAGCGACGTAGCAACCTTCCTGCTCGGACCAGAACGCGACGTTCTGCGAATCAAAAGCTCCCTTCGTGAGGACGGGATCCGACTGCAGCTTACGCCAGCGAATGCCATCGGCGGAGGCGAAGGAAAAAAGTCCCGAGGGGCCATCCTTGCTCATGATGCCGCCCAGGGCTTTGAAGCGCTCAGCAGGAGGAACGCCCGGACGCGCATCGAGCATCGGGCTGAAGTTATGCGTCACGCCGGCTTCATCGAGGATCACATTACTTCCTTCAGGAGCTCCCGGCAGATTGGTCGCCGGCTTCGTCCAGACTCGGCCGTCGCTACTTTCCGCATGGCAGGTCACTTCGCCCGTGCCGTCCGCGCCGCCCGCTTTCTTGCCGCGATAATAAAGATGCAGACGGTCACCGTCGCGGAGGATCGTGCAGTAAGCCGAAAAGGCACCCTCCCAAGGCTGGTCAAACTTCATGACGATTCCCTCGTCCCTCGGTTCATGGAGGCGCAGGTCTGCCCCTTTGGTCTCAGCGATGAGGGCTCGATCGAAGAAGGGCTCAAGCCGTCCCCCGAGCTCAATGACCTGCCCGGGGAGTTTTGTGGCAAGCAGCAGGCCCAAGAATAGGATAATACGCATGGCGGGGGTGGGTCCTGACAGAATTAGCCCCAAGGTCAGGGCTAGCAACCCTACCCCCAGCCCTGTCCCTGGCCCTAGCCCTACTTTCCACCCCTTTCTTCTTGCGGATTAGACTCATTCTAACTG
>CAIKWA010000164.1 GCA_903831005.1 uncultured Opitutia bacterium
CCCCGACCCAAGTTCCCACCCCGGCACCTAAGCCCACGCCATTCGCAACGCCAGCACCGGAACCTGCTCCGGTTCAGTCTCGCCCGGCGGCGGCACCGATGAGGACTCCGCCTGTTGCTTCGACGCCTCCTCCGCGTCAGCCTGCGGAGCCAACCCTCGCTAATCCGATCGAGAAAGGGTTCTCTCCTTACGTTACTTACTATCGAAGCAACGATGACCGCTGGTGTTTCGGAGTCTTCGGCGGTCTCGCGCATCGTAACTGCTGGCCTAAGTCATTGTTGTTGCTGGTCCGAATACTGATGCTAATCACCTTTTTCCCGGGGCTTGCTTATCTCGGATGGGGGTTCACGACGATGTTACTCACGCCTTCGTTGCCTACCTCGAACATCAGGAGTTATTATGACCTCAACAACGGCAAGCCCTCCCAGGACTCTACCGACTTCAACCGTTTAATTAAAATTCTCGTAGTCGGATTCATCATTCTCGTGGGCATCGTTTGGTTCATGTCCCTTAGGTTCTGATTGATAAGGTCTCTCGATTATAGCCTTTGCTTGCGCGTCTGACCCGGATTGAGAGGCTATTTGTCATCTCACATGTTCGCGATTCTGTCAGATATCCATGGCAACCGCCCGGCGTTGGAGGCGGTGTTTGCGGAGATGGAAAAGCTGGGTGTTCGGCGGATGGTGGTGCTGGGTGATGTGATTGGCTACGGGCCGTTTCCAAATGACTGTCTGCGGATGGTGGCCAAGGCCGAGGTCTGCCTACAGGGGAACCATGAGGCGGGTGTGATCGGTGAACTTAAGGAGCAGTGGTTTAACGACGCGGCCTGGGGTGCGCTCGAATGGACCCGTAAGAAGCTGACGCATGCCGATCGCGAGCAGATTGGGAAGTGGCGTCCGACCGGCCAGTATGAAGGGTTCCAGCTGGCCCATGCTTCCCTGAATCCGGACGCGGTCTTTGATTATCTGCTGACGCCTCGGGCGCTGAAAGCCCACTTCGCCGCTCAGACGGCACCCCTTTGTTTCGTCGGCCATACCCATGTGCACGAAATCTGGACCGAGGGCAGGGAAGACCCCGTCGCGTGGCCGAAGTCAGGACCCTATGCCCTAGAGCCCAACCGCAAGACCGTGATCAATGTTGGCAGCGTCGGCCTACCGCGTGGAAGCGAAGACAAGCGCGCCACCTGGGCTACGTATGACGCGGTTAAGGGTGAGGTCACGCTCCGACGCACAGCTTACGACGTCCAAGAGGTCATTCGAACCATCAAGCATCTTAGGCATGATCCGGTGGTGGAGGCGAAGTTGTTGAGAGACTTAACTTGAGCGGTTGCCGATACGTCGCTCCCGATGGTTTATTTCGTAGCAGCATCAGCTTTAGCTTTGGCCTCGTCTTGCTTCTGCTTGGTGATGGCTTGGGCCTGTAGGTCGGCCTGGAGCGGAAAAATCGAACCATAGTTCGGACGGGGATCGTTCGGATTATAAGGTCTCAACCTGTTCTGCGGGGCACGCGTCTTCGAAGCTGCGGTGCCGGAGGACGTGCATCCGGCGAGGGCCATGATGCCTATGGCCAGAAGCGTGGCGGTGATCTGAGGGGGTAGTCGCATGGGAATAGGCGTCTCAGGCCGGTCGGCAGAGGAACGCGACCACGGCGTCAAAAATGCCGTTGTTCATCTTGAGGTCCATCCAGGCCCACTGGCCGTTGGGATTTACTTCGAGGAACATCGAATCGTCCAAGTCGTCTGCTTTGACGAGGAAATCAAGTCTCCCGAAGCGGAGCCGCAGCGCACGCATGTAAGCTTGGATCTTGGATGCTAATACGGGAGGCACGGCGCAGTTATTCCAGCCGGCGTCCATGTCCGTGCCGATGTGCTTACGCCAATCGAGGCCAGGGAATGTGCTGCGGTCAAGTTTCTGCGCGAACATCTTGCCGTCCACATACAAGATCGTGAGATCGAAGCGCGCCTGTATAGGTTGCTGGAGGAACCAAGGATAGCCATCGGCAAGCTCGGAGATTTTTGCGGGCTGTACGTAGATAAAAGTGGCGCTTGTGTTGCCGTCGCCTGTCGAAAACGGCATTCCGCTCAATGTCTTCAGGACGATATCTTCGGGAAGTCCTGACCGGCCTGGGTGCGTCGTGAACGCCCAGGGGGCTACTTCGAAGATGCCTTTGGCCGCATGCAGCTGCACGAACTTGGTGACTTCACGGATACGGCTCGGGCTGATTGGGAGCTTCTCCGGCCACGCATGCTCGATGAGTTGCAGTAGGCTTCCATGGGCGGCCGACGTTTCTCGAAACGAATGGACGGCTTCATCGCCGGTCTCGTTGGTCTTCGGCGATGGCTTTCGGATGATGGCTGTCCGGAGCGAAGTTTCAGTGACGGAACGTCCATGCAGGTCCGTGATGCGAAAGCCGTCGTGGGTCACCTGGATCTCGTGATCTTGTGGCCGGTCGTTGTTGATACGTATCACCCGCTCGGCCATGCGGTCGACAAGCATGTCGCTGGTGACGTCGTGACAGGAGGTGAAAATGAGATGCATCCTTTTGCTCAGGGCATAAAAAAGGCCCCATCGGGGCCCTTCTTAAGATGTACAGGCGACTTAGTTGTTGTCGCTGTAGTTGTTGTTGTCGTCGTTGGTGATGTAGCTGAAGTTGCCGTTACCCTGACGCGAAGAGGTCTGGACGGAGCCGTAGGTGTAACCGTTGCGCACGTCGCCCTGGAAGGACTTCTGGGCGGCGGTGTCGTAGGAGGCTGCGTCGGAGGTGACGGCCTTGGCGGGGATGACCATGGAGTTGGCGATACCGGCGATCGCGGCGGAGGCGATCACGGCATGCACGATGTTCTGGGTCGGGGTGGCGGCGAAGTCAGACGGGGTCTTTTTCATGGTATAGGATGTGGGTACGAGCTCAGATTGCACCGTATTTTGCCCTCCTCAACAGGTAAATACCCCACTTTATTAAATATATTTTTATAATAAAGCGTGCCTGAAGGGGGTGTTATTGTAGAATTGAGTATAAGTTGCCAACGCCCGACGGGGACGTATAAGGTTTCCTATGAGCGCCGACCCTCGAGGGTATTACCGTATTCTCCGGGTAGCCCCCTCGGCTTCCCAGGAAGCCATCAAGCAGGCCTATCGGGCCATGGCCAAGGCATTGCATCCCGACCTTAACCGAGGCCAGGATACGACGGCGGCCTTTCAGGCGGTCAACGAGGCTTACAGCGTCCTCTCGGACCCCTCGCAGCGCGCGGCCTACGACCAGACGGGCTCAGCGACACCTCCGCCGATGCCCACCCAAGCCGCGAGGGCAGGGACTCCGCCGCCCGTTTATCAAGTCGAGCCGTACACCTGCGTCGACTGCGGGTGCGTTTCGCCGAAGCTGCGCCACATCAAGTACACCCAGGTGGTCAGCTACCTGATCGGTTCGTATAAGACCAATATCTGGGGCGTCTTCTGTGAAGAGTGCGCCTCGAAGCGCCTCACCAAGGCTTCACTGGTCACGGGCGCCTTCGGCTGGATGAGCGTACCGGGTCTGTTCTATTCCGCCCATGCGCTGGGTCGCAATCTGACCGGCGGTCAGCAGCAGAACCTCATCAACCTCGAGATCTGCACTCGCCAGGCCGTCTATTACTTCAGTCGCGGCGACCGGGCCAACGCGCGCATCGCGGCCACCGACGCTCAGGCTTTCGCCGGCGGGGTCAACGAAGGCTGGTGGAACGACGACGAGAAGCGCCGCGCCCGGGAGCTGATCCCCATCATCAAGGAAGTGTTAGGTAAGGTGTGAGGCGCGACCGTTGTTCGCTCTGGGATATGCTGGCAAGGTGAACTGCTGTGAAGCCGATGCAGCTAAGTCGTGACGCGGTCCCGACCCTACCTAGGGAATCGTCTTAACGCTGGCGGGATGTGGTGGGACGGGCAAAGTGAGGGAAGGATATGTTCAAAAGCATCTCACAGTACTTCGCTGGGGTCGGGCGGGCCATGCAGGTCCGGTCCGGGCGGGGTGGGGTGTATGCGGACGCGGGTTTGGCTTCGGAGCAGATGAAGCGGCTGACGCAGGTCCTGCCGAAGGCCCGGGCGGAGATCATCGCGGCGACGGAGGCGATCATCCAAGAGGCCGTGATGGCCGAGATGAAGGCAACGCCGATCGCGGAGCTGAAGGACTTCGGGGCGTCGGTGGGGCCGTTGCAATCCGTGGGCTTTCGGACGGTGGCCGACCTGTCCGGGCGTTCGTTCGGTTCTTTGCTGAACTACCGAGGGGTCGGCGACGTGACGGCCGAGGCGGCGATCAAGGCCTTTGGGTTATTCCAAGAGTCCGCCCGCGCGCATGTCCGCCTGCTGCCGGATCCGGATAACCGTCGTCCGTCCGATGGCCGCTTGCTGGTGGCCTTGGCTAAATATGAGACGCTGGTCCGCGAGGTCTCAACCCGCACCGAGGAAGCTCAGTCCCGTTACTTGGACACGGGCGAGCG
>CAIKWA010000165.1 GCA_903831005.1 uncultured Opitutia bacterium
CGCCGAGGATTCGTGGCATGGTGTCCGTGCTGTTTGGAAGGTGGGAAAGAGGTCGGAACTTGGAGGTTCTGGTGGGATTTGAAAGCAAAAAATGCGGTTTAAACGAGGGTCAGGATTTCAGCCCCGTTTTCGGTCACTAAAACGGTGTGCTCGAAGTGCGCGGAGACCTTGCCGTCGGCGGTCCGGGCGGTCCAACCGTCCGAAGCCATGATGACCTTATGTGAGCCAAGATTAACCATAGGCTCGATGGCTAAAGCCATGCCAGCGAGCAACTTAGGACCAGTTCCAGCCTTGCCGTAGTTGGGGATCTGGGGCTCTTCGTGCATCTTGCGTCCGACGCCGTGTCCGACGAAGTCCCTAACAATACCATATCCACCAGGGGCAAGCGCCTCCTGGATGGCTGCGGAGATGTCCCCTACCCTGTTTCCGGGCTTCACAGCGGCGATGCCAGCCATGAGGGATTTTTCGGTATCCACGCAGAGTTGGCGGGCTCTGGGGTCAACGGCCCCGACCATAACGGTCCGGGCATTATCGCCGATGAAGCCGTCGCGGCGGACGACCACATCCAAGGAGACCAGGTCGCCGTCCCGGATGATACGGTCGGCGGCGCCGATGCCGTGGACAATCTCATCGTTCAAGGAAATGCAGACGTAGCCCGGGTAACTGAGGCGGCCGACCACGTAACCGTGGCAAGCGCTCTCACAGCCGTGCCGGGCCATCAGCCCGCGGGCGGCGGAATCTAGACCTGCGGTGGAAATACCCGGGACAACGAGGGTCGCCAGATCGTGCAGGACACGAGCCGCGGCGACACAGGCGGCGCGCATGCGACTCACGTCTTCGGCCGACTTCAAATCGATCATCCCAGGAAAAACTTAGCGAGCGAACATGCCCCAATGATTCAGGCCCCAGGCGATGACGCCGAGGATGAACATGGTCAGGCAGGTCTTCTCGAGGGAACCGAGGGCCGAAGCTTCGGCCTCTGTGCGAAGCGCCGCGGCAGGCACCGGAATGCCACCGATGCGACCCTTCTTCAGGAAGCCTTCGTAATTACGCTGCAGCAGGTAGGTCTCCACCTGACGCATCGTGTCGAGCATCACGCCGACAGTAATCAAGCCGCCCGTGCCGCCGAGGAACGTAGCCAGACGCATCGGGAAGCTGAACTGATTGATGAATAAGTCGGGCATCAGCGCGATGATCAGCAGGAAGATCGAGCCGGCCAGCGTGAGGCGGGTCATCACGAAATCTAGGAACTGGGCGGTATGCTCGCCAGGGCGGACGCCAAGGATGTAGCCGTTGTTCTTCTTAAGGTCGTCGGCGATCTGGACTGGTCGGAACATGATCGAAATCCAGAAGTAGCTGAAGCCGAAAATCAGAATCGAGTAGACCGTGTAATAGAAGCCGTTGTTACGGGAGAAGAAATCAGCCCAGTCGCGCAGGAAAGACAACGTCGGGAAGTAGGTGCTCATCGGGTTGAGCAGCATGGGCGGGAAGCTCATGATAGCCCCGGCGAAGATAACCGGCATCACGCCCGCGTAATTCACCTTAAGGGGAAGGTAGTTAGTCTGAGCACCGTACATCTTGCGTCCGACCATGCGCTGGGCGTACTGAATCGGAATCTTGCGAACCGCTTGGTTGATGGCAACCATCGCAGCGGTCACCACGACGAAGAGTAAAATCATGCCGGCAGCCTTCTCCGGGCCATGGGAGTTGGCGGCGGCGGCGCCGACCTTTCCGCCGAACGTCATGTCGACGAAGGAGGTAAGTGCACCCGGAATGTCAGCCAGGATGCCGATGGTGATTAGGACGGAAGTGCCATTACCGATGCCGCGCTGCGTGATCTGCTCGCCAAGCCAAAGCATGACGATTGAACCAGAGGTAAGCAGGCAGACGCCGAGGCAGACGAAGAGCGTCTTGCTCTGCATGACCACGATGGTCCCCGTGAAATTGCCGAGCCCAAGCGCTTGGCCGACCTGCTGAGGATTACAGAAGGCGCCGAGGAGCAGCGCAGACTGGACAATCGCGATGATGATGGTGAGGTAGCGAGAATACTGGGCGACCTTCTGGCGGCCAATTTCACCTTCCTGCTGCAGCCGCGCGATTGACGGCACGACTGCCGACATCAGCTGCATGATGATCGAGGCACTGATGTAAGGCATGATGCCCAGCGAGAAGACCGCACCCTTGAGGAGCGCGCCGCCGGTGAACATATTGTACATCGCGACCACTCCGCCCGACGACTTGTCGGCCATGGAGTGATAATAGTCCATGATGTCCTTCGGGTCGATACCCGGAAGAGGGATGCTCGCGCCGATGCGGGCAACGAACACCAAGGCCACGGTGGCAATCAGCCGGGCCCTGAGCTCAGGAATCCTCCAGCAGTTGGCGAAGGCCGAGAACATCGAGGACAGGGGGGAGCCGAGGCTCACTCAGCGGCGGTGGCCGACTTCTTGATCTCGATGAGGACCGCCTTGCCGCCGGCTTTCTCAATCTTCGCTTTCGCGTCCTTGGAGAAACGGTGGGCCTTGACGGTAACGGCGCGCGTGAGCTCGCCAGTTCCCAGAATCTTGAGGAGAGGGGCCGATTTGCGCAGGACACCGGCGGCGACGAGTTCTTCGAGGCCGAAGGTCTTGCCTTCAAGTTCTTCGAAATCGCGCACGTTAAGCACGGCGTACTCGATACGGTTGACGTTCTTGAAGCCGCGGTGAGGCAGGCGACGATAAAGAGGCATCTGACCGCCTTCGAAGCCAGGGCGATGGCCGCCGCCGGAGCGGGCCTTCATACCCTTGTGACCACGACCGGAAGTCTTGCCGTGACCAGTACCGCGGCCGCGGCCGAGGATCTTGTGGCGATGAGTGGAGCCCTTGATTTTGGGCAGTGAGTCGAGTTTCATGTCTGTGTGTTCCGCTTAGGCGCGGAGAGCCTTGATTTGTTCGAGGGTACGGAGCTTGGAGAGACCGTCCAAGGTGGCCTTGACGATAGCCTGGGGATTGTTGGATCCCATGGACTTCGAAAGGACGTCCTTGTAACCAGCCACTTCGAGCACCGCACGGACGCCACCGCCAGCGATGAGGCCGGTACCGGGAGCAGCCGGACGGAGCATCACGACGCCGCCGTCGGCGTGGCCGATGACTTCGTGCGGGATGGTATTGCCGCGGAGATTGACGCGAACGAGGGCACGGTGGGCGCGGTCAGTTCCCTTGCGGATAGCATCAGGAACTTCCTTGGCCTTGCCATAGCCCACACCGACGCGGCCCTTGCCATCACCTGCCACGATGAGCGCGGCGAAGTTGAAGCGACGGCCGCCTTTGACGACCTTCGAGCAGCGGTTGATGTGGACGACCTTGTCGTTGAATTCGGAAGCAGGGGCGTCGTTGCGATTATCGCGACGAGGACCGCGGCCAGGGCCGCCAGGACCATTGCGGCGGCCGCCGGGACCACCAGGGCCACCAGGACCACGACGATCGCCGCCGGGACCAGAACGGCCAGGGCCGGAGGGCCCGGAGGGGGCGGAGGCGGGGGCGGAGGGAGCCGCGGCGGGGGTGTTTTCTGCGCTCATGAAATTAGAAATTAAGGCCGGCTTGGCGGGCGGCTTCGGCGAAGGACTTTACCGTGCCGTGGTAGCGGCGACCAGCGCGGTCGAAGACGACGGTCGTAAGACCGGCAGCCTTGGCCTTGGCCCCGAAGGCGGCACCAAAGGTGGTCGCACCGCCGACGTTGGCCTTCAACTTCTGACCGCGGAGATCCTTGGAGGTGGTGGAGAGAGAAACGAGGGTCACGCCCTTGTCGTCGTCGATGGCCTGCGCGTAGAGGTGCAGGTGCGTGAGCTTGAGAGCGAGTCGGGGACGGGCCGCAGTACCGCGCACCGTCTTGCGGATGCGCCAGCGGCGCTTCTGCGCTAGGAGATTCTTCTTCTGCAGTTTCATGGAATGTGTTCGGGTTGGGCGGATTAGGCCGTCTTCTTGCCTTCCTTGCGGCGGACGAATTCACCTTCGACGCGGACGCCCTTACCCTTGTAAGGCTCGACTGGCTTGTAGAGCTTGATCGAGGAAGCGACCTGGCCGACCATGTGGCGGTCGGCGCCAGTGATGAGCAGCTTGGTGCCATCGGTGACGACGACGTTCACACCGGTGGGGATGGTGTAGCGGATTGGGTGGGAGTAACCGAGGGCGAGGTCGAGGACGTTACCCTTGAGGGCAGCCTTGAAACCGACGCCTTCGATCAGAAGGGTCTTGGAGTAACCAGTGGCGACGCCTTCGCACATGTTACGGATGATGGCGCGGACGGTGCCATGAAGGGCACCGGCGGTACCGGCCTTCAAGACCTTGCCGTCCTTGTCCTTAACCTCGGTGAGGTCGGTGACGTTGACGATCTTAGCGTCAACAACGACGCCGATCTCCTTCGGGAAGGGTTTCGAGAGTTCTCCCTTAGGTCCCTTGACGACGACGACATTGTCCTTCACGGACACGGTCACCTTGTCGGGAATATTGACGGGCTGCTTACCAATTCGGCTCATTGAGTTTCTTGTTTAAGGGTTGGACGGATTACCAGACCTTCGCCAGGAGCTCGCCACCGACCTTTTGGCGGCGTGCTTCGGCGTCGGTCATGACGCCACGGGAGGTGGTGAGAATGGAGACGCCCATGCCGCCGATGACTTTCGGGACAGAGCTGTAACCGGCATAGACGCGGCGACCAGGGGTCGAGACGCGCTCGATGTTGGTGATCGCGGGGACACCGGCGACGTACTTAAGGCTGAGTTCGAGAACCGGGAGACCTTCGCGCTCGGCCTTGCGGGCGGCAGCGACGTAACCGGCGTCGACGAGGATCTGGGCGACGCCTTCACGAAGGCGGGACCACTGGACGGTAATCACGGCCTTGTTGGCCTGCGAACCGTTGCGGATGGAGGTGAGGAAATCCCCGATGGTGTCAGTAGAAGCGGACATGGTTTTGTTTGTGCTGTTGGATTACCAGGAGGCCTTGGTGACGCCGGGAATCTGGCCGTTGAGCGCGAGCTCGCGGAAGGTGATACGGGAAAGGCCGAACTTGCGGATGAACGCACGCGGACGACCGGAGATGGAGCAGCGGTTCTTCTGGCGAACCTTGGACGAGCTGCGAGGGAGCTTCGCAAGCGCACGCTGGGCCTCGTAGAAGGCTTCTTCGGTGACCTTGGGGTCAGCGAGGGTCTTCTTGAGTTCGGCGCGCTTAACGGCGTACTTCTTGACGAGGCGATCGCGCTTGAGGGCGCGCTGGATGACGGACTTCTTGGCCATGCTGGTAAGTAGTTTAAGGGTTAGGCCTTGGCGGCGGCGGTAGCGGTGGCAGCGGCCGCATCGGCGGAGCTGGAGCGGCGGAACGGCATGCCGAGAAGACGAAGCAGGTCGCGGCCTTCGTCGTCGTTATGGGCGGAGGTCACGATAATGACATCCATGCCGATGTTGGCACGCTGGGAACCGTCTGCCTGGGTTTCAGGGAAGATGGTGTGGTCGGAGATACCGAGCGAGTAGTTGCCACGACCGTCGAGGCGGTTCGAGGTACCGCGGAAGTCGCGGATCATCGGGAGGGCCACCGCGGTGAGACGGAGGTAGAATTCCCACATGCGGGCGCCACGCAGGGTGACGACGCAACCGAGGGACATACCTTCACGCACCTTGAAAGCGGCGACCGACTTGGACGCCTTGGTGATGATGGGCTTCTGGCCGGAAAGCTTGGTGATTTCCTTCACGACTTCGGCGATGTGGCCTTTGTCGGCTTCAGCCTTAAAGGCGGAGTTGAGGACGATCTTCTTCAGGTTCGGGACCTGATGGATGTTCGTGTAGCCGCGGCTCTTGATGAGCTCGGGGACGACCTTCTCGAGGTAGTACTTTTTCAGGTAAGGGACGGTTGCCATTTTCGTGTTAAGTCTCGGGGGGTTTCGTCAGGATTACTTCTTGGCGGCCTTGGCCGGCTTCTTGGCGCGACGGGCGTCCCAGAGGGAGCCCAGCATCACGTTGGAGCGGTGGATGGGGGCTTCACGCTCGGTGATGCCGCCCTGCCCGTCCTGGGTGCGCTTGAGGTGGCGCTTGACGAGGTTCAGGCCCTCGATGGTGACGCGTTCGTCAGCACGGTTGTAGCTGACGATCTTGCCACGCTTGCCTTTTTCGGCGCCGGAGATGACGACGACTTCGTCACCCTTCTTGATGTCGGTCTTGGACATGGTTGTTCAGAGTACCTCGGGAGCGAGGGAGATGATCTTCATGAAGTTCTTGCTGCGGAGTTCGCGA
>CAIKWA010000166.1 GCA_903831005.1 uncultured Opitutia bacterium
AATCTCTCGCGAGATTCACGCCAAAAGGCGCTCCGTAAGGAGCGCCTTTTTTGTTGCCCGCGTTTTTGCATGATGCGCGGCGTGCCGACAGGCACGGTTTTTCTTGCACGCGCCGACGCTCGCGGAATGAATGCATGTCCGCAATCCGCCCGGGTGGCGAAATGGCAGCCGCAGCGGACTCAAAATCCGCCGCCCTCTAAAGGCATGAAGGTTCGAGTCCTTTCCCGGGCACTTGCGATGATGATCGCAGGCGACGCGCAAGCGCCGCCTGCGACACTTCGTTCAGTGCGCCCAGGCGACAACGCCGGCGAGCGCGAACGATAGCATGAGCGCAAAGATGAACACCGACGCGCAGCCGCGATTCGAAAATCGTTCCTTATACGAAAGTCCGCTACCAGGAATCCCGACCGTGCCATCGACCCGATCCTTGCGTACGTTGACCGTCGCCCCCGGACGTCCGGCGGACAACGAGGTACCAGTCTTCGAGAGATTGATCCGAAAGGATTTCCCGAGCGGGATTGATTTACGGAAACGGAAGAAACCCATCGAACCCAAGTTAGGGGCTCCCTCTCCTGCCGCAAGCCCCGCCCGACCCGGCGGGAATCGGGCGCTTTTATGACACTCTACCCTCCAAGGCGGACTTGCAATTTCCGGGCCGGTGGACCAAAGTGCCTTCAGTTCATTATCAAACGCATTACGAGCAGGACGGGCGAAAGCCGAACCTGCACCAACCGAGCCCAACAGGGCCGCGGTGGTTATCGGAGCCGCAAGGCGCCGAGATGAGAGCCGAAAGGCTAAAACACAGTCCCTCGTGGATTGATCGTGATGCGCGCCTCTTTCACCGCCGCCCACCATGATCAACGCCAACGACACCACCGCCCGCCCGCCCGCCCCCAAGCTGTCCATCCGCGTCAGCGAGGACAACCGCCGCCATCACCTCTGGAATAACAACGGGACCTGGTGGCTACACTACACCGAGCACCTCGCGGACTTTACCAAGCGCCGCGTGCGTCGCTCGCTCCGCACGCACGACCTCGAACTGGCCATCAGTCGCCGCGACGAATGGCTGCAGGCGGCCGCGGCCTGATCAGAAGCGCGCGCCCACGCGGGCGGCCAAGCCCCAGCTTGCGCCGGGCTGAAAGACACCCTGCGTCTCGCCATCATGCTTGAAGCTGTGACGGGCATAGGCGACCCATTCGGCGGACCCGCGCACGAACCACGTCCCGGATTTCTCGAGGAACTGGGTGACGCCGACCCGGATGGGCACTTCGCCGATGGCTACGGCGCGCGAGCCGTAACTGCCGTCGGTGAGCGCAAAACTTAAAGTTTCAAAGGCGACCGTGAGGTCGATCGTGGTCGCCCGATCTTCGGTCAGGAAGCTGCGGATAATGATGCCGTTCTGCAGGCCAGTGGCGCGCAACTCGACCTCGGCATACTTGCAGGGACGCCAAGTGGCCTTGACGTAAGGGATGGGCAGGAGGGAAGCCTCGAAGCGATCCTCCAGCAGGAAGCCGAGTGCGACGTCGGTCTCGGCATCGGGGCGCCAGCGCACGGCGGCACCCAGGCCCCAGCGGTGCGAACTACCCAAGCTCACGCCCTCTTCGGCTGCGAACTCCAGAGCATAGATCATCTGCACACTATACTTCTGATTCCAATCCCACTGACGAAAACCCGTAACCATGACGTCCGTCGTGTCACCATAAGAACGGTCGGACCCGGCGATCGCCCCGCTGAAACGGTTGGCGTACTGATACCACTCGAGGTCGATGGCCCGATCAGGCGTCTGGTAAATCAGCTCCGCTCCGGTGCGAGAACGACCAAACTCGCCAGTCACGCCTCCGGAATGACTGACCGCATCCGCACTGCGGTACTGGTAGTCGGCGGCGAGGATCCAATTCTTGGCCGAGGCCGGCTCGACTGCCGAAAGCTGTGCAGAAAGTAGGGTACAAAATAAGGCAAAATGCTTAACTTTAAGCAGGCTTCTCATGGTTAAATTTAGAAATACCTCGAGATTCATCGAAGGCAAGCGAGTAGCCCATGGTGACCACTTTATGGCACAGATTTTGCTTAATAAAACGCATCATGCTTATTTCTGCCACCCCCTCTCCTTCCGCCGCCGATAACGCCTGGGTCCTAGTGAGTTCCGCGCTTGTCCTGATGATGTGTATCCCGGGCCTCTTCTTATTTTACGGCGGCTTGGTGCGTGGTAAAAATGTGCTCTCCATTGCCGCCCAGTGCCTAGCCCTGACCGCGATGGGGGTCCTGATGTGGTGGGGCTTCGGTTACAGCCTCGTCTTCGGCAAGAGCTACGCTGGCAGCCTCGTAGGGCACATCTTCGGCGGCGCCGAACATTTCGGCTTCGCCGGCCTCGGCGCCGAGTCGAGCGGTTATGATGCCCGGATCTCTGGGGCGACGTTCGCCCTCTTCCAAGCCATGTTCGCGGCGATCACGCCGGCCCTCATCATCGGCGCCGTCGCCGAGCGCATGAAGTTCTCCGCGGTGATGTTCTTCTCCTTCCTTTGGACCATCCTCGTCTATTATCCCGTCGCGCACGCCGTCTGGGGCGCCACTGGAGACTTCTCCGGCATCGCCAACGCTGACGCCGCCTTCAAGGCCGCGGACTTCGCTGGCGGTATCGTCGTGCATATGACTTCGGGCTGGTCCGCCCTCCTTCTCTGTATCCTTGTCGGCCCTCGCACCGGATTCGGAAAACGCCCAATGACCCCGCACAGTATGGTACTTTGCGTCATCGGTACGGGCCTACTCTGGGCTGGCTGGTATGGCTTCAACGCGGGCTCGGCCCTTGCTGCCGACGGTGTCGCCATCCAAGCTTTCCTCACGACCACGCTCGGGGCCGCCACCGCTACCCTCGCTTGGGCGGTCGTCGAAAAACTTCACCGCGGCAAGGTCTCCGTGCTCGGACTCTGCTCGGGTGCGATTGCCGGCCTCGCCACCGTGACTAACGCCGCCGGCTTCGTCTCCGGCGGCTCCGCTGTGTTCATCGGCCTGCTCGCCGGAACCATCTCTTACTGGGCCTGCTCGGTGCTTAAGCCGAAGTTTGGCTACGACGATGCGCTGGATACCTTCGGCGTGCACGGCGTAGGGGGCACTATCGGTGCGCTCGCGACCGCTCTCCTTATGAACGCTCAGGTCAATCCGACCGGCGGTGCGCTGATTTCGAAAGGCCTGCTCAAAGGCCAGCTCACCGCCATGCTACTTTGCATCGTGGTTTCGCTCATCATGACCTGGATCATCGCAAAGATCGTCGCGGCGACCATCGGCCTGCGCGCTTCTGAAGAAGGAGAGGCCCAGGGCCTCGATATCTCGGACCACGGCGAAGAAGGCTATAACCATAATTAACGCCGTTTTCGTGGTCGGCGCCCGCAGGGCTGCTTTCTTTCGAGCAGACCTGCGGTCAGCTAAAGTCGTTTTTTAAACACATTCGAGTCATCGACTCGAATGGTGGCGGTTGGCACGGGGGTTGCGAAAGGGGATTCGCCATGAACTCCCTGCTACGAACTCTCACCATCCTCGCTCTGGCGGCAGTGCCTTACCTGTCGTCCGCGCAGAACGCTCCCGCCCCGGCGGCTGCACCCGCCAAAGCCGAAGCGGCGAAAGCGGCACCAGCTGCTCCCGCGCTTGACCAGCGCGTGGCCGACCTTGAAGCCTACGTCAATAACACCGGCCCCAAGGCTGGCGACGACAAGGTCGCGGCCGGCCCCATCGCCGCTTCCGCTGGCCCTGGTCACAACGCCTTCATCATGATCTGCGCCGCCTTGGTGCTCTTCATGACGCTGCCCGGCCTCTTCCTCTTCTACGGCGGCTTGGTCCGCTCGAAGAACATCCTCTCCGTCGCCGCCCAGTGCTTCGGCTTAGCGGGAATGGTCGCTATCCTCTGGTGGGCCGTGGGATACTCCTTGGTCTTCGGTAAGAGCTTCGACGGCACCTTCCTCGGCAAGATCTTCGGCGGCAGCGAGTACTTCTTCCTGAACGGCGTCGGCGCCGCCCCGAACGGAGACTACGCCTACTGGATTTCGCAGAACGTCTTTTCGATGTTCCAGATGATGTTCGCGATCATCACCCCGGCCCTTATCGTTGGCGCCATCGCCGAACGCATGAAGTTCTCCGCGGTCATGCTCTTCATGCTCGGCTGGATGTTCCTCGTCTACTTCCCGATGGCCCACCATATCTGGGGCATCACCGGCGAGATGAACGGCGTCTGGAACGCTAAGGCTGCGATCAAGGCGATCGACTTCGCTGGTGGCACCGTGGTCCACATGACCTCTGGTTGGTCCGCGCTCCTGCTCTGCATCATCCTCGGACCCCGCATTGGTTTCGGCAAGAAGGCCATGACGCCCCATAGCATGGTGCTCTGTGCCGTCGGTACCGGCATGCTCTGGGTCGGTTGGTACGGTTTCAATGCGGGCTCGGCCCTCGCCGCGGACGGCGTCGGTGCCCAGGCCTTCATGACCACCACGCTCGCGGCCGGTGTCGCCGCCTTCACTTGGGGTGCCCTCGAATGGATTCTCCGCAAGCACGCCAGCATCCTCGGTCTCTGCTCGGGAGCCGTCGCTGGTCTCGTCGTGATCACCCCGGCGGCGGGCTTCGTCACCGCCAGCTCCGCGGTCCTAATCGGCGTCCTCGCTGGTGTGGTGCCCTTCGTGGCCGTAGTCTATATGAAGTCCAAGCTCGGCTATGATGACGCCCTCGACACCTTCGGCGTCCACGCGGTCGGCGGCACCCTCGGTGCCATCCTGACCGGCATCTACGCCACGGCCGACGTCAACGGCAACCTGAACACCAACCTCAAGGACATCGTAGGCAAGACGCTCCTGACCGAGCAGCTTAAGGCCATCGGCATCACGCTGGTCATCTCCCTGGTCGCCACCGCGATTCTCGCCTACGTAATCAAGGCCGTCATCGGCCTGCGCCCGACCGAAGAAGAAGAAGCCCGCGGTCTAGATATCTCGGACCACGGCGAGGAAGGTTACAGCCACAACTCGTAAACTTCCCGCAAAGGGAACCGGCTCGCAGGCCGTCCGATAACGGACGGCCTGCTTCTTTTTGGGGTATTCTAACAGCGCCCTTTTCACTATCTTATTGCCCTTAGCTAAATGCTGACAGCAGAATGTCTCTATTCGAAGCCTATGTTGAAGATATCCGCCCAACTGAACGACGAAGAATTCCTTGGCACAGCCGAGGACCTTGCCGCCTTCGTCTCGGATAAACTCGCCTCGCTAGGGTACGGCGATCGCCACCTTTCCACCGAGCGTCTGGTGCGGTTCTACGCCTACGAAGGCCTACTCTCTAAACCCGAGCGCGCCCCCGACGACCGACGTAAAGCCAACTTCGGCCCGCTGCAAGTCAGGCAGCTGCTCCTCGCCCGTCTCCTCGCGGAACGCGGATGGGACCTGGACCGTATCCGCACGCTCCTGCACGAGAACCGCGAAGTGTCCCAGTTGAATAAGCTGATCGATGAATTAGCCACGCCCACCGAGGCGGAAAAGCTCTTCTTCCGGACACGAGGCAGCGAACAAGTCTCCCTCATGTTGAGCGAACCAGATGCCAGCAGCTTGAAGGAAAGAAGGACCAGACAATACTCCCATTCGAAAGAAGAGATGCGCGATTTCTCGCCCGCCGCCATGCCTTCGCCGAGACCGAGCCGCAAAACCAGCTACTCGACCGTCCAACACCTCAGACAGATCGCCGATAGCGAAGAAAGCCCCGCCGAGGCCCTCCGCCTGATGATAAAAAAAGAGATGGCGCGCGAAGACCTCTCCCCGGCCGCCCGCAATCTCTTCGAACAGCTTCTGGCCTTCAATCCGACCACACAGGGTGATGAGCCGAAGACTGAAAGATGGACCAAACTCCGCCTAGCCCATTGGTGCGAAGCCCACTTCAATATCGACAGCCGAGTCACTCCCACGAAGGAGGAACTGCAATCAATCGTGGATAATTTCAGCAAGGCCTTGATGAACAAGTATTTATAATGATGACAGTAACTATCGTGTGCTAATGACACGAAAGTATCTGTCTTGGTGTTGACATTAGTCAGGGGTGGTACAGACTGAGGGTGATGATTCCTCCCATGAACCAACCCAAGATCGAAATCCTGCCCCTCAAAAAGGGCTTCCTCCGCGCCGCCTCTGATGCGACGCATGTCCTCGTCCGCCTCGTCGCCCCAGCCCAGCCCACGGACATGGCTGAGACTCCCCGCGCCCCCCTCGACCTCTCCCTGGTGATCGATCGCTCCGGCTCGATGAGCGGCGATCCCCTTGAAGCCGCCCGTGAAAGCGCGGCGCGCATCGTCCGTGGCCTCCGGGCCGATGACCGGGTCGCCATCGTGGCCTTCGACTCCTCCATCGAAGTCGTCCAGCCCTTGACTCCCGTCACTGACCGCGAAGCCATCGTCACCCGGATCAAGTCCATCGATGCCCGTGGCTCGACGGATCTCTTCGGCGGCTGGGAAGAAGGCGTCAAGCAGCTCGCGCCTTTCACCCGCAAGGACCGTATCGCTCGCGTCATCCTACTCAGCGACGGCCAGGCCAACCAGGGCCTCATCAACGAAGCGGAGATCTTCGACCGCGTCACCAAGGCCGCCGGCGCCGGCATCACGACCTCCACCGTCGGCCTTGGCCACGGCTTCAACGAATCGCTCATGACCGGCATGGCCACCGCCGGCGAAGGCGTCGCCAACTTCGGTCAGACGGCCGACGACCTCGATGAAGCCTTCGAAGAGCAGTTCGCCATCATCTCCAACTCGTTCCTGCGCCAGGTGAAGGTCAGCGTACAGGGCGGCAGCGACGTACAGGTACGCTTGGTCGGCGAGATCCTCGAGAATGGAGCCACCCGTAGCCGCAAGCTCGGCACCCTGCCCTGGGACGCTTCGCTCGTCGCAGTCATCGAGCTCAAGATCGGCGCGCTCGCCAAGGGGGAGGCCCTTGCGGCGGTCAACTTCGAGGCAATCACGAAGGATGGTGAAGCGGTGAAATTCGGCCCTGTGCTGATTTCGTTGCCGGAGGTCGATCTCGCCACCTATTCCACCCTACCCGTCGACGCCAATGTCTCGGTCCTGGTCGGCGAGGCGCTCGTCGCCGAGAAGATTGAGGCAGTCGAAGCGCTCACCCGGAGCCGGAAATTCGTCGAAGCGAAGCAGGCACTCGATGTCCTGCTACATCAACCCGGCCTTTCGGACTGGGCGAAGCAGAAGATTGTCTACCTCAAGCAAGTGCTCGAAGAAGACGCTGTCATGGCGATGAAGGAGATGCGCTACGGCCGCACGCGCATGATGAGCCAGACGAAGGAATCCCTGATGGCCTGCCAAAGCGCCCCGTACGTCGAGGATGCCGAGGCGATGAAGGCGTCCTACCTGCGCCGTAAACGCGCCGATGGCCAGGCCTCGAAGCCGAAGCCCCCGCAGGGCGGCACGACGGGCGGCCAGACCCCGCAGGCCTAAGCGGGTCAAACGGCCGATTTCGCCCGGTGGAAGCAATTCCACCGGGCTTTTTGTTGCCCGGTCAAATCCGAGGGACAAGATGGACGCCTGTCTCTATGTCCCGCGTTCTCCGCTTTACCCTCTGGAGCGTCGGCATTCTTGCCGTCGCCCTCGGAGCCACCCTTTTCTGGGTCGAATCCCAACTTCGCCCGGAACCATTAGGCGCTCGCATCAAAGGCCTCCTCGCCGACGCCAAGATCAAGGGCGGCATCGCCCGCGTCGAAGCCTCGCTTGACGGCAAGTTCTCCGCGGAAGGCATCGACCTCACGCTCGCCGACGGCACGAAGATCGCCGCGACCGCCATCAAGGGCGAAGCTCAACTTTTCGCGATCATCAAAGGCACCTATGCCCTCAGTAGCCTCGAGGTCAAGACGCTCGACATCGACCTAAGCGAACGCAAATCGGAGGCGAAGACTCCGTCCGCTGGTTCCGTCGCCGCGACCAAGACGACCTTGCCGCCCGTCGTACTCGGACCCTATGCGTTCGCGGGCAGAATCAAGCTCGCCGACGGCACACTGCTCCGCTTCAGCGTCCGTGGAGATGAATTCGATTCACGGGGCAAGGCCGACTTCCGCGCCGGTATCGCCTGGCCTGGCTTCGCGGTGGGCAAACAGCTGACCGACCCTCGCGGCGAAGTCACCCTAAAGGCCGACTTCCGCCGCCCGCTCGGCGGCGCCGGCCTCGGCCTCGACGATCTGGTTGCAGACATCGGCAGCCTTCGACTCGAGCTCGCCGCCAAGGACGCTAGTCCGCTCGCCGCTGGCTCCGTCGGCTTCGTCCTCGATGCCAACACCGCGGCCGGCAAACCTGGCGTCACCTTCTCCGGCACGCTCAGCGATTCCGCCAGCCGTCCCGCGGTGAAGCTCTCCGGCAACCATCTAGCTGGCCGCATGACCATCAACGCACAGCTGGACATTGATCCGACCCGCTTCGGTATCCTCAGCCAGCAGCTACCCGACGTCCGCCTCACCGGCACCGCCAACGGTGAACTCGAAGGCTCGCGCTGGCAGGCCAACGCTGACCTCAAGGCGCTCTGGTCCGACCTCAGCAAATTCTCCCAGTCCCTGGCGAAAGGCAGCCGCTCCGAATGGAAGATCGCGGCCAGCGCACAGAGCACCGCCACTGGCTTCGCCGTCAACAGCCTCTCGATTTCAGGAAATGGCGTGACGGTCATCATCCCGCAATCGCTCACCTGGAAGGGTGGCTTACTGCCCGAAAACGCGAACGACGCGACCGTGACTATTGCCGCGAATGATGCCGACATCACCGCGCTCAACCCTTTCCTGTCCGCTGCCGAGCTCATCGCGACAGCCGGCCGATGGACCGGCGAAGCCTCGGTTTCCTTTAAGGACGGCAAGCCGGCCGTCACCAGCGTCCGCACGCACAGCCTACGAGGCGTCACCCTCGAGCGGGCTGGCAAGGTGCTGATGCGCGAAATCGATGCGGAGCTTCCCGTAAAATCCGAGGGTGGCGCAATCTCCCTCTCGCCCTTCAGCCTCAGCTGCGCCGCTGGCAATATCGCCAATGGTACCGTGACCCTCCGCCCTGGCGCCGATGGTGCCTGGTCCGCGCAGGCCGACGTCAACGTCGGTATCGTCGAGCTTGCCTCCCAGCCCAACTGGGAGGACCTGCCGGTCGATAAACTTAAAGGCATCCGCGTCAGCGCACAGACGAACGTCGAGCGTGCCGCCAGCAAGGCTCCCGTCGTGACCGCCGCCGAAGCCCGTATCTTCCGCCAGGGACTGAATTTACTTAGTCTAAAGCTCCGCCAGCCGCTCGCCCTTGATGGCACCAAGCCGACCGGCGTGCTCGTGGAAGCCGCGGCACGCGACTTGCCGCTGGAATCGCTGTCGGCCGTCGTACCGGGACTCAAGCTCACCGGCGACCTCAAGCGCGCCGACCTCGTCGCCGGCTTCAACCGCGAAGGGCTCTTCGTCCGCACCGAAGGCGCCCCACTCTCCTTCACCCACACAAGCGTCAGTTGGACGGGTAAGACTTGGGTCAAAGATTGCGACCTCGCCGCGAGCCTCGACCTATTGGTCGGAGAAAAATCCACGGTCATCGGCTTCAACCAGGCGGAGCTCAAGAGCCGCGACCGCATCCTAGCCGCGGGTGAGATCCGCCTCGGACTTGGGGACGCGGGCACCACTCTAAAACTCTCTGGCGACCTCGGCGCACTGGCGGAACAGCCTTTCGCCGGCCCGTTGAACATCGTCACCGGTGGCCAATATCGTGCGAGCGCCGACCGGGCACAGAACGGCGAGATCAACATCGCACTGCAAGTCCAGGAAGTCGGGCTCAAGCAAAGCGAAGGACGGATCAAACAAGCGTCCGTCAGTGGCCGGTATGTCCCGCATGCCGACGGTCTCAGCGCCGAAGGCTCGTTCAAGATGCAGGCGACCAACCTCAGCGGAGGCAAATTCACCCTGACGCAGAAGACAGCCGGCAAGAAGACCGACTGGCAGGCGGTCGTCACTGTCGATAACGTCGACGTCGATGATTTCCTTTCACTGCTACCCAAAGCGGATGAGGTCGTAAGCGAAGGCCCGAAGACCACACCCCGACCGGATCGCACGTCGTTCTGGGCCGACCAAAGCGGCTCCCTCCAAGTTTCCATCGGCACCGCGCGGGCCTACGGCATCAGCGCCGAAAAGGTGATGCTCCGGGCTGAAGCCGAAGAGAAGGCCATCCGACTCACCCAGCTGAGCGGCAAGCTCGCCGAGGGCACACTGAGCGGACGTGGCCAGCTTTCCTTCCTGCCGACAATCAGCAATGGTCCGTATTCGCTCTCTGCCACGGTCTCCCTGAATCAATTCGAATTCGGCAGCGTCGCCCAAGCCTTCCCTTCGGTGAAGGAATTCCTCCAAGGCAAGGCCGACGCCACCGCTTCGCTGACGAGCGTCTGTAGCACCCCCGGCGAACTTGCCACCAAGCTCCAGGTCGATGCCCAATTGAATTCAAAGGGCGGACGCATCCGCGCCTTCGGCGATAAAAACAGCAGCATGTCGCTCTCCGCGAACAAGGCTGGCGATGTGACGGAAGTCCTCGGCGGGCTCGCGATGATTATTGGCGGTAATAATAACCCGAAGGTCGCCAAAATCGGCGCCGCCATGAGCGCGGCCGCAAAACTGCAGAAAGCCGTCGCCGACTTCCAGTATACTTCAGCTACCATCAAGGCCTCCCGCCTCGCGTCCGGGTCGATCAAGCTCGAGTCGGCGGATATCCGCAACGAAGCGCTCCACCTCGCCGCTAAGGGCGGAATCAGCGTCGACCCTAAGCTCGGGTTCGCCGACTGGCCGATGGCCTTCACTACGCAGATGCGCGGCACGGGAGAGTTCGCCCAATACTTCCAAGCCCTCGGCTTCGCCGGTGCCGCCGCGGCCGCGGACGGATTCACCGACGGTCCTGGCGTCAATGTTACCGGCTCACTCAATCAGGTGAAGACGGACCTCGCTGAGAAACTCCAGCAGGCCGTGGATAACGTCCGCGCTAGCCCCACTGCGCAGCCAGGCAATCAGCCACAAGCGGCGCCGAACACCCGGGCTACCCCCTCAGGTAAAACTCCCGCAACCGAGACAACCCCGGCACCGAAGAAACGTAATCCGCTGGGCGATTTACTCAAGGAACTCGGTCGCTGATGACGGCGACGAAGGCATTCGTGGCAGGCTTCGTTCTGCTGGCTGGCCTCGTCCTCCTCGCCCTTTCCGTCGGTGCCCAAGGCTTTGGTTGGGGCGATGGCGGTTCGCTCGTGCTTCTGCGCTCTCCGCGCGTACTGGCCGCACTCGCCGCCGGCCTTGCCCTCGGTATCGGCGGCGCCGCTCAACAAGGCGTCTTCCGGAATCCGCTAGCGGACCCCGGCCTCACCGGCGTCTTCGGCGGAGCGTTGTTCGGGATTGCGGTCCTACTCGGGTTTTTTCCGGAAGCTGCTTGGCAACGCGCCTGGTGTATCCCCGCCGCCGCCTTCTCGGGAGCGCTCGCCACCTCCGCCCTGCTCGTCGTCCTCGGTGGGGGCGGATCATCGTCCCGACTCTTGCTGGCCGGGCTCGGCCTCAATGCGTTCACCGCGGCCGGCACGCTCGTCATCGCCTCACGCAGCGGCGAATCACGCGAACTCCTGACCAACGGGGCTTACGGCGACTGGCTAGGCATGGCGACGCTTGAGCTGGCTTGGTTACCAGTGCTGCTCGCTCTCGGCGCGGCGGCGCTGCTGATGACCCTCGCCCGTTCGCTTGACCTACTGTCCTTCGGCGAAGATGCCGCGCGCGGCTTCGGGTGCGATGTGGGCGGAGTCCGCCGTAAGGCGGTACTCTTGACCGCGCTCGCCGCCGCCGCCGCCACCTGCCTCGTTGGGCAGGTGGCCTTCATCGGCCTGCTAGCACCACACCTGGCCCGCCAGCTTGTCGGACCGCGCCACGTGAAAGTACTCCCCCTGTCCGCCCTCCTCGGAGCCGTCCTGCTGCTTGGAGCGGACACCCTAGGCCGTGGCCTCTGGCCGCAAGCTCCGCTTTCCGCCGCCGCCGTGACGGCCGTAATCGGTGCACCATTATTCATCTGGATGGCAAGGGGGCGACATGAGTGACATCCTGATTCAGGCCCTGGGCTTAGGCGTCGAACTAGCCAGCCGTCGCGTCGTCGACGGCGTCTCCATCGACGCCTACAGCGGACAGATTGTGGCTGTCGTCGGCCCCAACGGCGCGGGCAAGACGACGCTGCTGCGCGCCTTGGCAGGCCTAATCCCCAGCACAGGCGAGCTGATGATTACGAAGGGCCGAGCCTATTGCGCGCAGAAGCCGTCCAGCGCCTGGGATTATCGCGTGCGTGACCTAGGCGAGATTGTCGGCGAGCCGGTAGGCTTCGGTGACTGGCTGGCGAAGCTAGGCTTGGCGGATTTCGGCGAACGGCGACTCACGGAAATTTCCGGAGGCGAGCAAAAGTGCGCGCATCTGGCGATGGCCCTCTCCGTCCTCCCAGAACCGTACGGCAACGTACTCCTGCTTGACGAGCCGACAGCCTCGCTCGACGTCGCGAAACAGGCTGCCGTCTATCAGGCAATCCGGACTTGCGCGCAAGCCGGTGCCGCCTGCGTGATCGCGACGCACGACCTGACTTTCGCCCAGCGGTGCGACCGGGTAATCGTGCTGTCCGAAGGCCGACTGGTCGCCACCGGCGAGCCTCGGACGACCCTGACCCGTGAGATCATCGCCGCGACTTGGGGCGAGCCAGCGCTGACGGAAGCGTGACCGCGGCCGGGCGCAGCGCGCCTTGGCGCGCAGCGGAAAAGAGGTATTGCTGTGCAAGCCCAGCGGCTTCGCCGAAGTGGGCCTTGCCGAACTGCTCCAGCTGAGCGGGCTTCCATCCGCGCAATCCATACGCTTCGGCCAGTGCTTGCACGACCCACGTATCGACCGGAAAGCTTTCTAGCCTACCAAAGCCGAAGAGCGCGACACACGCGGCGACCTTGGGTCCGACACCCGGCAGCGACTGCAGTTCGTCCAGTAAATCCTTCGTCGCCATGCCCGCGAACTCTTCGGCCCAGCGAGGCCGGGCGAGGAGTTTCTGGGCGGTGCCACGAAGGTAGGCTGCCCGATAACCTAACGAACAAGCACGCAGCACGGCATCATCCGCCTTGGCGAGTGCGGCCCACGTTGGCAGCGCATGAAACCCGTCGCTCAAAGGTAAGCCGAGCTTCTCCGCCAAGGCGGCGACCATCACGCGAATTTGCAGGATGCGCTTATTGGAACTACAAAGAAAACCAATCAGGGCTTCATGCGGATCCTGGCGCAGGATGCGGAGCCCAGGGAAGGCTGCGCGCGCGGAACAGAGCACGGGGTCAGAGCGCCAAGGCAAGGCCTCGGAGAGACGGGCCTGCGAGCCGTCGGCATCGAGGTAATGGCGCAAGGCTGACTCCGTCTCCGTCGCACCCTTTGGCCCCCGCCACTCGAGCCCTAGGGGGCCCGGCCGTAAAGCGGCGAGCGTCCGACCGAACACGCCGACCCAAGTGCCGTCGGCCTCGCGCGACCAGCGAAAGGTTTGCCCACCGTCCAGCTGCTCGGCGAGCGTACTGGCTGGAACATCCTCGGCGAGCCGCAAGGGCCGCCAAGGTGTCCAGTCCGCCGAGGCCATCGAACTTAGCGACCGGCGAGGTCCGAAGGCGTGCCCCAGAGAAAGCTGTGCTTCGAGGCGAGGAACTTGCCCTTGGCGTCGACCACCGAGACGCGCCAGGCGATCGGGCGCCATTTGGCGTCACCAGATTGTTTGCCCGTCAGACCAATCACGTATTCGCCGAACGGGAAGCCCGGCTTCAGGTTGACCGCGAAATCGTAACGCTCGGGCGGCGCGTTTTCGGTCCGAACCACTTCGAGCACGAGCCGACCATCGGAGGGCGGACTCACCTCTAGCTTCACGAAGAAATAATAACCGGCACGGTCGCTCTCGGTGGTGCGGAAGACGACATCGGAGCCATGATGCTCCTTGGCATAGAAAGCCTCTGAGGCGCGGGCGACGTCCGCCTCACTCCGGCGACGTTGATTAACGTAAGCAATACCCGGTAGAGCATCCGGGGACGCCACCGGGGTATCGCAACCCACGAGGAGCAGCGCAGCGAGCGCGGCCCACGCAGAGGCCTGGCTCACCGCTCGCCTCACTTCTTGGCCTTCTTCTTGCTCGCGGCGGCGCGGGCGACCTTAACGCGATCCTTCTTGCGCTCGAGGTAGGCGCGGCGACGGCGA
>CAIKWA010000167.1 GCA_903831005.1 uncultured Opitutia bacterium
GCTTCTCCAACTTTGCGACCTCTTGGCTTACCTAACCAAACAGACCGTGGAACCCAACGCGCTATTCAAGCAGACGCATGCTCATAACATGCTCAAACGCTGCGAAGCGCTCTTCACGGAACGAGGCGTCACGATTACCATCAAAGAAGAAGGGGGCGCTTTCGCGCCCCCCTAAGAGGAATCTCGGCGGGTCTTAGCCGCCTACACACCTGAGATTGAAAATGGATAAGCGGATACCGGCCGCAAGTCGGAAGTGATGGGGGATGCAGTGGGGAACGCGAAAGGTGTAAGCGGTTGGCGGTTAGCGGTTGGCGGTTGAGAAGAGCGAAGATGCCTACATCAATTCCGTCCTCGATTCAGTCATCGATGCTGTCCTCGACTCAGCCCTCTCATTAAGCATCTTTCGGCATAACCATGCTCTTCCGCCCCGCCCTTCTGCTCTGCGCCAGTTGCGTATTCTCTTCGGCGGCGACCTTGTATGTCGACCCGAAGGGCGACGACCAGGCGGCGGGTAGCGAGGCCAAGCCGTTCCGCACAATCCAACGCGCGGCCGACCTCGCCCAGCCGGGCGACACGGTGCTCGTCGCTCCGGGAATCTACCGCGAACGCATCGCCCCTCCGCGCGGAGGCAAGGACGGCGCGCCGATCACTTTCCGCTCGTCGGTCAGACACGGCGCCGTCGTCCGTGGCTCCGACCCTTGCGCACCTCAGTGGCGCAAGGTCTCGCCCGGCCTCTATGCCGGCAAGGTCGACGAAGGCATGTTCACGGATTTGTCCCATCGCGACGGTGCCAATCCCTTCCGCATCGCCTCCTCGTCCACGCCCTACGGCCGTGAAGGCAAGCCGGAGGCCGACCGCAAATACCCGAACAGCGACCCGAAGCTTTCGTTCAACCTCGGCCAGGTCTTCGTCGACGATGAATGCTACGTCCAGGAACCCGATGAAGCGAAGCATAAGGCCCTCGCGAAATCTTGGCGCTACGTCGACGGTGAGTTGACGATCCACTTCGCCGATGACCAGCCATCCAGTCATAAAGTCGAGCTGACCACGAAGCGCCGCCTGTTCGCCCCGCACCAGCGCCAGCTGGCATACATCGTGATCGAGGGCTTCGTCTTCGAACGCTGCGGCAACCAATACCCGACGAACTTCTGGGAGAAGGAACACCCTGAATGGCAGCAGGCCGGCATGGTCGGCACGCGCTCCGGCAAGCACTGGATCATCCGCAATAACGTCATCCGCTTCGCCAATGGCATCGGCGTGGACTTCGGCAACGAAGGCGCGGAGTTCGCCGACCTCGAGAAGGGCGACAATGGCCGGGCCACCGGGGCCCGCGGCCACTTGGTGGAAGGCAACGTCATCAGTGACAACGGCGCGGCTGGCACGGCCAGCTACAACGCCCCTTATCTGACTATCCGCGGCAACGTGGTCGAACGAAACAACCGCCTGCTCTTCACCGGCAAGAAGCGCTGGGAAAGCGCCGGCATCAAACTCCACCACCCGAGCCATTCCGTCATCGAGGGCAACCTGGTGCGTGACAACTACGTCCAGTGGGGCCTCTGGCTCGACGGCGGAGCGGGCGAAGGCACCGTCGTCCGTAATAATGTCTGCATCCGTCAAGGCGTCGGTATCGACTTCGAGATCGGCGATGCCAAGCCCGCGATTGTCGAGGGAAACATCCTCGTCGAGAACGGCGTCGGTATCCGTACCCGCGAATCCGGCGGCGTCGACATCCGCCGCAACCTGATCCTCGGCTCCAAGACCGTGGGCATCCAGTTCTCACTCGACCGCTCCCGCACGGGCAAATGGAGCGCGGCGCATTGCGGCATCCACCAGAACCTGATCATCGGAGAGCAGGGACTGCTCCTCAAACTGACCGACCCGAACCAACTCCGCAGCGAAGACCGTAAGCTCGACGGGAATTTCTACGCGGCCAAGCCGGGCGACGCCCGTTTCTCCTTCGACCGCGGCGAGCCCATGAACCTTGCCGCGTGGCAGAAGGCCTGGCAGGGCTTCAACGGCGCATCCGAAGCCGAAGGCGCCAGCCGCCTCGTCGACGGTTGCTCGTATCGCTTCGATGCTGCCAAACTCGAACTCTCCGTCACCCTCGGCTTCGACCCCAAGGACGCGACCTATCCGGGGCTGAAGCAGGGGGAGCATGTCTTGGACTTAAAGTGGTAGGGGCAGCACCGCGTGCTGACCTAGCTTAATCCGACTAGGGCACGACGCGGTCGTGCCCCTGCCCGAGACAAAGCCCGAAGGACAGCACGTGGTGCTGTCCCTACCTCGAACACAACCAGGGCGGCCCGGAGGCCGCCCTGGTTAGGCGATGGAAGACGACTCAGAGGGACAGCACGAAGTCGGTCAGGAGCTTCTGCTGGGTCTTGTTCAGCTTGAGGTAGCGTTCCTTGGAGACCTTGCCTTCTCCGTCATGGGCCACGATGGCATCATGAATCGTCACGGCGCGACCATCATGCAGGTAGGGTGCACTCGCGGCGGCACCCCAGAGGGGCGCCGTGCGGAAATCGCGACCAGTCGCGGTCTCCTGGGCGATACCGTCGCCGAGCGAACCCATGTCGTGGAGGAGGAGATCCGAGTAGAGACGGACTTCCTTTTTGTTCAGTGCGTCAATCTTGCTGTAGCCAGTCCGCATCGTGGGCGTATGGCAGAGCGAGCAGGCAGCGGCGTCGAACAGCATCCGGCCAGAAGCCGTAGCCGGCGTAGGCTTATTCACGGGCGGAGGCGCGAGGAACAGCATGAAGTTCGCGACCTTCTCGAAGTCGGCGAGGCCCGTGGCAGGCGCGTCTTCGGGATCCTGGACAAAGTCCGTCTTGGCGAGGCGGACGAGGTCGCCATTGGGAGCGTCCTCCGTGGGGAAGTAGCGATTCGTGACGCCCATCTCATTACGATAAGCATCGGCCGCAAAGCCGAGTACCGTAGCCTGCTGGGCCTTCCAGCCGAAACGACCCGCCATGCGCTTGCCGCTCACGATGTCAGTCACCCAACCCACGCGTCCTTTGATACGCTCGTTGGGATAGGCCCGGGCATTGCGGACGATCTCGGAGTCAGGGATGGCGTCGATCAGGCCGAGCCCGAAGAGCGGGGTCGAGTTACGCTGGACCACCACGTTGGCAAGCGATGGCACCAGCTCCTGGGCCTCGGGCGTGATCGCGTTCTCCTGCAGGAGCGAACCGCCGAGCGAGATAAGCGGGTCGAACTTACCCTTCACCGTCAGGCCGAAGCGCGTGACGTTGATGGTGCTCGCGCCTCCAGTGACCGGCGAGGAGTGACAGGCGACACACGAGTCACGATTGAAGATCGGGCCGAGACCGCCAGCCACATCTTCGACGTGCTCGAAGTCGTCCTTGCCGTCCAGGAAGAGGTTCAGCTGTTCGGCCGTGAGGCCGGGCAGCGGATCCCCGAACTGAGTGAGCACAGAGGGAACATAGGGACGATTATCACCTGAGTGCCCGGGCTTGTGAGCGCGGACCGAGGGAGTCTTGCCGGGGTGACCGGCGAGGCCGGCCGGATCGCCCGCCAAAGCCTGTTCGGCCGAAGCGAGCACCGCCAGCAGGGCGATGATGCGAGGATTCATGTTGGTTTTA
>CAIKWA010000168.1 GCA_903831005.1 uncultured Opitutia bacterium
CGACTTGCTCGCGCACTGCATCGACACGGCCCGCTGGATCAACGGTGACATCACCGAAGTGTCCGCGATGACCGAGACGTTCATCAAGGAACGCGTCCACACCGCCACGGGCAAGAAGCAGGCCGTCACCATCGACGACGCCGCGATCTTCCTCTGTCGCTTTGAGAACGGTTCGATCGCGCAGTTCGAATCCACCCGCTACGCTCGCGGCCACAAGGCGCTCTACACGTTCGAGATCAACGGTGAGAAGAAATCCCTCCAGTGGGACCTGCATGACCTTAACCGCCTCAACTACTTCGACCACGCCGTCCCCGGCGACCGTCGCGGTTGGTCCAGCATCCACGCGTCGGACAGCGATCACCCGTATGCCGGCAACTGGTGGGTCCCAGGTCTCTGCCTCGGTTACGAGCACTCCTTCACCCACGCCCTCGCTGAGTTCCTCAAGAGCCTCGACGATCCTAAGGCTGAAAAGGCCTACCCGGACTTCCGCCACGCGCTCGGCACCCAGTACGTCTGCGACGCCATCCTGGAGTCTGCCAAGACGAAGCAGTGGGTTAAGGTGAAGAAGGCCTAAGAAGCCCTCCAGCCGCCTTCCAGAGGCCCCGGATCGCCCGATCCGGGGCTTCTTTATGCCCAGACAGACACAAGGGCTCAATGGGAGACCGGAAACCAGAATGGATGCTTGGGTCATTGATCCCCAGCCAATCATCCGGTTCCCGGTCTCCCTTTTCAGGCCATCGTTCGCTTGACAGCAAACTGTTACCATCTATAACTGTGAGCAATTCCCGCCATGCCCCGTAAAACCCGCATTTCCTCGATGGTTTGCACCTACAAGCTGTATCTCCTCAACCGTCACCTCTTCGTCGACCTCCCCGAAGGTCGTACCCTGATCGATACGGGCGCCCCCTTCAGCTCCTCGGTCACGGGTCGCCTCACCTGGCAGAACCAGAACCACGGCGTCAACCAAGGCGGCTACATGGGCTTCACGTTCGACAAGCTGTCCGCCGAGATCGGCGCCCAGGTCGACGCGTTACTGGGCATGGACCTACTCGCTCAGACCACCCTGTTCTTCGACGTCGCCAATCGGCAGCTCACCGCGGGCGATGATATCCCTGAAGGCTTCACGGCCGCACCCTACTCCCTCGTGCCTACCTCGGACATCCCGATGTTGGCGATCACCCTGAACGGTCGCAAAGCCTTAGCGCTCTGGGACACGGGAGCGCAGTACGGATATTTCGTGGATCACCACTTCTGCGAAGGACTGCAAACGCTTCCAGGCTTCAAGGACTTCAGCCCGATGTTCGGATCGTTGGAGATCACCAAGTCCTACCACATCCCTTTCACGCTCCACGGCATGAATCTGGTGGAACAGTGTGGCCCGACTCCTTCCCAGACGTGCGGTGGACTCTCCCCCGTCCCGATGCGTACGTTCCTCTCCCTGCTGAACATCGATGCGATCATCGGACCATCCTGGATGACGCATGTGAAGATCTGGCTCAATCCCATCGAGCACACCATCGCCCTGTCTGCCTGACGGTCTTACAAGCCGCCGTACTCGCCGGAAAGGCGCGCCTTTCGGCCATAGGTCCATTCGAACAGCGGACCAGCCATGAGCGTCGTGACGATCGCCATGACCACGAGGACGGAGAACAGCACCGGGCCGACGAGCCCGGCGGCCAAGCCAACATTCAGGAGGATCAATTCCATCAGGCCGCGTGCATTCATGAGCGAAGCCACGCCCCCCGCGGCCGCCGCATCGAGGCCCGCCCAACGCGCAGCGCACCAACAGGCCCCGCCCTTGCCGAGCAAGGACACCGCGACCACGAGCACCAACAACCAGAGGGCCGACGGCGTGAACAGGAAGTCCAAGCGGGTCTGTAGCCCGGAACAGACGAAGAAAAATGGTAGTACCCAGCCGCTGACGGTGGGCTCGATCGATAAGAAGCGGCGATTCAGTTCGCCCTTGGGCATCGCTAATCCGCAGAGGAATCCTCCAAACACCGCATGCATGCCACACCAAGTACTGAAGGCGATAAAGGCTATGAAAAGTAGTGCTACGGCCAGCAGTGCCGACCAGCTCAGGTTATGCTGCTTTTCGCAGTCGGCCGCGAAGCCAGCCAAGAGCCGGGGCATGATGTACCTTGCCACCGCGATCATGAGCATGCCGCCGAAGACGCAGCGATAAATGAGATCCGGTGAACCGCTGAAAGAGGCGAGGACGATCGCGAGAATGATCCAAGCAAACGCGTCGCCGATGGCTCCGGCAGAAATCGCGACCAGCCCCATGGGCGAGTCGGCTAGGCCTTTCGAGCGGACAATCCAGACGAGCATGGGAAAGGCGGTGATCGATAACGCCGCGCCCAAGAATAACACCTGCTGCCACTGGGAGGCTCCGGCGGCAAACCAGTCGGACACGCCTTGGGTCGAGATCGCCAAGGGTATCGCCAGCAAGAACGGCACGACGACGCCGGCCGAGGCGACGGCCACGGCCAACGCACCGTGCTGTCGCACTTTCGCCAGGTTGAAGTCGAGTCCGACGCAGAAAAGATAACCGCCGACGCCTAGCTCCGCCGCCACTTTCAGCCAAACTCGCGCATCAGCCGGGAAGACCCATGACTGCCCCGCGGGCCAGATGACCCCGAACATCGAAGGGCCTAACAACACACCGGCAATCATCATGCCAACCACTGACGGCTGCCCGAGCTTGGTCGCCAACTTCCCCGCCAGATGGCACACCCCAAGGATGACGCCAGCCTGTAAGCTAAGCGAAAGGATGAGCGGGAGCGGGGTCATAGGGAGTTTCTAACGCACCCCTCGACAAAGGGAAGAACGGACGAGGCCGGGACTAGCCCGGCCTCGTGAGGGTGGTCTGACGGTCAGGAATTACTTCTTCGGCGCCGCGGGCGAGTAGAAGCGGTTCATCTTATCGAGGATCGCGTTCTCGGTCTCGGCACGATCGATGACGCCGGTGTGGCGATACACGATCTCGCCGCCAGGGGCCACGACGATGGTGTGGGGAATGGGGCCGGGCATGTCCTTGTCGAGGACGGCCGCGAGATCGTCGCCGCTGCCGGCGAAGAGGTAGCTGTTGGTGGTGCGACCTTCCTTCTTGAGGGAGTTCTCGACCTTCTTGCTGAGGCCGGCGGACTGCTTGAAGAGGAACGCCTCGGCCTTGGCCTTGTCCTCGGGCTTATCGAGGCTGATGGTCACGAGCTCGAAGTCGCGCATGTCGAACTTACGGGAGATCTCGATGAGGTCGGGGAACTCCTTGACGCACGGGCCGCACCAGGTGGCCCAGACGTTGATGACGCGGTACTTGTTCGTGGTATTGGCGCGCAGCTTGGCGATACCGGCCTTGTCGATGAGCTCGACGGTGACCGGGGTCTTGGCCCAGGCCTCGTGCTTGGCGTCGTGCAGGGCCTTCTTCTCGCGCCACTTGGTCGAGCAGCCCATGGGCTTGGTGAGCTCGAGGGCGACGGGCTTGCCGGCGAGGATGGCGTCCACGGCGTTCTGGCAGTCCTTGGACTTCACGGTGCTGTCGTCGTAGAAGCGGGAGTCATCGAAGCGGCCTTGGTAGCGGAGCTTGAGGTTCTTATCGAAAACGAAGACGTGCGGGGTGGCGAGACAGCCATAGGCGCGGGCGACGGCCTGGGTGTCGCCGTCATAAAGGTAGTCGAAGGTCCACTTGTTCTTCTCGGCGTAAGGCTTCATCTCGGCGTAGGAGTCGCCGAACTCGCCGTAACCGAGCTCGTCCTTGCTGAGGCCGTCCGGATGGTTGGGGTTGATCGCGAGGAGCTTCACGCCCTTGCCCTTGTATTCTTCGTAGAACTTCTGGAGGCGACGCTCGATGCTGTGGGAGGTCGGGCAGTGGTTGGAGGTGAAGAGTACGACGAGCGCTTCGCCGCCGGTGTACTCGGCGAGCTTGTGCTTCTTACCATCGGTACCGAGCAGCTCGAAATCCGGAGCGGTATCGCCGCTCTTGAGCGTACGGATATCAGCCGGGTGACCGTTGACCAGACCAGGGGCATCGGCGGCATGGACGCCGACAACGGCGGCCAGGACGGCGAGGAGGGACATTAGGCTCTTCATGGGGTATAAGGGGTTACGGGTTAGAGTCCCGAAATCCCGAGGTGTTCCAATCCGAAAATGGTCAGAACGCCTGGAAGTCCCGCCCCAGGTCCTCGGCCGAGCCGTCCTCGCAATCTACCAACGCCAACCGCCCTGCCCTGACGGCGAAGACGGCCACCTGGCGATAGCGCCGCCCAAACTCCACCGCCCCAGGCAGCCCGATAGGAACACCCCAGCCGGGCTCAAGATGAACCCCGTCCGCCGAACCGCCGGTGATTCGGTGCAGGCGATACCCAGCCGCCCGGAGTTCGGCCTCTAACTCGGTGTCAGCCTCGAGATTCCGTTCGGGGGCCGTCGGCAGACCATCCGGATCATATGCCGTGATGATCGCGAAGTCCGCCGGCCAATCCGCCGGCAACGGCGCAAACCGGAAAACGGCCTGCTTGAACTGCTCACGTTGGGCGGGGGTCATGGTCGATAAACAAGACAGGGCGACCGCGGTCGCCCTGTCGAACGGAGAATTCAATCCGCTTACTTCTGTGCGACGAGCTGCAGCTCCTGGATCGCCCAAGGCTGGCCTTTGGTGGCGTCAGTGAGCGTAACCTTCACGAACTTGGTCGGCTTGGCGCCGAAGTAGGCTTCGGAGAGCGAATAGAGGCCGTGGTTGTTACCGAGTGGGAACCATTTCTTGCCGTCGACGGAACCCTCGACCTTGAAGTTCTTAGGGAAGGCGCTCGGGCGGCCGGAGGAATCGAGGCGCACGCCAGCGATGGGTTGGGCCGCCGGGAGTTCGACCTGATACCACATGCCCTTCTTCTGGTCGACCTTGGTTTCCCAGCGGGTCTTGCCGTCGGCGTCACAACCATTCTGAGCGGTCTCCGCAGCATCGCTGGCCGAGACCTTCCAATCCTTGGCGGCCTTGACGATCGGAGGCAACGAGGCCTGCAGGGTTTCCTGCGTCCAAGGAGCGGTGACTCCCTTCACCTCCTCGCGGATGCGGGCGACATCCTTAGGGAAAATGAGCGCCCCTTTGTTGCCGAAGGAATTACGGACGTAGGAGGTCACGGCGGCGATCCACTCGTCGTCGTTCATCGGCATAGGCACCATCTGGGCGTCGTAGGTCTTGCCGCCGATGGGGCCGGCCATGCCGTTAAGGAGGACGCGCACGATACCATCACGATGTCCCTTGATGGTCGTAGCGTTACCGAGGGGCGGCGCGATGGTCATACCGGGCTTAGGGCCCTCGACGGCCATGCCTTTTCCGTCGTAACCATGGCAGGCGAAGCAGAGTTCGCGATAGATGGTCTGACCCTTGACGAGGAGCTTGTTCTCTTCTCCCGTGTAATCACGACCGCCGACCTGATCGGTGCCGGTGAGCACCATCGCACCGAGTTCGCGCACGCCCTTGGAAGCGGAAGCGACCAAGGTCTTCTGTTGGAACTTAGCGTAATCGGGCCAAGCTTTGACGTCGTTCGAGCCAAGGACCTTGGCTGTCATGATGGTCTGGAGGGCGACGTTGGGATCCTGATCGACGCCGAGCTTGGCGAAGTCTTCGATGAGCGACTTATCGCCGGCCCGGACGAGGGATTCGCCGGCGCGTAGGCCCTGGCGGCGGAGATCGGGATTCTTGTCGGCGAGAAACGCACGCACGGTCTTGGCCTCAAGCGCACCGAGGCCTTCGAGCGTCCAGAGCGCGTGGATGCGGCCGAGGGACTCCTTGCCGCCGAGGGCGAGCTCGGTGAGCGCCGGAACGACCGACTTATCGCCCTTGAGGACGAGGAGCTTCTGGGCGGTATCGCGCCACCAGCCATTCGGATGCGAAAGGTGCGTGACGAGCTGGGCCGGGGTTTCTTCGAGCATGCGCGGCTGAGGGCCAGGCTTGAAGTCCTTGTGCACGAGGCGCCAGATCCGGCCATAGCCGTAGACCTTATCGAGGCCATACTGCTGCACGACCTTGCGGAGGTAGCTGCCTTCCTTGACCCAGTTGCCTTCCTGGATGATGCCGCGGTACATGTCCACGAGGTACAGGCAGCCGTCCGGGCCGTTTACCATGTTGACGATGCGGAAGTTCGGATCGCTGGAGCGGATGAACTCCGACTTGGCGTAGGGGTTACTGATGTGGGTGATGCCATCGACGACCGAGACTTTGGCACGGCGGATGAGTCGCCCGACCGGCTCGGAG
>CAIKWA010000169.1 GCA_903831005.1 uncultured Opitutia bacterium
GGTTTTCCTTCACGAACTCGTCGGTCTTGGCGGTCGTGCGGTTGTACACCGAGATCGCGAAGCCGTGGTCGGCGATGTTGAGGGCGAGGTTCTGACCCATGACGGCCAGACCGATGAGACCAATGTCGGATTGCATAAGAGAAGCCAATGCGAACCCCCGTCGGCTGGCATGGCAAACAAGAAAAGGGGCAGGTTTCGCCTGAAAGCTCTCGTTTTCGGCACTGCGGGCTGCCTTTCCCCTCGCCTCATCTGGGCCGCTTGGCATCTTGGGGCGTTGTCATGTCCCAGCTCGTCGGCAAACGCATCACTCTCGGTATCACTGGCTCCATCGCTGCCTATAAGGCCGCGGATCTAACCTCCCAGCTGGTCAAGTATGGCGCTGAGGTCCAAGTAGTCATGACCAAGGGCGCGACCCAGTTCATCACCCCGATGACCTTGCAGGTGCTCTCTCGCCGACCGGTTGCGTTCGACCTCTGGGCTGAGGGCGCCAACTCCATCCCCGGACACATTGAGATCGCGGATTCGTCCGACCTCCTGCTGGTCGCCCCGCTGACGGCTCATGTGATGGCTGAGTTCGCCCACGGACTCGCCCCCGACCTGCTGACGAGCATCTACCTCGCCACCCGCGGCCCAGTCCTGCTTTGCCCAGCGATGAACGGTAAGATGTACGAGCACGCCGCCACTCAGGCTAACCTGAAGACCCTTCGCTCCCGCGGTCATGCCATTGTCGAGCCGGCCGAAGGCATGCTGGCCTGCGGCTACGAGGGTAATGGCAAGCTCGCGCCAGTCGAAGAGATCGTGAGCCGTGTGCTCTCGATCTTGGGCTGAGTCCGATGGACCCGCACGTCCTCCGCCAGCGACTCGAGGCTTCGGCGAAGGCACTAGGCTTCGATGCGTTCGGCGTCGCTCCAGTCGAGGTCGACGTCCGCGCTGACTATTTCAAGAAGTGGATCGCTGACGGTATGCACGGCGACATGGCCTGGCTGGCCCGTAATCCCGATCGCCGCACCGACGCGCGCAAGGTCATGCCGGAAGCCCGCAGTCTCGTGGTCGTCGGGCTCAATTATTATCAGCCGCATCCGCCGGCCGGCTACCGTATCGCGAAGTACGCGCTCGGTGCCGATTACCACGATGTGATCCTCGCCCGCCTGCAGCAGCTCTGCGAAGCGATGCAGGCACTCGGCGGCGAACAGAAGCCTTACGTCGACACCGGTCCAGTGCTTGAGAAGCCCGTCGCCGCCGCCGCCGGTCTCGGCTGGCAGGGCAAGAGCACCATCCTCATCCACCGCGGCGCGGGGACTTGGCTTTTCCTCGGCGTCATCCTAACCACCCTCGAACTCGAAGTTTCCGCCGCCAAGGAGCCGGACCGCTGTGGCACGTGCACGCGCTGCATCGACGCCTGTCCGACGGCCGCGATCATCGCCCCTTACAAACTAGATGCCCGCAAGTGTCTGGCTTACCTGACCATCGAGCATAAGGGCCCCATTCCCGTCGAATACCGCGAAGCCCTCGGCGATCGGGTGTTCGGCTGTGACGACTGCCTCGATGTCTGCCCTTGGAACAAGTGGGCCGTGGCTACCCGCGAAGCCCATTTCGCCCCGCGTCCGCATCCCCCACTGCGCGAGACACTGGCCTGGACGGACGAGCAGTTCCTTGCGCATTTTAAGGGCACGCCGGTCGAACGACTCGGGCTGGCCCGTTGGCGGCGTAACGCGCTCACCGTCCTCGGTAACGTCGGCACCGCCGCAGACTTACCCGCGGCCGAGGCGCTCCTCGGATCGGACGATTCGATGGTCGCCGAGCACGCCGCCTGGTCGGTCGGCCGCTTGCGCACCCGCTGAACCTACGGGTTGCCTCGGGCGATGGGCTCGTCCTAATGAAGTCCGTGACCCTCGCCCAAGCTTACTACGCGCTCGCCGCCTTCCTGCTCCTAGCCGGCTGGCTCATCGTCACCGACGCGCCTGTTCTTCGCTCCTTCCGTCGTTCTAAGAGCGCCACCGCTCTCCTCGCTCTCATTGCCATCGCCTGGTTCGCCTGGTGGCTGATGAACATCCCTGAAGCCGATCTCGCCGGATTGCGGCGCGACCTGGTGGTCGTCGGCTTCATCGGCTTCAGCCTGCTGACGTTTATCTATATGCCGGACTTCCTGTCGGTGCGCGCCCTCGGGGTCATCATGCTCTTCCTCGCGCGTCACGCCTTAGATGCCGGCTATCGTCAGCTCCCCTATAGCCTGCTCGATGCCTCGGTAAGCTATGGCGTACTCGTGCTCTTCGGCTTCTGGTGGGCCTGCTCGCCGCCCGTCTTCTGCCGCCAGTGTGATTGGGTCCTCGCCACAGCTGGCCGCCGTAAATTCTTTGGCGGGCTGAGTCTCCTGCTGGCCGTCGCGTGCATCGCCCAGTCCTTCCGCCTCGCGTGAGCCGCGCCTTACTCATCGTCGTCTCAGGCCCCGCCGGCAGCGGTAAGACCACGCTATGCTCCCGGCTGACCGAGTCCTACCCGCAGGCCATTCGCCGCGTGATCACTTGCACGACCCGCGCACCGCGCGCCGGCGAGACGGATGGCGTGGACTATCACTTTCTCACCCGCCATAGCTTTGAACAGCAGGTCGCCACCGGCGTCTTCCTTGAGCATGCCACCGTGCACGGCAATCTTTACGGGCCACGCGCGGCCGATGTCGCCACGCATCTCGGCGCGGGTTTCGACGCTCTTCTAAACGTCGACGTCCAAGGCGCCGCGACGATTCGCGCCAAAGGCGCCGCTGACCCGCGTCTCGCCGCCGCGCTGGTCACGGTCTTCATCCGCGTCAGCGACCACACCGAACTCCGGCGCCGTCTCACGGGCCGCGGTACGGATCCGGCCGACGAGATTGATCGCCGCGTCGCCGCCGCCGAAGAGGAGGTCCGCCATGCGGGATCCTACCAGCACGTGATCGAGAGCGGCACCCGCGAGGCCGACTTTACTGCACTGCAAAGCATCTACCTCGCCGAAAAGGCCCGCCGTCCATGATGGAGAAAAATGATATCGCGAGCGTCCTCGACGAGATCGCCACGTTCATGGAGCTGACCGGGGAGAACCCGTTCAAGATTCGGGCCTACTCCGCCGGCGCTCGCATCCTGGAGAATATGACGGAGGACCTCGGTGAGCTCATCGACAGCGGCAAGCTCGCTGATATCCCCGGTCTCGGCGAGGCGTTGGTCGATAAGATCACGACCCTCCGCCGCGACGGCGTCTTGCCCTTCCATCAGAAGCTCAAGGCTTCCATCCCCGCCGGACTCCTCGAGGTCATGCAGATTCCCGGCCTCGGCCCAAAGAAGGTCCGCGCGCTCTGGACGCTGCTTGCGGTCGAAGACCTGGCAAAGCTGAAGGAGGTCTGCGAATCCGGCGCCGTCGCCGAGCTCAAGGGCTTCGGAGAGAAGACGCAGGAAAAGATTCTCGAAGGAATCAAGAACCGCATCGCCTACGGCAAACGTCACCGCTGGTACGAGGCTGCCGACATCGCCGAGCCAATCCTCGCCGGGCTCCGCGCACTGCCCCAGGTCTCGCTCGCTGAATCCGCCGGCTCACTCCGCCGATCGCGCGAGACGGTGGGCGACCTCGACTTCCTGGTGGCCTCGTCCGAACCGAAGCCAATCATGGACTGGTTCGTCGCCTATCCGGGGGTCAAGGAGGTCACCGCTCACGGCGAGACGAAATCCAGTGTGCGCTTCGAGAACGGGCTGCAGGCCGACCTCCGCGTCGTGCCCGCCGAGCAGTTCTATTTTGCGCTCCATCACTTCACGGGCTCCAAGGAGCATAACGTCGCCATGCGCCACCGCGCACTCGGTCGTGGGCTCAGCATGAGCGAGTGGGGCTTCAAGTCGGTCGACGAGAAGTCCGTCGCTCCGGGCGCCACGAGCGAAGAAGAAGTCTTCCGCGCGCTCGGCCTGCCCTGGATCCCGCCCGAACTTCGCGAGGGTAATGGCGAGATTGATGCCGCCGAAGCCGGTAAGCTACCGAAACTCGTCCAGCTTTCCGACCTGCGCGGCGTCTTCCATAATCACACCACGGAATCGGATGGCGACCACACGCTTGACCAGATGGCGGCCGCCGCGGAGGCGCATGGCTGGGAATACCTCGGCATCTCGGACCACTCGAAGTCGAGCTTCCAGGCCGGCGGCCTCGAC
>CAIKWA010000170.1 GCA_903831005.1 uncultured Opitutia bacterium
CGGCGAACTCTTCAAGCAGTACGCCAAGGAACGCACCACCGGCCAGGCCTTTGGTGATTGGGTCGACCAGGCTCCCGTCTGGCCCGCCGCTCCCGCCGCCTAAGTCAGTCAATGGCCGACCTAAACCCAGACCGCATCCCGGATCTCGACGCTCGTCTCTCGACGCTGGCGCCGGTGGACCGTCTGCGCTGGGCTTACGAGACCTTCGGCGTCCGCGCTGGTATCGGTACGAGCTTCCAGCCCGCCGGCATCGTCATCCTGCACCTCGCCAAGACCGCGGGGATTCCGCTCCAGGCCTTCACGCTCAACACTGGCCTACTCTTCCCCGAGACGCTGGAGTTCAAGGCGAAGCTCGAAGCCCACCTCGGCATTAAGGTCGAGGAAGTACACCCCGCGCAGACAGTCGAACAGCAGGCCGCCCAATACGGCGCCGAACTCTGGAAGCGCGACCCTGAGAAGTGCTGCGAACTCCGCAAGGTCGATTCGCTCGGTAAGAAACTCTACGACCTCGACCTCTGGATCACCGGCATGCGCCGCGATCAGAGCGCCGAGCGTTCGGTGACGCCGCTCCTCTCTCTCGCCGCCCGCCCCGACAACTCCGATGTCTGGAAACTTAACCCACTCGTCGACTGGAGCCGCGACCAAGTCTGGGCCTACCTCAAGGAGCACGGCTTGCCTCACAACGTCCTGCACGACCGCGGCTACCGCTCCATCGGTTGCTTCCCTTGCACCCTGCCCACCTCCGGTGGCGACGAACGCGGCGGCCGCTGGCCCGGCTTCGATAAGAAAGAATGCGGCCTGCACACGCGTACTAAGAAAGGGTTGGGCGGCTAGCGGTTAGCGGTTGGCGGATAGGAAAACCTCCAAAATCCAACCACCCTCCGTCCCTCTAGTCCCACTATCATCCCAACCGCCAACCGCTAACCGCTACCACCTTTCCTTCAGTCTCTCTGTGTTCCCAACCGCCAACCGCTAACCGCCAACCGCTTTCTTCAGCATGTCCCGCAACGCCCAAAACGACCACCTCACGCGCCTCGAACAGACGTCAATCCACGTCTTCCGCGAAGCTTTCGCCAACTTCCGCTCCGTCTGCATGCCCTGGTCCATGGGCAAGGACTCCAACGTCCTCATCTGGCTGGCCCGTAAGGCGTTCTGCGGCAAGATCCCCTTCCCTCTCCTGCACATCGATACGACCTACGAATTCCCGGAGATGTATGAGTTCCGCGAAAAGGCCAAGGTCATCCATGGCATCGATCTCATCGTCCGCGTCAACGAAGACGCCATCCGTCGCGGCATCGGCTACGCCACGCACGACCCGGTGACTGTTACGCACGAGCTCAAGACCGTTCCATTCAAGGCCGCGATTGATGAGTTCAAGTGGGATGCGCTCGTCACCGGCATCCGCCGCGACGAAGACCCGACCCGCGCCAAGGAGCGCTGGTTCTCCCCTCGCTCCGCCGAAGGCAACTGGGACTACAAGGATCAGCCACCCGAATTCTGGGGTCAGTTCGCCAGCTCCGCCCCGGAAGGAGGCCACGTCCGCGTGCAGCCTTTGCTCGAATGGACCGAGCTCGACATCTGGGAATACATCCGTCGTGAGAATATCCCAAACCCGACCCTCTACTTTGCCCGTAACGGCAAGCGCTTCCGCTCCCTGGGTTGCCATCCGATCACGCACCCGGTCGACAGCCCGGCCAGCAATATCGACGAGGTCATCGAAGAGCTGAAGCTAACCAAAACCAGCGAACGCGCTGGTCGCGCCCAGGACCACGTCGGTCGCAACTCGATGCAGGAACTCCGCGCTAAGGGCTTCATGTGAGCCGCCCAACAAGATGAACACCCAATCCCTTTCCCAACCTGTGAGCACCTCCCTTCCCTCCGTCGAAGACCATCGCAAGATGCACGTCGTCGTCGTCGGCCACGTCGACCACGGCAAGTCCACCTTCGTCGGCCGCCTCCTCAATGACACCGACTCCCTGCCCAACGGCAAGATTGAGCAGGTTCGTAAGAACTGCGCCATCGAAGGCATGGAGTTCGAATACGCCTTCCTCCTCGACGCCCTAATCGAAGAGCAAGAACAGAACATCACCATCGACACGACGCGTATCTTCTTCCGCACGAAGCAGCGCGCCTACGCGATCATCGACGCCCCGGGCCACAAGGAGTTCCTCAAGAACATGGTGACTGGCGCCGCCAGCGCCTCCGCGGCCCTTCTCCTCATCGACGCCAAGGAAGGCGTAATGGACCAGTCCCGCCGCCACGCATTCCTGCTCTCCCTCCTCGGTGTAAAGCAGCTCGTCGTGCTGGTGAATAAGATGGACCTCGTTGACCACTCCGAGTCCACCTACCAGAAGATTGTCGCCGAATACTCGGCCTTCCTGAAGACGCTCGGCCTGAACGCCGTCCACTTCATCCCGATCGCCGCCAAGCACGGCGAGAACGTCGTCGACCGCTCCGCCAAGATGGCTTGGTGGAAGGGCCCGACGGTTACCGAAGCCCTCGACAACTTCGCCCACGAGGACGACCTCACCGGCCTACCCCTGCGCCTGCCGGTCTCCGACATCTATCGTTTCGACCACCGTCGCATCATCGCTGGTCGCGTCGAAGCCGGCGCCATCCGTCCCGGCGACGAGCTCATCTTCCAGCCCGGCGGACGTCGCAGCACGGTTCGCACCTTCGAAGACTGGCCGGGCCCTGAATCCCGCTCGGTCGTCGGCACGGGCGGCTCCGCCAGCGTGACGCTCTCCGAGCAGATCTTCGTGGAACGCGGCCAGGTCGCTTCCCACCCGGCCAACCAGCCCCGCGTCGGCCGCGAATTCCGCGCCCGCATCTTCTGGCTGGGCAAAGAGCCCCTCATCCAGAACAAGACCTACCGCCTACGACTGCTTACCCAAAACGTCGATGCGGTCATCGCCAAGATTATCAAGGTGACCGACGCCTCCACGCTCGAATCTAAGGAGGCCGCCAGCGTCCCCCGTGACTCAATCTGCGAAGTGATCGTCCGCGCCACGCGTAACATCGCTTACGATCTGCATAGCGAGTGCCCCATCACGGGTCGCTTCGCCCTCGAAGAAGGCGGCCGCATCCATGGCGGCGGCATCATCCTCGACGCGGTCTCGAAGTCCGAAGCCCCTTCCGGCAAGGTCACCGCCTCCGAACGCGGCGCCCGCGCCGGCCACCCACCGGCAGTCGTCTGGTTCACGGGCCTCTCGGGCTCGGGTAAGTCGACGATCGCTGAAGCTGTCGAACGTCGTCTCTTCGACGCCGGCCGCAACGTCATCCGCGTCGATGGCGACGACCTCCGCGTCTCGCTCAATCGCGACCTCGGCTTCTCCGCCGCCGAGCGCGCCGAAAGCGTCCGTCGTGCCTCCGCCGTCGCCGGCCTCTTCGCTGGCACCGGACACATTACGCTAGTCACCTTGATCGCCCCGTTGGCTGCCGATCGCGCCAAGGCCCGCGCCGCCCTCGCGAACCATACGTTCATCGAGGTCTTCGTCGACGCACCGCTCGCGGTCTGCGAATCCCGCGACGTCAAGGGACTCTACGCGAAGGCTCGCCGTGGTGAAATCGCCGAATTCACCGGCATCTCTTCTCCGTACGAAGCCCCGGAATCTCCTGAGGTCCATATCAAGACTGACAAGACATCCCAGGAAGAAGCCGTCGACCTCGTGCTTGGGGCGATTGATAAATTCCTCCAGGGCAAAGGCGACGATTGGGAAGTATAACCGACGCGAAGCGTCGGAGGGCTAGAGACATGGGCCGGGGCTAGGAAACTTGTCCCGGCCCTTCTTGTATTTCTACCCCCAGCCCTACCCCTATCCCTCTTCTTGCCCCCTTGCCCTCGTGCCCCCTATAAGGTTCGTATGCGCCTGACCCCAGCCCTTCTCCTCGTTGCCTGCCTGTCCGCCTTCGCGGCCGAGACGCGCAAGAACGTCCTGCTACTCGTCTCAGACGATTGCGGCACCCGTATGGGTACCTACGGCGGCCCGGCGCTAACCCCAAACATCGACGCCCTCGCGCGCTCCGGCGTCCGCTTCGATCGCGCCTACTGCCAATACGCCCTCTGCAACCCGAGCCGCACGTCCTTCCTCACTGGCCTTCGCCCCGACACCACCGGCGTCACCGACAACGCCAAGGAATTCCGCAAGGTGATCCCGGACATGGTAACGATGCCGCAGATGTTCAAGAACAACGGCTACACGGTCGGGCGCATCGGCAAGCTCTACCACTACGGCGTGCCGAAGGAAATCGGCACCAATGGTCTCGATGATCCGCAGTCGTGGGAACAGGTCTGGAATCCCCGCGGTCGCGATTGCGACGACGAAGACAAAATCTTCTCGATCGGCGTCGGCGCTGGCACCTCGGCCGACAAAGCCAAGGGCAAGATGGGTCAGGTACTCGTCGGCACGGGTAACTACGGCGGCACGCTGAGTTGGCTAGCCGCCGAAGGCACTGACGCCGAGCAGACCGACGGCAAGATTGCCGCGCAGGCCATCTCCTTCCTGCAGGAGAAGCGTGCCAAGCCTTTCTTCCTGGCCGTGGGCTTCTTCCGACCGCACACGCCCTACGTGGCCCCCAAGCCCTATTTCGAGTCCTATCCAAAGGATAAGGTCGAGATTGTGCCTGACCCCAGTGCCGATCGTGCCTCCAAACCTCAAGTGGCCCTTTCCAATACCGCGGTGGCCAACTATGGAATGACGGAAGAGACGCAGCGTACGGCCAAGCAGGCCTACCTAGCCTCGATGACCTTCATGGATACCCAGTTCGGGCTCGTGCTGGCGGAGTTGAAAAAGCAAGGCCTCGATAAGAACACCATCGTCATCTTCATCAGCGACCACGGCTACAATCTCGGCGAACATGGACTCTGGCAGAAGCGCTCGCTGTACGAAGACTCTGCCCGGGTTCCCTTTATCATCCGTGACCCAGAAAGTAAGGCCAACGGCCAGTCGACCAAGCGTGTCGCCGAGCTGGTCGACCTCTACCCCACCGTCGCCGACCTTTGTAACCTGACACCCGATAAGCGCGCCCAAGGCAAGAGCCTCCGCGCCCTCCTCGAAGCGCCTGATCGCCCGTGGGCCAACGCAGCCTATACCCAGGTCGACTTCGGCCCCGCCAACGGAAAGAAGGGCGGCGCCCGCAAGATCGGTCGCTCCGTCCGCACTGAACGCTTCCGCTATACGGAATGGAACGAAGGTAAGCTCGGCGTGGAACTCTATGACCACGATAACGATCCCAAGGAGCTGACGAACGTCGCCAAGGACCCCGCTTACGCCCAGACCGTTACGGAATTGAAGGCGACGTTGGCTAAGGGAACCAATTAAGAGGTAGGGACGTGATTACCATCACGTCCGTTCGCGGATGGAGCCAGGATGTCAGTAAAGCCGACTAAGACTGCATAACACACCTTTAAAGGCGAACGGCGGCCATGGCAATGGCAGCCCTACCCTTTGACTTCCTGTGCCCAGCGGATACCCTGTGCGGATGAAAGTCCTGCACATCGACGCCTCTCCCCGTACGGTGCGCTCGGTGACACGGAAACTTTCCGCAGGCTTTATCCAGAATCTGCGGCTCCGCTTCCAAGGACTGCAGGTCACCCATCGCGACGTCGGGCATCACCCGCCGCCCTTCATCTCCGACGCTTGGGTCGGCGCAGCCTTCGCCCCGGCAGACCATGACGATCCTTCGATGAAGGGTGTGCTGCACCATTCCGACGCCCTCACGGCAGAACTCCTGGCCTGCGACACGCTGCTCATTGCCACGCCAATGCATAACTTCTCTATTCCGGCTTCGCTTAAGGCATGGATCGATCAAGTCGTGCGTACGGACATGACCTTCAAGTTGACCGAAGAAGGCGTGGTGCCCCTGGTCAAAGGCAAGAAAGCCCTCATCGTTACCTCACGTGGCGGCTTCGTCGCCGGCACGGACTTTGACTTTCAGGAACCCTACCTGCGCAAGATTCTTGGCTTCATTGGCATCACCGACGTCACGTTCGTGCACGCGGAAGGCGTGAACAGTGGCGAGAAGGAACGCGAAGCCGCCATGACCCAAGCCTCCGCGAAGCTGATTGAGTTGGCGAAGGGTTGGTAAATGAAGGGCTTGAGCCAGGGCTATGGCTAGGGCCAGGAAGCATCAGACTTCTTACCGCAGGAACCCAGCCCTAGCCCCGGCCCTAACTCTGGCCCTTAACTATACTTCAACTCGACCTTCTTCCCCGTCTTAATCGACTCATAGATGCCGTCGATGATGACCATATCGCGACGGCCGATTTCGCCGGTGCAGGTGACCTCGGTGCCATCACGAAATGCGGCCGCAACGCCGTCCATATGGCGCTGCTGTTGGCGGAAGACGCCGAAGTCCAGCTTGCCCTTAGTCGAGGTTGAAATGTTAAGATTGCGATAGCCGAAGACCGACCTCTCTCCCTTGAACCAACCCTTGGCGGCTTCCGCGAATAACTCGGCGCGGTTGGCGTCATAGCCCGACCAGATATCGGCCACGGCGCCATTGGCGAACTCCAGGCGAAACTCCAGGGCCTGCTCGACTTCGACGAAGAGTTCGGGCTGGGTCTTGGATAGTTCCTTGGCGGTAACGGAGATAGGATTGGCGTCGGCCGCCATGCAGACCCCCTGAATCGAATAGATACCCATATCCGTCAGCGCCCCGCCACCAGCGAGCTTCTTTTCGATGCGCCAGGACTTGCGTCGGAGCGTGTAGCCATTCGCCGATGAGATCTTCATGAACGGACCAAACTCCTGGGTCTTGGCCAAACGTACCAGTTCTTGGTGATACGGATCGAAATGGAGGCGGTAGCCGATCGCGAGTCGTTTGCCGGCCTTTTTGCCCGCGGCAATCATCGTATCGCACTCGGCGGCCGATATGGCCATCGGCTTCTCGCAGATGACGTGTTTGCCGGCACCGAAGGCCGCGACGACATTCTGGGCGTGGACACCAGGAGGCGTCACCACATAGACGATATCGATCGCCTTATTCGCTGCGACCTTGTGCCACTCTTCGTAGGAATAGATGTTCGCTTCATCGAAGCCGTGGAGCTTCGCGAGTTTCACGCCCTTCTCCCGCGTGCCGGTAATCACCGCCACGAGCTTTACGTTCTTCGTCTCAAGAAGCGCCGGCGAAAGCTCACCATTAGAATAGCCACCCAGACCACAGAGGGCGAGGCCGAGAGGCTTGCCGCTGGCTTCTGCCGCGCGCAGCGCCGGAGCGAGAGCATAACCAGCGGCCAGGCCGCCAAGGGTACCGAGGAAAGAACGACGAGTAGGGCTCATAGGGGTAGGCTTCAATTCCTACCTCAACCTCGGTCCCGGGCAAGCCGGATGGATGATAAAGGATCAAAGATGGGGATAAGCATATCAACCGCGCAGACTTACTACCGCCCTCCCTTGCCCACGTGTCCCCTTGCCCACGTGCCCCCCAACGTCGTCATTTCTCCCCTTTTAAATAAGCCAATAAATCTGCCAACTGCTGCTTGCTCAGGCCAGCTTCGAGGCCGGTGGGCATGAGCGAACTAGGCAGTGACTCGAGCTTGGCGAGGTCGGAACGTAGCAGGGACGCTTCGATGCCTAACGGGCCACGCAAGGTGATCGAGGTGGGCGTGTCGCCGACCAGGACGCCGCTGAGCACGCGTCCATCCTTGGCCTCGGCGAGATAAGCGGTGAAGGCCGGGGCGATCTCGGCGTCAGGGTTCACGATATGGAACAGGATGTTCTCCTTGGTCTGGCGACGGATATCGAAGAGATCGGGTCCGACCGCGTGCCCTTCCCGGTCCAAGCGATGGCAGGTAGCACAAATCGCATTGAAGACGATACGACCATTCGCAGGCACGGGAGTCAGCGCCAAGGCCTTGGTGGCCTCGGCCAAGGCCTCCGGACGCGCCGAGACGGTGAGCAGACGCTCCGCCAGGGCCTTTACGGCGGGATCCTTGGCAGCGAGCACCTGACGCCGGCGGACGCCCGTAAACGCGCTGGCGGGCAGGCGCTTGGCCTCCACTGCGGCCAGGACGCCCTTCACATGGAAGGGAACGCCCAGCAAGGCGCCCAAGAGAGCATCGCGACGAGCTGGCGCGTATCGCGACCAACCAGCGAGCAAGGCAGCCGAGACCTCTTCCTTGGGATAGACCACCACGGCCTTAAGTGCGACGGCAGCAAGATCGGGCGACGACTCATCCAAGGCGAGTTTCAGCAAGGACTCCCCGGCACGCTCCCAAGGCAGACGAGCCATGAGCTTCACGCCGATGCTCCGCGCTTCGATGGTCTTGGACTTATCTATCGCGACCTCAGGCGATACATCGAGAAGCGATTGGAACGACGAAGGCAGGCCTGCTGGCTTACGGGTGGCAAGATGCCCGGACAGCAAAGCCAGGCGTATTGCCTCAGGTGCTCGATTCGCGACCTCGAGTTCGGCCGGCTTAGTCATCGATCCCCCGAGGTAGCCCAAGACCTCCGCCATACCCGCGCCGACCTTGGCGTCCGCCGGCATGGCCGCCAAGAGCGCCTGAAGGAAAGCTGTTTCACGTCCGCCGATGCCGCTGAGCACACCGTTGCGCATCCACTTGTCGTCCGCGTGCGACCACGCGGCCTGGGCGAGTTGCTGAGTGCCTGCCGAGGAGATATCATCTCCGGCGCGGATGATCTTTGCGAAGACCGAGTCTGACACCGAGGAGAACGCGGCCGTGGCAACCGACGCGCGGTTAGATGCGTTCTCCGCCCGCACACGCCAGATGCGCCCCATGGTCTTACCAGTTTCGAAGTCAGTATGCTTGCGCACCTCTTCCGGCAAGTAATCGGGGTGCTCGATCACCTTGCGATACATGTCCGCGACGTAGAGCGCCCCTTCTGGCCCCTTAGCTAGGAAGACCGGCCGGAACCAGTCGTCGCGTGAGGCGAGGAACTCGCGGCCCTGATAGAGCGGCGAGGCGGCGAAGGTTGCGCCTTTCGCCGTGAGTCGATCGGCATGGACGAGATTACCGGTCGGATCGCACGAGAAGACCGCCGAGGAGCACTCCGGCGTGAGTAATGACTTACCCTGCCAGACCTTGACCCCACAGGCGGCGCTGAAAGAACCGGCATGCCCATCGGCGGTGGTGATGTTCGAGCTGATCGGGAAAAGTCGGACGCCGTCGTGGCCGCCGTTGATGCCGTTGAAGGCGTCGCGCGCGTTGCAGTCCTGCACGGTCTCGCTGAAAGCGAGCCGCGGATTGCGCTTCAGCCACTTGGAATCGAAGACGATATGCTGGACAGGCACGCGGTTCATGCAGATGAAACGGTTGCCGTCTCGATCGAAGCTCATCCCATATTGCGATTTCCCATCGACCAGTTCGACCTCGAGGGTCTTGGGATGGAAACGAATGTCCGACGTCATCTTGAGCGACGGGCGCTCGGGATGGGATGGACAGGTGACCGTGCCGCCACTCAAGCCGGCGGCGAGGTAGATTAGGCCATCAGGTCCAATGGTCGGGGCGTTGACGCGCAACTGGGTGCTACCCGTCGTGGCGAAACCGGTCAGCAGCACCTTACGCTCGTCGGCGACGCCGTCGCCATCGTTATCCTTCAGGAAGAGCACATCAGGAGCGCAGGTGACGATGAGTCCCCCACTCCACGGTAGCACGCCGTTAGGGAACGTCAGTCCATCGGCGAAGACGGTGCGCTTATCCATCCGTCCGTCGCCGTCGGTGTCTTCGAGTAGCGCAATCACGCCCGCGGGCTTCTCCCCTTCCTTTGGTCCGATCGGGTAGCCGCGGTTCTCAGCCACGAAGAGTCGTCCTTTGGAATCGAAAGTGATGGCGCACGGCGAGGCCACCAACGGCTCGGCGGCGACGAGTTCGACGCGTAGCCCCGGAGCGGCCTCGAAAGCCTTCAAGGCGTCTGCCGGCGTCAGCGGACTCGGCAGCGGGGCCGCCGCCAGCGCGGAGGCGAAGAGGATGGAAGCGGCGCGGATCACTTCAGCTGCGGGGGTTGATCGCCATAAGCCCAGGGCTTGCCGGTGGGACCGTTCGGACGTTCGGGCAGCCTCGCGGGTTTCATCTTCGCGGCGAGTTCGAGGCCGACGTTCATGAACTGCGTCCCGGCGGTAATTTCAAGATTACTATAGCTCGTCAGACGTGTCTCGTAACCGCCACCATGCGGACCGAAGGCTTCTTCGTCCGGGACGTAACCCACGCAGCCGTTCGCGAGCTCGACCGGGAAGGTCATCGGGAACCCGCTCCGCTTCTTGAGCTGGAGTCCGTACGAAACGAAATACTCGGCGGGATTGGAGAGGCAGACCACCGGGCCCACCTGGATAGCCTGCACCTCGACCTCGACGTCGCTTTTCTTAGCGATGAGCGCGTCGAGCAGGAGCGTCTCCTTGGCCCAGACCCAATCCTTGTGGGCAGGCGGACCCTTGATGCGTTCACGGGCTTCGGCCACTCGCTCCGGGGCGGGAATACGACGCTTCACGTCCCAGACCTTATGATCGGCGGCCAACGGTACTTCAGCCGTGCGGGTCTGTGACATGCTCAGGAGTACCTTGAGGGCCTCGGCGCCCACGCGGCCACCGACGAACTGGGACCAGTCGTCCGATGCGGGATTAGCCTTAGGGTCGAGGTTGTTGACCTGGGTGACATCTCCGCAGGCTCCCTGCAAGAAGACGACCTTGGTCTGCTTGCCGTAATATCCCTGAATAACCTTCTCGGTATAATAGATCCAGTTCGCGCCGATGCCGTCGGAGTTCGTGGTAGCATGACAGGAGAAGTTGACGATGCAGCCGGTTAATTTTCCGTCCGCACCCCATACACCGATCACTCCAACCTCATCGTCGATCGGATTAGCAAACTCGACCACATCCGGATTATTCTTACCTGGGTGCGAGAAGGTCAGGCCGTTCTTCATACGTACACGGCGATTGAAAGCCACCTGGCTCTCGTGGCCGACGCCGTAACCGACCGTGACCTCGGCCTTGGACTGATCCGCAGCGACGATGGCATCGACCGTGGCGGCGACGACTTTCTTAAGATAGCCCGCATCCGCGCAGGATGATTTCTTGTACGCGAGTTCCTGGATCTCAGCGGAGGCATGATCGAATTCGCCCGGCAGGATCATCCCGATCGGGCCGGAGGAATGGGAATGCGAGGCGCCGATCATCACGTCGCTGATACCCGTGGCGGCTTTCACTAGACCGCGGATCTCTTGGACCGTCTCGCGGCGGATCATCAGGGCGTCGATGCCGACGAGCGCCACGCGCTTCTGGCCATCATCGAAAACGCTCGCACGCACCTTGCACGGGTCGTGAATCTTCTTCGCGTAGACCTTCCCATAATTGCCTGGGACTTCCATGCCGATATCGGGAGTGATATCGCGATCGGCGAAACCCACGCGCACGCCAGACTTGGCGGGCGGCGCAGCGAAAAGCGTGACAGAAGCTAGGACCAGCAAGGCATAGCGGAAACCGAGTCGGGGCGAACTCATGGGGTTAAGAGCAGGTATGTCGGGGGAAGGTTCCCGGGACAAGCCATACCCCCGCTTTCGTCTCGGGTGGCAGGTGGCAGCCCCGGGGTACGGGTGGCGGGGTAAAAAACCAGCCACCTGCCACCTGAGGCCGCAACCTGCCACCCGAATCTTGAAGTCCTACTCGTGAAATCTGATCCTCGGCTTCGGGCCGTCTTTCGCCTTCGGTAAACGCTCGGGGTCGGTCAGCGAGGCGCCAGACTGGAGCTCGGACTTACCCTTCCATTCGCGTTCGAAGCCGGTGCTGGCGAGGCGCACGGCATCGCGGCCGAGCTTATGGTTCAAGGCATCGACGGCCTTCATGAGCCGATCCTTGTTCGGGTCAGCCTCACCGCCCATACCGGGCAAGGAAGGCTGCACGACGTCGGCAGGCGTCAGGCCATGGAGCATCACCCCTGCCCGCTTATAAAGATAACCGTCGCGACGCACGCGTGCCAGCGCCCGCGATGCAGCGGCGCAGATCGCGCGAGCATCGTCGGTCGGCGGATCGAGCGGCTCGACTTCATCACCGCGATACTGCTCCTGGTCGATGCGATGCTGGTTCGTGCGGATGAAGACGACGATCGAAGAAGCGACCAACCCGTCTTCGCGCAATTTCTCGGCAGCGCGCGCCGCGTGCGAAGCGATGGCTTCGGAAAGTTCGTGCGCGTCGGTGATCGGGCGGCCAAAAGAACGGGAAACCAGCACGCTCTTTCGCGGGCCGGCATCTTCAACGATGTCGTGGCAGGAGATACCGCGCAGCTCGAGGGCGAGACGTTCACCGACCACGCCAGCGATACGGCGGATGAAACCGGGATCAGCCTCCGCGAGATCGATGGCTGAAAGGATGCCATGCGAGCGCAGGCGGGACGCTAGGCCGGGACCGACGCCCCAGACATCTTCCGCTTCGACCCCACGCAGGAAGGCGGTGCGGCCTTCGACATCGACTGGCACCACGACCACGCCACCGCTCGACTTGTCGGCCTTCGCACGCTCGTTCGCTAGTTTGCACAACACCTTCGTCGGAGCCATCCCCAGCGAGATCGGGATGCCCGTACGTTGCAGGACATCGGCCCGGATACGCAGGCCCAGCGCCCGCGCATCGGCGTCAGGCATATCGGGAAAACCCAGGAATGCCTCGTCCACCGAATAGACCTCCAGATCGCGTGCCTGCTCGCCCAGGGCGGCCATCACACGTTCGGAGAAATCGCCGTAAACCTCGAAGTTCGATGAGAAGATCCGGACGCCGTGCGCCTCGCAGGTGCGACGTACTTCGAAATAGGGCGCGCCCATCGGGATGCCCAGCGCCTTGGCTTCGGACGAACGTGCGACCACGCAGCCGTCGTTGTTCGACAACACCACGATCGGTACGCCGATCAGCGAGGGGTCCAGCGCGCGCTCGCAAGAGGCGTAGAAATTATTGCAGTCGGCGAGGGCGCGGAGCATGGCGTCAGCAGCGGCGCACGACGGCGACCACCGTCCCCCAGATACGGCATTCCGGCGTGAAAGGCAATGACCAGCCCGGCCAACGCGGACTATCGGCCCGCAGGCTCCAGGCCCCTGCGGCGTTGCGCTCGAGATGTTTCACCGTGAATTCACCGCCGACCTCGGCGACCACGATTGTACCCGTGCGCGCCGACGGCGCCTTATCGACGACGATGAGATCTCCCGGCAGGATGCCTGCGCCCGACATCGAATCGCCGTCGACGCGCAGGAAGAAGGTCGAGATCGGGTTGCGGACCAAGTGTTCGTTAAGATCGAGGCGGCGCTCCATGTGGTCGTCGGCCGGCGACGGGAAGCCCGCGACCGCGCGGGAGCCGAGCAGCGGCAGGGCTAGCGGCCGCCGGGCTTCGAATCCCTGCAATGTGCGCATATCCAGCATAGAGTGAACGGATGTTCACTTATCAGGGGAAGGCTTCAAGGAGAAAGCATCAGGGCGGGCTGGCCCTCCGGCCGCCGAACGGTGGCCGAAGGTAGGGGCACGATTACGACGTGCCCTAGGGCGTGGCGTAGCCCCGCCCCTACCCTTGCGTTCACCATACGGCGAACGCCCCCAACAAAAAGGCCCGCATCTCACGACGCGGGCCTTCGGGGCGAGCTGCAGCCTCGGCTTAAGAGGCAGTCAGCGCGGTGACTTCGGCGCGCACCTTCTCGGCCAAGGCGGTCGAGAGGTAGCGTTCGCTCGGCGAGCAGGCGATCGTGACGATGCGCTTACCGGCGTATTCCGGACGCTTGGCGAGCTGGAGAGCCGCCCAGATGTTGGCGCCCGCGGAGATGCCGACCGCGAGGCCTTCGCGGATGGAAACTTCCTGAGCCATGGCGAAAGCATCCTCGTTGGTAACCAGGATGACTTCGTCGATCAGGGAGATGTCGCAGTTCTTCGGAACGAAGCCAGCACCGATACCCTGGATCTTATGCGGAGCAGGCTGGACGGGCTGGCCGGCCATGGTCTGGGTGATGACCGGAGAAGCGGCAGGCTCGACGGCGATGGCGCGGAATTTAGGGTTCTTACCTTTGATCACGGAAGCGATACCGGTGATGGTACCGCCCGTGCCGACACCAGAGACGATCGCGTCAACCTTACCTTCGGTGTCATCCCAGATTTCGACCGCGGTGGTACGACGATGCACTTCGGGGTTGGCCGGGTTGTCGAACTGCATCGGCATGAAAGCATTCGCGCCGATCTCATCGCGAAGCTGCGTGGCACGCTCGATGGCGCCGCGCATACCCTTGGCACCAGGAGTGAGGACAATCTCGGCACCGAGGAGGCGAAGGAGGACGCGGCGTTCGACGGACATCGTCTCCGGCATTGTGAGGATGCAGCGGTAACCGCGGGCGGCGGCGACGAAGGCGAGGGCGATGCCGGTGTTACCGGAGGTCGGCTCGACGATGGTGCCACCTGGCTTCAGGCGGCCGTCACGTTCAGCGGCGTCGATCATGGCGCGACCGATCCGATCCTTGACGCTCGAAAGTGGGTTGAAGAATTCAAGCTTCACCAGGACTTCGGCGTGAAGACCTTCGGTGACCTTGTTCAGTCGCACGAGGGGCGTGTGACCGATGGTGTCGAGGACGCTATTGTAGATGGCCATAGGGTTTAATTATGAGTAGTTGAGTAATGATTAATGGATTACAGCCTATCCCCTTGCAATAAAAAAACCCGTATGACCGGGTTTCTCAGGGATTAATAGCGGCGCTTGGGCGGGGGACCCGGGGGGCGCGGAGCGGTATCACGCAGTCGGAAGATGAGTCGAGCGGTCGTCAGATCCGAC
>CAIKWA010000171.1 GCA_903831005.1 uncultured Opitutia bacterium
ATAGGCCGATGAGCATCACGAGGCGGGCGACGAGCGTGGCCCAACCGGCGCCAGCGAGTCCCATCGCGGGGAAGCCCCAATTGCCGAACATCCAGAGCCAATTGAAGAAGATGTTAGCAAGGATACCGATGCTAAGCCAGACGAGCGAGATCCAGGGCTGATGCTGCGAATCGCGATGGCCGCGCAAGGCATGGAAGACCAGCCCGGGCACCATGGCCCATGACATGAGTATGAAGAATTCCTGAGCCTCGGCGGAGACGGCCGGCGACGAGCCAAGCAGCGGGATAAACTGTGCGGCCCAGTGCGAAACGATCGCGGCGGCGACACTGATAGCGACGGCCAGCACCATGCCGTGGCGGAGGATGGCGGGCGACGATTCCTCGACCCCGGCGCCATTGTCCTGCGACTGATACACAGCAATGGCGCCGACGACGCCGATGCCGAAGACATACGGGATGTAATTGAGGTTCGAAGCCAGGGCCGATGCCGCGAGCGCCGTCTCGCCAAGGTGGCCAGCCATGGCGACGTCGACGACGAACATCAGGCCATACCCGAGCATCCCCAGCATGATGGGAATCGCTAGCTTGAGCGTGGGGCCGATCTCGGCGCGGATAGTCGTGGGCTGTTCCAAGGCCCCCAAGAGGAAAGGATTACCCTCCCGTTGCGAGTCAGTTCTTCGGCACGCGGTTCAGCGTGTAATACGCATCCGCATGATCCAGCACTTCGCCGCCGGCTGAACGGATGCCGTCGGCATGTAGTTCGTGGATGTAAAGTTCGCGCAGGCCGTCGACCTTGAGACGCACGCTCAGTCCGTCCGAGGCGACCTTGGCCGAGACGATACCGTTCGGAGCGGCCTGGATCTCGTCGCTGCCGTAAGCGCCCGAATAGAAGAGCGTGTAGTTGGTCATACGGTACGAGGCGACATCCCCGGCCCGGGCGACGTCGACGGGCTTGGTGAAGGTGAGTTCGAAGCCATCGGGCTTGGCCTTCATCTCCTTGATGGCGAAGGGCACGGTACCGTTGTAACGCAACCGTTGCAGGCCGTAGGCCTTGGTGCCGAGCGAAGACCAGCCACGACTGGTCATGCCGACCATGAGCGAGCCGTCCGGCGCAAAGCTGAGACGCACGATGCCCGAAGCGAAGCCGCCGACGAACGGGAAGCAGGCGCCCTGATACTCGCCCTCGACCTTCTCCAGGAAGACGCGGCTAATCTTGGCGTCGGTGAACTCGGCCACGAACATCTGCCCGTCAAACGGACCGAACTTGCCGCCGGCATCGCACGTGGCGAGGTCGGTGCCGCTGCGGCCCACTTTATTATAAGGCATCCAGACCGCGGGCGGACGCATCTCGGGCAAAGCCTTAAGGGCATCGGGATACGGACGCTTCTCGGGAATCTTGGCGGAAAGCTTGAGCGGCGACTCGGGGCGGTTCTCAGAGGCGATGCCTTCGGGGTTCAGGAAGAACGCGCCTTTACGCAGGTGGTAGATCGGCGTGGTCGGAATCCAGGTGCCCTGCTGGTCGACGCAGAACATGTCACCAGCGAGATTCGTGCCGAGGCCACAAGGCGAACGCATGCCGGCCACCATGGGGACGAACTTGCCGTCCTGACCAAGAACGCCACCCCAACCGCGCCACGGGCCCTTGTTGTCGGCATGGTCGCCCATATCAACATTGAGGGTAACCCAGAGCTGTCCAAGACCGTCGCGCTTAGGCCCGTAAGCATAACCGTGATAGGAACCAGAGACATTCCAACCCGCTCCAGCGGTGAGGTATTCGTCGGCGACGCCGTCGGCGTTGGTATCGCGCAGGCGCGTGGTCTCGGTGCGCTGCGTGACGAGCAAGTCCTTGCCGTCGCGCAGTAAGCCGAGCGGCTCATGCAGGCCGGAGGCGAAGAGCTTGTAGCTGACTTTGGTCGGCTTGGGATCGAGGACGCCGTCGAGCACCCAGACCTCGCCTTTGCGAATCGAAAGCGCGAGTTTACCGTCGGCGGTCCAATCCATACCACTGACCTCGAGGGCGAGACCATCACCAGGCTTCCAATCCTTGGCGCGCGTATCGGCTGCGGTGCTCGCTGTGAGGATGTCGGCGATGTCGTAGGATGCCGCGGAAAGCGAGGCGGCGGCAAGGAGGGCTATAATCGTGGCTTTCATTTCCAGAGATAGGTAAAGACGCGACGGCCTTGGGCGGAGGATTCCTTCACGTCGACAATCATCCCCGCAGGATGCGTGATCGTCGGGATGAAGTCGGGCGTGGGCGCCCAAGTGATGATGCGGCGAAGGCCGTTCTCGATGCCCTCGTAGGTCTCCTCGACCTTCACGCCACTCTGTTCATTGAGGAACGTGGGGTTACCCTTAGCATCGAGACGATAGCCGAGGAAGCGGCCAGTGGGCTTAGGCCAGGCGACAACCTCCGTGCCGATGGGCTTCTCAAAGGTCGGGAAGCGCGAGAACCAGGTCAGGTAGGCGTCGAAGAAGCGGCCCTTCCAAGCGAGGCCGGGGCCACCTTTGTCGCCGTCATAGGCGAGGTGCACGCCGCTCGGGAAACCGACGAGGATGGCGCGGACGCCCACGCCATCGGTGAAGGCGCGCTGCACGACAGGCCGGTCCTTGGGCACGATTTCGAATTCGCCGTTACGGTTCTGGGGGAAACCTTCAGGTTCGCCGTTCGCGCTCTCGGCGAACTTGTAGATCGCGGCGATCTGCTTGTCGGTGTCGCCACCGAGGATTTCCTGATTGAAGGATTTTCCGCCCGGCCAGAAGGACGGCATCAGTGTGCCCGGTCGATAACCGGCCGGATTAATGAGGTACTCTCGCAGCCAGCTTTCCTGCAGGCGGCCGGCGATATTACTCAAGTCCGGCCCTTGGACGCCGAGAGACGGGCGGTCGCCCCAACGGTGGCAGGTGATGCACCCCGCACCGCCCTGCGTGCCCAGCAGTTTGCGTCCAGCGGTGTCGTCGCCACCTTCGAATTTCAAAGCGGTTCGCGCGTCAGCGACACCGAGGAGCTTGGCCAAATCTGCAACGGACGTGCCATACTGAGGCATCTTGGTCTTCAGATAAGGACGCACGCGGGTCGGGTCTCCGCTATAATGGCTCGTGAAAAGTTCGGCTCCCTTAGGCGGGACGTGCTCGGCAAGTACCTTGGCCAGCCACTCGGGGCGAAGCTTGCCGCCGATACCGGTGAGGGGCGGCGGATAACGCCCAGTGTCACCGAGATTATGGTCGCCCTGGAAATAAGGCTTACGCGCGGCATCCGGTCCGCCCTTCCCGTCACGTTCATGACAAGCGACGCAGTTGAGGGCGTGCAGCGTCAGGTCGGCGGCGAGCTTGGGCGAAGCGACCTCATCCTTCTTCGCGAGGAAGAGCTTCAGCGAAGCACGCTGTGCGTCGGAAAGGGTATAGCGGGGGCCACTGACATGGTCAGCATCGAGACAACCCCCTCCGTTCTTCTTCAGGGCGACGGGCTTCGCCGCGGCATCCTTAGGCAAATCGTGACAGGCGGCACACTGGGCGGCGATGACGGCCTTGCGGCCAGCGATCGCGAGATTCTTGTCCGCGACGATGGAGACGACCGGCTGATCCAGACGTCCGTCGCTTCCCTGGAACTCCAGAAGGTAGCCGGCGATATCGATGGAATCCTGACGATCCATCGCGGTCTTCGGCATGCGCCCGTCCGCGCGCACCTTTAGTGGGTCGAGGATGAACGCGCCGAGGCTATCGAGGCTATACTTCGCCTTGAGGTCGGCGAAGCCGACGCTGCGGTGCGTAAACTCGGAAGCCTTGGGCACGCCTTCAGCCGGG
>CAIKWA010000172.1 GCA_903831005.1 uncultured Opitutia bacterium
AATAAACCCTACTACGCCTCCGCGGCGGTGCGTTACGCCGACAAGAACGGGCCAGGCGAAGTGAGCTTCACCCTCAAGGACCTCGCCAACGACGACGAGCCCCTGCTCCATGACCGCGTCGTCACGAACCTCACGGGCGTGCGTACGGCGACCCAGCCGATTCAGCTCGGTGGCAAGGGCGCTGACCGTGAAAGCTCCTTCCACGGCGTCATCGACGACCTGCGGTTGAGCGCCGGCGCGCTGGCCGATGAAGGGCTACTCTACTCCAACGAAGATATCAAACCGAGCGTCCTCGGCTTCTGGCGCTTCGAGAACAAGACTGGCACCCTCCGCGACTCTTCCGGGAAGGGACGCGACCTGGCCGTCGGCGCCGTGAAAGCGACCGCCGACACCAAGAGCGGCGCCACGCCGCTGGCCGCGCTCTGTCACGCCCTCCTTAACTCCTCCGAATTCCTTTACGTCGAATGAACGATCCACGCTGCCATCGCGTCGAAGCGACTTCCTCCCGTCGCGACTTCCTCTTCAGCGCCGGCCTCGGCCTCGGTGCCATGGCCTTCACCGACCTGCTCGCCAAGGATATCGTCGTCCCTGCCGCCGGCACGCCCCTGCAGCCCGGTGTCGGCCACATCAAGCCGCGCGCCAAGCGCGTGATCTTCCTCTTCATGGAAGGCGGCCCATCGCAGATGGATCTCTACGATCCGAAGCCACTGCTCACCAAGCTGGCCGGTCAGCGCCTGCCCGACAGCTTCGGCTCCGTCATCACCGCGATGGGCGAATCGAAGTCGCCCCTCCTGGCTTCGAAGCGCGAATGGAAGCAGTACGGGCAGTCTGGCCAATGGTTCTCCGACTGGATCCCCCACATCGCTTCCTGCTCCGACGAACTCGCGGTCATCCGTTCCTGTAAGGCCGACGGCATCAACCACTCCGCCGGCGTCTGCCAAATGAACACTGGCTCCATCCTCGCAGGTAAGCCCTCGCTCGGCTCGTGGATCAATTACGGCATCGGCTCCGAGAACAACAACCTGCCTTCGTTCATCGTGATGCAGGATAACCAGAACACCGTCATCAACGGCCCACGCAACTGGGGCGCCGGCTTCATGCCCGCAGTCTTTCAAGGCGTGCGCATCTCGGGCGGCTCTGAACCCATTCCGAATCTCAACACGCCCGAAGCCGTCAGCGCCGACCTCCAGAAATCGAAGCTCCAGCTAATCAACAGCGTGAACAAGGATTTTGCCGCCCGCTATCCCGACCGCACCGAACTCGGCGCCCGCCTGGCAAGTTACGAGATGGCCGCCCGCATGCAGGCCGAAGCGCCTGGCGTCGTCGACCTCACCGGCGAGACGGAAGCCACCCGCACGCTCTACGGACTGGACGACAAGACCACCGAAGGCATGGGCCGCCTCTGCCTGCTCGCCCGCCGCATGGTCGAACAAGGCGTGCGCTTCGTACAAATCTACCACGGTGCCGGTTCCAAGTGGGACGCACACGCCAAGATCGAATCGAATCACTCTGGCCTCTGCGCCTCGATGGATAAGCCTGTCGCCGGCCTGATCAAGGATCTGAAATCCCGCGGCATGCTCGAAGACACGCTCGTCGTCTGGGGCGGTGAATTCGGCCGCACCCCGATGTCCGAGAAAGGCGACGGTCGCGACCACAACCCCACCGGCTTCACGATGTGGATGGCCGGCGGCGGCGTTAAAGGCGGCCAGACGATCGGCAGCACCGACGACCTCGGCCTGCGTGCCGTCGAGAACCCTCTCCATGTCCACGACCTGCACGCGACCATCCTCTGGCTGCTCGGCATCGACAACATGGGCCTGACCTATCGCTACAAAGGCCGCCCGGAACGCCCGACGCAAAACGAAGGCGAACCGTATAAGAAGATAGTCGGTTAGCGCAGGGCGCTAACCGACGAGCAGGGAGAGGGGGAGGGGGAGGGGTAGGGGGAGGGGGAGGGGTAGGGCGGCCAATCATCCGGTCTCCGGTTTCCCTTTGAGCGCTCCTGATATGCCTCGGGCAGGATTGACCCTACACCCACGGCTGCTTCATTCTCCCTCCTTAAGCGGAACCCCTTCCGCCCCTCCTCTGTCCCATTAGAAGATGTCCCGTCTCGTCCCCCTTTTCCTCGGTCTTGCCGCCCTCGCCTCGGCCCAGTCCGTGCCGGTCTGGACGTTCGACGGCACGGCCTACCCGGAACTCATCCCTGCTGGCGCCGTCGCCTTTAAACAGCCTGGCCCCCGTCGCCCGGACTACCCTCGCTTTAAACAGAAGAATGAAGCCGCGACCTTTGACGGCAAAGGCGCGCACCTCGAGATGAAGGACACCGGCGCGAACAGCCTCTTCGATTTTAAGAACGGCGACGCGCTCACCCTCGAAGCGTGGGTGAAGCCCGATGGTCTTCGTCAGGGTGAGAACGCCTATGTGATCGGCAAGGGTCGCACTGACCCCAAGGCTGCCAATCCCAGCAACCAGAACTGGGCCCTACGCCTGCGCGTGCTCTACGACAGCGCGTGCCTTAACTTCCTCTTCGCCTCTGCGTCTGGCACCGGGGTCAAGTGGCACCGCTGGACGACTCCCACCGGCTTCGCCAACGACCGTCGCTGGCACCACGTCGCCGTGCGTTACGAATTCGGCAAACCCGAGAGCATCCGCGGCTGGATCGACGGCAAGGAGATCAAAGGTTCCTGGGACATGGACGGTGAGACGACCGACGCACCCGTGGTCGACGACGCACCCGTCTGGATCGGCTCCTCCATGGGCGGCCTCACCAACAGCAGCTTCCGCGGCGCCATCGACGACATCCGCCTCCACCGCACGCTGGTGCCGTCCAAGGAGATCGCCGAGCGCTTCGCCACCACCCTTCCGCCCGTCACGAAAGCCGAGATTGCCCAGGTCGGCGCAAGCCCGAACGCTGGCAACGACAGCGCCAGCGGCACCAAGGCCACCAAGGCCCCGGAAGTCGTCCGCATGGCGCCGAAAATTGACTGGACCACGGTGACCAATGGTCAGGTCCGCGTTGAACTCTGTGATGCCTGGAAGCCGACGGCCAACGTCTGGCCGGAGAAAGCTCCCGTCGTCACCGACAGTTACGTCGCACCGGCTTTTGGCTTCGCGCGTGTGCCCGAGAAATATGTCGATACCGGCGTACGCGCCGAACGCGGCCACCCTTACCTCCTCCGGGCACTCGCGACCGTGAAACTCCCCGCCGGCAAGCATCGCCTACTCCTGCGCGGACGCGGAGCCTCGGCGCTCTTCATCAACGGGAAGCTCCAACTCAAGACGCCCTTCCCTCCCGGCGGCACGGACAACAAACCGGTCAAAGAGCAGGATAAGTTCCTGGACCTAGGGAGCGACTTCCGCTTCGCTCCGCCTGGTAATCGCGACGCTTGGGTCGAATTCGAAACCAAGGGCGGCGAACACCGCATCATCCTCGAATCCGTCGTCGGCTACGTCATCAGCGTCAAAGGCCCGGCCATCACGCGCCGCCGTCCGGAGCTCGGCGAAACCATCGCCGCCATCTCGCTCGCGGGACGCACCGACTGGCAACTGCTCACCCCCGCCGCCGACACTCCGAGTTATAACGATGCTGGCTGGGCTGCCTACGCTGCCCAAGAGGAGGCCCGCCTGACCAAGGTCGACGCGTCCGCCCGTGCCGCCGCCCGTGCCCGCCAAGGCGACTACTGGCAGAAACGCCGCGAGGCCGCCAAGCAGTGGCTCGCCAAGACGTCCGAGACGCCCGTCCCCGCACTCTCCGCGGGCTTCCCGGCCAACAATCCGATCGACCATTTCATCGCCCAGAAAATCGTCGCCTACCAAGGCCAGGTGAAAGCCGTGAAGACCGGCGGCGTGGATTTCTACGCGAAGGTCTTCCCGATCTTGGAAGCGAGCTGCCTCGAATGCCACCAAGGCGGCAAGCCCAAGGGCAAGCTCCACCTCGACACGCGGGCCGGCGCGCTCAAGGGCGGCACGTCCGACGGCGCCGCGATCATCCCGGGCGACCCCGCGAAGAGCCCACTGATCACCCGTATCAAATCGGAGGACCCCGACGAAGCCATGCCGCCGGTCGGCCATCGGCTCGCCGCGACCGACATCGCAACCATCGAGCAGTGGATCAAAGAAGGCGCCGCGTGGCCCGACTACCGCACGCTGCCCACCACGATTAATCCTCTGACCGAAGACCTCGTCTTCCTCCGTCGCGTCACCCTCGATACCGTCGGCGTGCCGCCCAGTCTCGCCGAGATTGAAGCCTTCGCCGCCGACACCTCGGCCGACAAGCGCGCTAAAGTCATCGACCGCCTATTGCACGACCCACGCGCCGCCGACCACTGGACGGGCTACTGGCAGGACGTCCTCGCCGAGAACCCGAACATCCTGAATCCCACCTTGAACAACTCCGGCCCGTTCCGCTGGTGGATTTACGAATCGCTCGCCGACCGCAAGCCGCTCGACCTCATGGTCACTGAACTGCTGCGCCTCAAGGGCGACACCGCCGCTGGCGGCCCGGCCGGCTTCGGGATCGCGTCGCAGAACGACGTCCCCATGGCCGCCAAGGCCACCATCGTCACGACCGCCTTTCTCGGTATGGAGACCAAGTGCGCCCGCTGCCACGATGCCCCCGCGCATACGGCCAAGCAGGAACAGGTCTTCGCGCTTGCCGCCCTCCTTGAGACCAAAGCCGTCAAGGTTCCGATTACGAGCAGCGTCTCGATGGCCAAACTCCGCGAAGGCGGCCGCAAGCCGCTCATCGAAGTCACCCTTGAGCCTGGTGCCTCGGTCGAGCCGCATTGGCCGTTCCCCGAACTCTCGCAGGAAAGCGTCGCCGATGATCTCGCGCTGGATCCGAAGGACCCGCGTGATCGCCTCGCCACGCTCGTCACCGCCCCGCAGAACGAACGCTTCGCGCAGGTGATGGCCAATCGCCTCTGGGCCCGCCTCATGGGTCGCGGCCTAGTGGACCAAGCCTGGGATTGGGAACGCTCCAAGAACTCGCACCCGGAATTACTCCGCTGGCTCGGCCGCGAGCTCGTGCGCAGCGGCTACGATGCCGACCATGTCCTGCGCCTCATCCTGAATTCGCACGCCTATCAGCGCGCGACGGACGCCTCGCAGAAGCAGACTAGCCCGCTCTTCGCGTCGCCCGCCCCGCGTCGCCTCTCCGCCGAACAAGTCGTCGACTCAATGTTCGCCACGACCGGCAAGCCCTTCCGTACGGAAGAGGCCAGCCTGGACATCGACAGCATCCGCGAACAGGCGAACTCCGTGACGCTCGGCCAGCCGCGCCGCGCCTGGATGCTCACCTCCACCTCTAACGAGCGTGACCGCCCCGCCCTAGCCCTCCCCCGTATCCAAGCCGTCTGTGACGTGCTGGCGGCCTTTGGTTGGCGCGCCAGCCGACCGGATCCGGTGACCGACCGCGAGAGTTCGGCTAACTCCCTGCAGCCCGCCATCCTGAGCAACGGCACCATGGGAACCTGGGTGACGCGCCTCAGCGACGACCATGGCGTGACGGCGATGGCCCTCGAAGCCAAGTCACCGGAGGCGCTCACCGACGCCCTGTTCCTGCGCCTGCTCTCGCGTCATCCGAACTCAGCCGAGAAGGCGAAATACTCCGCCTATCTCGGCGAAGGCTTCGCCAGACGCTTCGAGCTCCTCGAGAAGGTCTACCCCAACAAAGGCCCCCGCCGGCCTGACTATTACGTCTCCTGGTCCAACCACCTCAACGATATGGCCACCACCGTGCGCATGCAGGAGGAAGCCGCGGCCCGCAAGGGCGACCCGGCGACCGACCGCCTGACGACCGAGTGGCGCCGCCGCGCCGAGGACGTCGTCTGGGCCCTCGTCAACTCTCCTGAATTCCTTTACAACTAACGCCATGGATCGCCGCTCCTTCCTCACCGCCCTCGGACTCGCGCCCTTCGCCGCCTCGCCGCTGCTCGCCTCATCGGGCGCCCCCGGCGTGAAAGGCAAAGCCGAGCATTGCATCTTCATCTGGCTCGGCGGCGGCATGGGCCAGGTCGATACCTTCGACCCGAAGGCGCTCGGCGACAACAAATCCACCGTCAAGAAGCGCGGCTCGCTCTACCCTTCCATCGAGACCTCTGTCTCTGGCGTGCGCCTCTGCGAACACCTGCCGCGCACGGCCAAGCTCATGGAACACGTCACCGCCGTCCGTTCGGTGAACCATAAGGTCATCGACGAGCACGCGTTCGCGACGAACCTCGTCCACACCGGCCGCATGATCAGCGGCAACGCCATCTATCCTTCCATCGGCTCCATGGTCGCCCACCGCCGCGGTGCCGCCGACCCGAACGTCCCGGCCTACATGCTCATCGGCTACCCGAATGTGAGTCGCGGCCCAGGCTTCCTTGGCATCAAGGACGGTTACATTTACCTCGTTGATACCGAGACGGGCCCGAACGGTTTCACCACGCCAACCGACATCGACCCGGCCCAGAAGGTCCGCCGTCAGGAACTCCTTGGCGCGCTCGGCGGCACGCCCCCCGAAGGCTCCGCGCTCGCGGAATATGCCCAAGCCCAGCAGGAGGCCTTCCGCCTCGCCGGGCCTTCGTTCATGCGCCACTTCGACCTAAAGAAGGAAGCAGCCGACACGCGCCTGTCCTACGGCGGCGAATTCGGCCAACGCTGCCTCCTCGCCCGTCGCCTCATCCAAGGCGGCGTACGCTTCGTCGAAGTCTCGCATAACCTCAACTTCATCAACGGTGCGGGTTGGGACGTGCACAATGATGGCATCGACAATCAACACATCCTCATCCGCGAGCTCGACAACGCCCTCGCCGGCCTGATCGAAGACCTCAAGCGCACCGGCATGCTCGACAAGACCCTCGTCGTCATTGCCACCGAGTTCGGCCGTCCGCCGGAGTTCGACGCTAAGGGTGGCCGCGGCCACCAAGGCAGCGCTTTCTCGATGATCCTGGCCGGTGGTGGCCTCAAGCACACCGGCGCCTACGGCCAGACCGACGACTTATCCAAGACCGTCGTCAAGGACCCCGTCAGCATCCCGGACTTCCACGCCACGATTCTCGCGGCGCTGCAGGTTGATACCTCGCGCGATCTCATGGCCGGTGGCCGCCCTGTGCCCATCACCGACGGCGGCAAGCCGATCGCGAAGCTGTTTTGAAGTAGTAGGTGGTAGCGGATAGCGGTTGGGAAATGCTGAGAGTATCGAGTATTGAGTATCGAGTATCGGGGGAGTGCGTGCCTTGAGGTAGGGGCAGCACCGCGTGCTGCCCTAGTTTGCCGCAGGTAGGGTCGGGACCGCGTCACGACATAGCTGAGACTCGGAACAGAGAGCAGAATTCCCGAACCGGAACCTGATCACCCGTACCTGGCTCCTGATGGCTGAGACCCGAGACCTGAAAATGGGCACCCCAGCCAATCATCCGGTCTCCGGTTCCCCTTTGAGTTCTGCTTCGCTGTCTTGGGTAGGGGCGCGACTGCGTCACGTCCGTGGGCGGACGGACGCTGGAATGGCCAAAGACTATGCCCGGTGATCCGTGCGCATCTCGGCGAACGGCGGCCATAGCAATGGCCGCCCTACCCGAGGCATGGATTCAGATCCGGGACCTGAGACTGGGGCAACTAGGGCAGCACGCGGTGCTGCCCCTACCTCAAGTCAGCGTCCTGAAAAAACGAAAAACAACGAACGAAGAACTAAGAACAGTCCAGAGCGGCAACTATGTCGTGACGCTGTCCCGACCTCACCCCTCAGCGATGATCCGGCTTCCAGTGATTCACTCGATTCACGAGATACTTCACGTAAATATCGGAATCATTCAGGCAAGGAATCTGGGAGAAGCTTTCGCCGCCGGCGTGGATGAACGTCTCCTTACCTTCTTCGCGGATTTCCTCGAGGGTCTCGAGGCAATCGGACGTGAAGGCAGGGCACATGACCAGGAGGTTCTTGGTGCCTTCTTCCGGGAGGGCTTCGAGACGCTTGTCGGTGTAAGGCGAGACCCACTTCTCGCCGGCCAAACGGGACTGGAAGGAGAGTTCGTACTGAGACTCCTTGAGGCCGGCGGCGGCCACGAAGAGACGCGTCATCTCGACGCACTGGTGGCGATAACAGGTCGCCTGACAGGGGCTGTAATGGGAACAGCAATCCTTCATCTTCATGCAATGGGCCTTGGAAGGGTCACCCTTGCGCAGGTGGCGTTCCGGTAGGCCGTGGTAGGAGAAGAGGAGCTTGTCGAACGGCTTGCTCAGCCAAGGCTGGGCGGACTCGACCAAGGCGTTGATGTAAGCCGGATCGTTATAGAAAGGCTGCAGGACATGGTACTTCACGCCGGGCGCGAGTCGCTTGAGTTCTTCCTGCACCTTGACGACGACGGTCTCGTACGAGGACATCGCGTAGTGCGGATACTGGGGCATCACGAACAGGTCATCGATACCGGCGGCAAGCACCTTCTCGACCGCTTCAGCGCAGGACGGCGTGCCATAACGCATGCCCATGATCACCGGCAGGCCCGTGGCCTTCTCGAGCTTGGCGCGGAGCTTGTCCGTCGTGACCACCAACGGCGAACCCTCAGGGGTCCAGACGCTAGCGTAGGCCGCGGCGCTCTTCTTCGGGCGGGTGCGGAGGATGATACCTTCCAGCAGCAGCCAGCGCAGCGGGGCCGGGTAGTCGATGACGCGGTCATCGTTCAAGAATTCACGCAGGTAGTTACGCACGTCAGGCACGGAAGTGCTCTTCGGCGAACCAAGATTCAACAGCAGGATACCTTTACGGGACATAGGGGCAAAAGAGGCGGGACGGCGGACGATGTCAAACGCCAGAGGCAACCACGGTGTCGACGACGGCCTGGAAGGTCTCAATCCGGGCCTGGGGCGTGATACCGTGGCCGAGGTTGAAGATATGCCCGAGGTCGCCGGCGTTATCGGCCAGGACGGCCTTGGTCGCGGCAGCGGCGGCGGCGGGCTCGCCGGTCATGAACTCGGGGTCGAGATTGCCCTGCAGGCAGATCGGGCGACCGGCCAGCTGGCGCACCTGCGAAAGCGGCATGGTCCAGTCGACGCCGAGACACGGCACGCCGGTCTGCGCGAGCGCAGCGGCCTGCGGGGACTTGCCCTTGGCGTAAAGGATGACGGGGGCGCCGGCGGG
>CAIKWA010000173.1 GCA_903831005.1 uncultured Opitutia bacterium
AGCCGTGGGGTAAATACGTCGGCCTCCTCGGCTTCATCATCCCCGTCGGCGGCTACTTCTATTACGTCGTCATCGAGACGTGGTGCCTGGGCTATGCCGGGAGCAGCGTCACCGGTGGACTCGACCTCGGTAAAGACCCGAAGACCTACGCCGACGCCTTCGCCGCGTTCACCGGCCTCAAGGCCGACGGCGCCGTCCTCGGGCTCGGTGCGCCATTCCTCTTCTTCATTGGCGTGTTCATCCTGAACTTCGTCATCATCTACCGCGGCCTCTCCAAGGGCATCGAGTTCATCTGCAACTGGGGCATGCCGCTCCTCATCGCCATCGCCCTCATCTTGTTGGTTCGCGTGCTGACCCTCGGTACGCCCGATCCGACGAAGCCGGAGCTCAGCGTCTGGAACGGACTCGGCTACATGTGGAATCCGCATGATATCACGAAGGGCCTCTCCAACCCCGCCGTTTGGCTCAAGGCAGCCTCGCAGATCTTCTTCACTCTCTCCGTCGGGTTCGGCGTCATCATCACCTACGCCAGCTACCTCAAGAAGAACGATGACGTCGTCTTGAGCGGCCTCACCGCCACCGCCGCCAACGAGTTCTGTGAAGTCGGCCTCGGTGGCCTGATCACCGTCCCTGCCGCGTTCGCCTTCCTCGGCGCCTCAGCCGTGGCGGGTGGCACCTTCGCCCTGGGTTTCAACGTCCTACCGCAGGTCTTCGCCGGCATGCCCTACGGCCATCTTTTCGGCGGACTCTTCTTCACCCTGCTCTTCATCGCCGCCATCACCTCGTCGCTTTCGATGCTGCAGCCCGGCATCGCTTTCCTCGAGGAGGGCCTCGGCCTGGATCGCCGTGGTTCCGTGGCGCTGCTTGGCCTGATCACCGCGGTCGGCTGCACACTCGTGGTCTATTTCAGCGAAGGCCTAAAGGCACTCTCGACGGTCGACTTCTGGATCGGCGACATCGGCATCTTCCTGCAAGGCACCATCCTGATCTTCGTGTTCAACTTTGCCTTCGGCTCCGAACGTGGCTGGAACGAGGCCCACCACGGCGCCGACATCCGCATCCCGCGCATCTTCAAGTTCATCCTCCGCTGGATTTCGCCGACGTTCCTCAGCGCAATCTTCCTGATGTTCGTGCTCAAGAACGTCGCGGGGTGGAACCTCTCTTTCAGCTCACCCGTCTTCACGCCGACCGACCCCATCCTGGATCTCGTCGGCGGCACGGGCCACCCCGCCAGCGGCGTCGCCCGCCTGACGGCCTTCTTCCTTCTGCTCTTCGCCGGCTTCTCGGCGCTGATGATCCATCGTGCCGGCAAACGCTGGGACGCGCGCTAAACCTTCGACCTAACGACCATGACTACCGCCGGACTTCTCTTCATGCTCATCTCGGTGGGCGCGGTGACCGGACTCTTCGTCTGGTGCCTCATCAAGGTACTCACGGGCAAGAAGAACCCTGAGCACCTCGCGCACGTCGAGCCAGTCGAGACCAAAGACCTCGATCGTCGCTAAGCGGGCTTACTTCTTCGCCGGGGCTAGTTCCTGCCGCGTGGCGATGGGCACGTAGCCGATTTCAAGCCCTTTGGGCGGAGTCAGGACTTGGGCTGGATCGAGCGCGGCCAGCTTGCCGATGGTCGGAGGTGAAAGGTAGTCGCGTTCCTTGGTCCAGGAGCGGTGCAACTTCTCGACCTTAACCTGCAGGGCTTCGCGCTCGGCGGACGTGAGGTCGGCATTGAGCATCGCGGGCTGGTCAGCGAAGCGGTACCAATAATAGGTCACGACGCTGCCATCGCCAAGGAAGGCTTGGAATGGACCAGCCTTGGGGCCCGGGATCTTCCACGCAGTCTTTTCGCCGGCCGGCGTCTCGCGCGGAGCCTGCGGCTTTTCTTTCGGCGGATCAAAAGTCATCTGCGTCAGGCCCGTCGCTGCGGGGACGTCCTTCGACGTCACCGCACTCCAGCGGACATTTTTCCCGAAAGGACCGAGGCGATAATATTCCGGCAAGGTCACTAGACCCGGACGGGAGCGGGTGACCAGATCGGCGTTCCACTTGTAACCATAGGTATGCGGGTCGGGCGAATGCGGCGTCGCAAAGGCCTTCCAGTCGAGGCCCGGCTTGGCCTCGCGCTTCGTCCCTTGCGGGTAGATGCTCCACGTCGAGCCGCCGCCATCCTTGCGGAAGCTCTGCACCAGTGCGCCGGCGGGGTTGATGGCACCAGAGGCGACGGGGCCGCCCTCGAACCAGGCCTTCACGCCGTCATAGAGCGCGCGACGGTCGTAACAGGTCAGGCGATGGAGGACCACCGTCGTGCCGTCGGCGCCCACCGGAAAGGACGTCGGCGCGACTCGCGCGTAAGTATCACCCTTATCGTCCTTGGCCTGCGCGGCGGGCACGTACTGGGTCTCCATCTGGAAATGTTTGTTCGGATCCGAGCCAAGGGAATCCAGCATCTGTCCAGCGACGGCGGGATTACGTAAGGCCGCGCGCGACCAGAAGTTCGGCGTGAAAAAGCAGACCGGCCCCTTGAAGTTCGACGAGTTCAGGAAGAGCGTCCAGCAGTTGGCGCCCGTCGGGACGTCTTTACCTTCGGTCTTCGTCTTGGCCTCAGCGAACGGCATCGGCAGATAACCATAACCAAAGAGCTCGCCGTTGACGCCCTGCTTCAGATTCAGACCGTCGGGCGGGAAGAGCAGCCAAGGCGTGAGCTGGGCGACGCCGTAGAGCCCGCGCGGATCTTCCCACGTGCCACGCCCGTAAGCCGGGCCGTTGGCGATGTCGTAAAAATTTACGCCGACGCCACCCATGATGAACTTCGGCGTCACGGACGGGAAATGCGTGTCGCGCCACCAGCCGAGGCCGCCTTCGATGTCGTTATACAGGTCCTTCGGCTTGGCGCCTTCGTAGCGGGGGTGCATCCACGTGCCGAAGAGCCCGGTCTGGAAACGGTGGCCGGGGTACTGACTGAGGAGCGGCCAGGCGGCGGCGTAGATTGAGAAGCCAGCGTCGTAGGGCTCCGTCACGCGCTCGGTCGGGACGATGAGGTAGCCGGCCATCTCGACCTTCTCGGGTGCGGCAGGAAGCATCGCCGCCAGCAGGCAGGCGGAAAAGAAAGCGGGGGTGCGCATGCGGAGACTTAAGCCCCGGGACGGCCCCCTGCCCATCCGAAACGATTGGCGGTTGGCGGTTAGCGGTTTGCGGCTGGGCGTGCGCAGCCAACCTGACCTCGTGATCCGCCTATCTCTCAGCGAATGGCCGACCAAGGTTGATCGGCCTTATCCGACGTAGAGACAGAACATTCGACGTTCGAGATTCTTCCACCCCGACCGCTGACTCCCTCTGCCTCTGCCCGTTGAATCTAGCCCCTACCCCTACCCATACCCCTGCAAAGCCTAGTCCTATCCCTACCCCTATCCCTAGCCCTCCCAATTGGGCTTTGACTAGGGTTTTCCCCGTCCGTTAACCATACCCCTCGATTCCGTCCGTCCTCGCCCCCATGAAACGCACCCATACCTGCAACGCCCTCCGCCCCGCCGACGCCGGCCAGACCGTGACCCTCGTGGGTTGGGTCGACACCAAGCGCGACCTCGGCGGCGTGACCTTCGTCGACCTCCGCGACCGCGAAGGGATGAC
>CAIKWA010000174.1 GCA_903831005.1 uncultured Opitutia bacterium
CGGGCGAACTCGCCGTAATAGTCGGCGGAGACCTGGCCACGCGGCGACCCGCCGACGTAGTGGAGGGAGTAGTTGGCGAACAAGGCCAAGGGCTTTCGCTTAGCGTCCTGGACCGACAAGATGCTGACATCAGGGTCGGTCGGGCCGGCTGGCCGGTCGATGACATCTGGCGAGGTCCCGGGATTCATCTTCACTTTATCCATCTCGCCAAAGGGATTGAGCGGCATCTTGCCGGGCTTCAGATACCAGCGCCGATTAAACACCTCGCTCGGCAAGGGCTGGGCCGCCGCGCCGACCAACGCCGGCCGCAGCTGAGCGTGGGCCTTGATGATAGATTGGGAGATGCCGTCCAACATCACCTGCCGGTAGGCGTTGGCCTTGGCCTGACGGTCCGAAAGCTTCGGGCCCCCGGGAACCTCGACGACAAACTCGTCGGCGGCGCTGACGCCGGTGTGCGTGTGGGTGGCGGAGACCAACATGTTCTCGACGGGAATCCCGGTCGCCTTCGAGGCGATCTCCTTGGCCTCGACGGTAACTTTGCGCGGGACACTCAGGTGGTCGATGACCACCCAGACGACCTTGGTCTTACCATCATCCAGGACCAAAGCCCTCGCGTTCAGTGGATCATGGACCCCCGTCGCCATGTTCGCATTATGCCCGCCCGGCATATTTACGGGAAATTGGGTGGGTGTGATATCCATCACCGCCGCCCCGGCCTTCAAGGCCGCCGCCGACAAGCTCGCCGCCATGGATACGGACAGAACTAAGAAACAGGCATAGGAACGCATGATATGTGGGGGGTATGCCCACCATCCTGCCCCACCGCCCACCCCTTACAACCCCGCATCTGGTAGGGATGCGATGACATCGCATCCGCTGTATCTAGGTAGGGACAGCACCACGTGCTGTCCTAGTTGTATCAGGTAGGGTCGAGCATCCCTGCTCGACCGCTCGGCCGACCAAGGATGGTCAGCCCTACCAAACTCCCGCCACCCGCCACCTGGGGCCGCCACCTGCCACCCGAAGCGCTGTCTCTCACCTTTGCACAGGAGCTCCGCTCCGCTTTGCACCTTTGCACGGCTGGGCGGTCTCCATTCGCCCGCCTAATCCTCCGTCCCCCGTAGTCATATTTTACTTATGCCTGCCGGACCGTCCCCGCGCCCCTTGCGCCCCAGCGAACGAAATGTCAGTCTAGAACTTTATATAACAACTCTACCCTACTCTTTCGCCTCCTCCGCATGTCCTTCTTCAGCACCCGTATCCGTCCTTTCTTCCGCGTCCTCGGCGTTATCGCTGCCTGCCTGGGAACAACCTTGATCGTGCTTTACTTAGTTTACTGGATCTCAGCGCCTTCGCCGGTATCACCGGGCGTTGCGCATCGCGATGAAGGCGTGAAGGAATCACGTCCCGCGCCTACGGCGGAAGAGCAGGCGAGGGATCGGGACCAGAACCTCTACGGTTACGGCTACACTAACCGCTATCGCATCGGTTCGATCCTGGAGTTCGGCGACATGAGCATGCTGTGCTCTTTCCGGTCCGACTTCATGGTCGATTTCAGGAAGGAGTTCGGTTCGAGGATTAATACCGAAGAATTGCCGGCACCTTCGGCTGACCTGGTGGTCACGGCAATCCTCCGGCCCTTGACATTGCGACTAAGGGAAACCGGCAAGGACGAGGAAGTGCTTCGCCCGATCGTCGAATACGTCGGGCTGAAGATGCTCCCCGACCGGACTGCAGAATGGCGCTACTGGAAACTCGTCTACAAATACTGGCAGGACCCACAAGGGTTCTGGTCCATGGACATCGTGACCGACTTCAAGGAGGCCGAGCAACTGC
>CAIKWA010000175.1 GCA_903831005.1 uncultured Opitutia bacterium
CCAGACCGTCGCCTACTCTTACATTGGACCGCAGGTGACCTGGCCGATCTACAAGGACGGCACCATCGGCAAGGCGAAGGAAGACCTCGAGCGCGCCGGTCGCAAGATTGACGACCTGATGAAGCTCCACCGCGGCCGCGCCTTCGTGTCGGTCAACAAGGCTGTCGTCACGCAGGCCAGCTCCGCCATCCCGGTCGTCCCCCTCTACGTCTCTTTGCTGTTTAAGATCATGAAGGCCAAGGGCACGCACGAAGGCTGTATCGAGCAGATCCAGCGCCTCTTCGAGAAGCAGATGTATAACGGCAACGCCCTCGACTTCGACGAGAACGGCCGCGTCCGTATCGATGACTTGGAAATGGCGCCCGACGTCCAGAAGGCCGTCTTCGAAGCTTGGCCGCACGTGACGACGGAGACCTTCGACGCGCATGCTGACTTCGCTGGCTACCAGACCGACTTCATGAAGAACTTCGGGTTCGGCCTCGCCGGCATCGATTACGAAGCCCCGACCGAAGTCGAACGCCCCATCGAGGACGCTTAAGTGGCCAAGGTCTTTTCCATCGCAAACCAAAAGGGCGGCGTCGGCAAGACGACCACCACCGTGAATCTCGGCGCCGGTCTCGCGCGCCTCGGTATCCCGACCCTCATCGTCGACCTCGACGCCCAGGCCAACGCAACCAGCGCGCTCGGCATCGAGAAGACCGAAGGCAAGTCCCTCTACAAGGTCCTGCACGGCGAAGCTAAGGCCGCCGACATGATCGTCGCGACGTCCACCGAGAAGCTCGACCTGATTCCGTCCGAAGTCGACCTCGCCGCCGTCGAATCCGAACTCGCCCAGGCTGAGAACTACCTCGGTCGCCTGCGCGAAGCCCTTGCGCCCATCATCGCCTCCAGCAAGTACAAGGTCATCCTTATCGATTGCCCGCCCGCGCTCGGCATGCTTTCGATGAACGCGCTCGGCGCATCAGACCACCTCATCGTCACCCTGCAGACCGAATACCTCGCGATGGAAGGCCTCGGCCAGATCCTCGGCGTGGTCGACCAGCTCAAGGCCGCCGGCGCGACCGACAAGCTCACCGTCGGTGCGATCGTGATGACGATGTACGACGTGCGCACGAAGCTCTCCCGCCAAGTCGTCGAGGAAGTGAAGACCCACTTCCCCGCCCTCGTGATGGACACCATGATTCCGCGTACGATCCGCCTGTCGGAGTGCCCGAGTCACGGCCAGACGATCTTCCAGTACGACATCCACTCCCCAGGGTCCGTCGCCTACGACGCGCTCGCCAAGGAGTTCGCCAAGCGCTTCGCCCTGAAGTGAGCGCGGCCGGCCAGCCGCGCGTCCGCCAGGTCCGGAGTTTCGAAGAACTCAGGACCATGCGCTTCGCCGATGGCGTCAACGCGCTCTACTGGGAACGCATGCTGCCCGGCGATTACGCCGAGGTCATCGCGAAGCTTGGGCCCGGCGAAGGCATCGTGCCGCTCGAGGACGAGCGCCTCCGCGCGCTCGACCTGACGACAGCCGGACGCCTCGCCGCGGAGGCGATGCTCGCCGACCAGCAGCTCCTGCGTAACCACGACCTCGCTCCGTCGCTCAACTGCGTCTACGACTGCGTGCGCGGACCGGACGCCGGGACCGTCCCGACGGACGTCACGTCCTTCCACGTCGACAGTGCGCCCGTCGAGGTCGATACGTGGCTCTGCACCTACCACGGCGCCTGCAGCGAAGGCCTGCGTAACGAGGACGCCCTGCTCAAGGTCACGATTCCCGATGTCCGCGCGGCGTTGCTCAAGGAATACCGCGGCGCGGACGACGCCGGCTTCGCCGAATTCCTGCACGAACATAGCTACGACTCGCACTACGCACCCAAGCCTGGCGCGACGCCCTACCCCTTCGGCACCTTCGCCCTCTGGCGCATCGCCACGCGCTGGCCCGGCAGCCCTGTGCCCCCGTGTATTCACCGCGCCCCGGAAAACCATCCCGGCTCACCGCGGCTGCTGCTGATCAGCTGAGTTATTTGACCAACGTCAACTTCGACGGATAGCGACGTTCGGCGTTCCATTCTCCGAGGTAGATATCCCCAGAGGAATCGACGAAGAGGTCATGGCCGTGCTTGAAGACGGGCTGCGCCTGCGTGAGCGGTTGGAGTTTTCCGTCCACATACTTAGGTTCATTACCACCCGGAGCGCTGAGGACTTTCTTCGTCGCCCGATCCAGGACGAGCAAGAAGCCGGACTGCGCGAGGCGCTTGCCCTTGGAGTCCTTACTCCAGCAGACCGCGGTGTAGATCTTGTCACCGCGGAAGAACAGCTGACCGGCGAAGGCTCCGGGGAGGTCGAGGGTGTCGACGTGCTTACCCTCTAGAGTGAATGCCTTGAGCTGGTTCTGACTGCGCGAAGGGACCCAGACGAGCGGCCCGCGCGGATCGGTGGTGTCGATGGAAATGCCGTGGGCATTGCTGAGAGTGGTAGCGTCCTTGGTCGGCCCGCCCCACTTCTTAAGCAATTTTCCTTCGAGCGTGAACTCGTAGATGAAGTTCGACCCGTAGCCGTCGGCGACGAGCAACGTGCCCGCCGGCGTCCAAGCCACATCGCACGGCATGAACTTGCCGTCACTCAGGCCTAGCTCCTTCGGCGTCGGGAACTTGCGTACGACCTTCCCGTCGGTCGTCAGCAAGGTGATGCGCCCTTCGACGGCGGAGGGGTTCCAGCCTTCGGCCGCCATATGCCAGCCGGAGTCGACGTGCACGAGGTATTCCACGCCGTCCTTTTCAAAGATCTCCAGGCCGTGCCCGCCGCCGAGCCCGGCGCCGATCGAACGGACATAACGACCGTCCTTCTCGAAGACGATGAAGTCGTTCTTCGGATGGTCCGTCACCAGGTAGATGCGGCCCGCCTTATCCTCAGCGAGGGCGTGCGAATTGACAATCGGAGCGACAGCTGGGTCGGCCTTGGCCCATTTCAGGTCGACCGAGTAGCGAAGGCCGCCGTGGCCGAGGACGGACGATTTGTCTTCGGCCACGGCGGTGAGACAGAGCAATAGGGCGAGCAGGCGCATGACGACGGGGTGTTAGCGGCACGATGGCTAAACGGCTGAGGCAATCAAGGCCTGCTAACGCTTCTTCTACGCCAACACTCGAACTCCCCTTGCCTTCACCCGTCCGCCGACTTGGATGAGGAGACCCCATGCGCCATAAAATAGTCCTACTGCGCCCTTACGCCATCGCCTCCTTCGTTGGCACGATTCTCGTCGTCGACCTCTCCAACCAATGGGAGGTCCCAATTGCGCAGCTGCCGGGGGAACTGCATGATCGCTACGTCAGCGAACTCCAGGCCGACGCCAAGGACACGGCACTTCTCGCACTGGCCGAAGGCGGCAATTCCCAGGCGCAATACATCTACGCCTTACGGCACACCAAGTACGCACCGCCCGACCTCCAGATTAAGGAAGATCAGAAGGTCGCCTTCACCTGGATGGACAAAGCCGCCGAAAACCGGCACGCTCGGGCCATGGGCGTGGTCGCGCTCTACTACGCGCGCGGACTGGGCGTGACGAAAGACGAAGCCAAGGCCAAGGAATGGGCGATCAAGGCCGCCGACAAAGGCCAGCCGATGGGCTACCGCGTCCTCGGCGACCTCACCAAGACCGAGGCCGACGCGCTCAAGCCCGTCAAAGGCACGCCCAGTTTCGCCAAGCTACAGTCTGACCGCGAAAAGGCCCTCGGCGAAGCTTACACGCAATACCTGCGCGGAGCCAACGCAGGCGACCGCCATTGTCTTCGCGAGATGGCCAAGGCGTATGAAGTCGGCCAGCCAGGCCTGCCGCAGAACTATCGCCTCGCCGTAGACTTCTACACCCGCGCCGCCATGCGTCGCGACCCCAAGTCGATTCGCATCCTTACCGACCGCTACGAAGCTGGCGATAGAACACCGAAAGACCTTCAGCAGGCCTATGCTTGGCGGCTCGTGCTGATCGAAATCGAAGACCTTCCTGAAGACGTAACCAAACTCGGCTCGCTCGAGAAGAAGATGGAATTGGAAGACGTCCAAGCAGGCCAAGAGCTTGCCATCAAACTGATTAAGGACCTCCCGTCGGAAAACTCGGATGCGATGGCCAGACTGAACCCTGCGCGCTGAGTATGACTCCGGCCCAACTCAGAGCTTCCGCCATGAGCGATCCGAAGCCGCCGGCGGGACTTTCGCAGGAGGCGCAGTCGCTCTGGTACACCAAGAAAGGCAACTGGGAGGAGGCGCACAACATCGCCCAGGATATCGAGACGCCCATCGGCTCATGGCTGCATGCCCTGCTTCACCTCATTGAAGGTGACCTCGGTAACGCCCGCTATTGGTTCGTCGAAGCCGGCCGCCCCGTGAAGAAGCCATCCCAGATCGACGAACTCTGGGACGAAATCGCGGAAGAGGTCCTGAACTGAGGGGTTGGGTTTGACGCATCGTGGCTTACCCCCTCGATAGCGTCATGTCCGCCCAGCCACGCCGTGCCCTGACCGGCGTGCCCGCGCACGCTTGGGCGGCTTGCGCCTGCTCGGAAGGCGCCGAGCGCGGCGTCATCGTCTTCCTGGCCTCCAACCTCGGGGCGGCCGAGACGTTCGCCGAAGAGACCGCCCAGCTGCTGACGCTGCTCAACGGCGCCCAACCCGTCGCCCGCACGCTGACCGAGGCCGACGCCGCCGTCCCGGCGTTCGAAGCCGACTGCGACCTCCTTGGCGTGCTCTCGCTCCTGCGTCATGGCGGCCACGACGCCAAGCGACCGCTGCTCATCGCCTGCACGCCGGGATCAATCGCCCGCCGCTCACCCGCGCCCGAGGCCACGGCCAAAGCCGAGATTGTCATCCGTAAGGGCGAGAAGCTCGCCTTGCAGGACTTCGCCAAGCGTCTCGCTGAAGAGTTCGGCTACGCCCATGAGGCGCTGTGCGAGCAGCCCGGCGAATACGCACTCCGCGGCGGCATCCTCGATGTCTATCCCCTGAACTCGCAGATGCCCGTCCGCATCGACCTCTTCGGCGACACGGTCGAATCGCTCCGGCCCTTCGACCCCGCAACGCAACGAAGCGAAGGCGAAGTGGAAGGCCTTGTGATCTGCGCCCCGCGCGATGATTCCGGGTCAGCGCCCGAAGCACCGTTCTTCCGCCACCTATCGGCCGACGCGCTGATTGTCTCGGTCGACCGTTGCCACGAAGACTTGCTTTGCGCCGAGCTTCACTCCGCTAAGGTTGACGAACTTGTCCTGGAAGAGACCGATGACGCTCCGCTCGGCTACGTCGCGCAAGCGCTCGAATCCACGCCCGCCGAATCCCTACTCATCGGCTCAGCCACCGACAGCGCCGACTCGCGCCCTGCCCTATTACGGGCCGCCGCCTCCCTGACGAAGGACGGCCGACCCTGCCTGCTCGCAGGCGACACCGACGGCTCCGTCGATCGACTCAACGCCGACGTCGCCGGCGCCAAGATCCGCGGCTTCGCTCCGCGGATCATCCAAGGACGTTTCGGCGGGGGCGTAATCATCGCGCCCGGCAAGCTGCCCGGACTCCTCAAGGATGGCCTGCTCCTGCTCACTGAACGCGAGCTCTTCGGCCGACGCAAACGCCCGCTCGCCGTCCTGCCGCGCCGCCGTACCGCCATCCGCGCCGCCGTCGGCCGCGCACTCGACTTCGGTGAACTCGCTGACGGCGACGCCC
>CAIKWA010000176.1 GCA_903831005.1 uncultured Opitutia bacterium
AGCGCCGCTTCCGTGGGCCAGTTCTGACGCAGCGCGGTGGAGACCTCGCGCTGGACCAGTTCGGCGACCCGGAGCTGACGTTGGGACATAAGGCTTAGAGCGACGGGCGCGTCTGCAGCATCTCGATGGCTTCGATGATGTCGCCGGGCTGGTACTCGTCGTAGCCGCCGAGCTTGATGCCGCACTCGAAGCCGGCTTTGACTTCGGAGGCGTCGTCCTTGAAGCGACGCAGGGTCTCGACCGGTCCGTTGTGGATGATCTTGCCGCCGCGCACCACGCGCGCCTTGGCGGCGCGGCGGATGAGGCCTTCGGTGACCATGCAACCCGCGACCTTGTGCTCCTTGCCGAGCGGGAAGACGGCGCGCACCTCGGCGGCACCAAGCTTGTTCTCGCGGACTTCGGGGTCCAAGAGCTCGGTCATGGCTTCCTTCACGAGCGTGATTAGCTCGTAGATAATGTCATGGGTGATGAGACGGACGCCGGTGCGCTTGAGTTGCGGCTGGACGCCGTTCTCGAGTTTGGTGTCGAACGCGACGATGAGGGCCTTGGAAGCCTCGGCGAGGGCGACATCACCTTGGGAGACGGGGCCGACGGAGCCACCGACGACCTCGAGGCGGACCTTGGTCGATTTGATTTCGACGAGACAACCTTCGAGAGCTTCGAGTGTACCTTTGACGTCGGCCTTGAGGAGGACGCGGAGGACCTTCTCCTTATCCTGGACGAGGGCGGCCATGAGGCGCTCGAGATCGGTCATGCCCGGACGGGCACCGGTGTTCGGCGCCTGCTGCAGGGCTTCCGCGGCTTTGCGACCGGCGAGCGCGGCTTCTTCGGCAATCTCGCGGGCCTCACGGTCGTTTTTGACGGTCTTAAACTTAGTGCCCGGGGCCGGAACGGCGTCCCAGCCGAGGACGAGTGCCGGGGTGCCAGGCGTCGTGGAAGTCATGCGGTTGCCGCGCTCATCCATGAGCGCGCGCGCCTTACACCAGGTCTCTCCGCAGACGAACGAGTCGCCGGGCTTGAGCGTACCTTTCTGGACGATAACGGTAGCGGTGGGGCCGCGGCCGGTTTCCATTTGGGATTCGATGACGACGCCTTGGGCGGGGCATTTCGCGTTGGCCTTGAGGTCGAGGACTTCGGCCTGGAGGAGAATCGATTCGAGGAGCTCCGTCATACCGGTGCCCTTGAGCGCCGACACGGGGCTGGTGATGGTCTCGCCACCCCAGTCTTCCGGGGTGATGCTGCGCTGCTGCATCTGCTGCTTCACGCGGTCAATGTTGGCGCCTTTGGCGTCGACCTTGTTGATCGCGGCCACGATGGCGCTGGCGTGTTTCTGGGCGAACTTGAGGGCTTCCTCAGTCTGCGGCATGAAGCCGTCGTCCGCCGCCACGACGAGCACGGCGATGTCGGTGACGGAGGCACCGCGCTCGCGCATCTTGGCGAAGGCAGCGTGACCAGGGGTGTCGAGGAAGGTAACGGTCTTGCCCTTGTACTCGGGCTTCTCGCCCTGATAAGCGACGGAGTAGGCACCGATGTGCTGGGTGATGCCGCCGGCTTCGCCCGAGACGACGTTAGTCTTGCGGAAGAAGTCTAGGAGGGTGGTCTTGCCGTGGTCGACGTGGCCAAGCACGCAGACGACGGGCGGACGCGCGGTCATGAGTGCCGGATCGTCTTCGGAAGGCTTCTCGACCTTCTTGACGGGTTGCACGCCTTCTCCGCGGTGACGGATTTCCAGCGTGTAACCATGACGTTCGGCCACCTTGCGAGCATCGGCTTCCTCGATGACCGAGGAGACGCTGACGACCTTATTCAGTTCCATCAGGTTGCCGATGACTTGGAACGGCTTCAGATTAAGCGCGATTGCGAAATCGCGGACGACGATCGGCGGGCGGACGGTGATGGCACCTTTGCTGCCGGGGGCGGCATGGTTACCGGTGGCGGCGGGACGGTTGACGACCGGTGCGATGGGCGGGCGGACGACCGGCGGAACGTTGGCCGGGCGCGCAGGCACGGGAGGAGGGGTGCTGCTGATAACGACGGGGGGCAGGTCGGCCTTGGCCGGGGTCGGCGTGATCGTCGGGCGAGGGATGATGGGAGCGACCGGCGGACGGGCGACCGGAGTCGGTGCGATGGTCGGGCGCGGCGGCATGCTCACCGGGGGCGGCGTACCAGGCTTGGCGACGGGGGCGACAGGCTTGGCCGGCTCAGGCGCCTTGGGGGTTTCGACGATGGGCTCCGGAGCGACTTCGGCCTTCTTCGGGAGCTTGTCCGCCGCAAACGTCATGAAGTCGTCGCGGTAGATCTTGCCGAAATTGCTCGAGGCCGCGGGCTTCTTGCCGTCGGTGAAGACGTAATCCTTGTAGTCGGGGCGGGCGACCACGAACTGGTCGACCAAGGCGAGCAGTGCTTTGACCTCGAGCCCGAGCTCCTTGGCCACGTCGCTGAAACGCTGCGTCGCCGCAGGCTTCTTGGCTTCGGATTTCTTCTTCTCGGTCATGTGCGCGGGCGAAGGGTGTCGGGAGGGGTGCGGGCGGAAGGATTACGAACGGCGGCCCTTGGCGTAGGCGGCGAGGACGGCTTCGACCTCCTCGGTCGGGATGCCGCTTTCCTTGAAGTCTTCCACGGTCGCGCCTTCGAGGGCTTCAACGCTGGAGATGCCGAGGCCGACGAACTTGGCGATGAGTTCGGCGGGCAGGCCGAGTTGCTCGGCGATGCGCACGGCGGCGTCCCCCGCCTTGGCTTCAAAGCTTTCAGCGGCGTGCGTGGCCTTCTGGATGTTGAGACCCCAGCCCATGAGCTTGGAGGTCAGGCGGGCGTTGCGGCCCTTGCTACCGATGGCGATACGCATGTCGTCTTCGTCCACTTCGAAGTGGATGGAGCGGGTGCGCTCGTCGATACGGACGTTGCGCGGCTTGGCCGGACGGATGGCTTCTTCGAGCAGCTTGAGCGGCTCGGCGTGGTAGCGGATGATATCAATCTTCTCGCCGCCGAGTTCCTTGACGATGTTGCGGACGCGGGCGCCACGGGCGCCAACGCAGGCGCCGACGGGATCGACTTTGGGGTCGCGGGAGTCGACGGCAATCTTGGTGCGATAGCCCGGATCGCGGGCCATGGCGGCGATGGTGACGGTCTTGTCGGCGATTTCGGCGACCTCGAGTTCGAGGAGGCGACGCACGAACGCCGGGTTGGCGCGGGAGAGCACGAACTCGCGGCCGCGCTGGGGGTCTTCGCGGATCTCGAGGAGGAGGCAGCGAATACGGTCGCCAGTGCGGAATTCGTCGCCGTGGCAGCGTTCCTTATGGGTGAGGACGGCTTCGGCGGTGCCGAGCTCGATGACGACGTTGCCGCGTTCGGTGCGACGGACGGTACCAGTGACGATGTCGCCGACCTTATCCTTATACTCCTGGAAGACCTGGTCCTTCTCGATTTTGCGGAAGCGCTGGTTGAGCAGCTGCTGGGTGGTCTTGGCGGCGATGCGGCCGAGGTCGGCCACGTTGATGGGCTTGCGGACTTCCTGTCCGACTTGGACGTCGGCCTCGATGAGCGAGGCGGCGACCGGATTAATCTCCTGGAGTGGGTCCGACACGGAGTCGGTCACGCGAAGGACGACGAAGGCGTCGAGCTTGCCGGACACGGGGTCGGCGTTGATCTCGACGTTTTGGCCGGCCATGACGGACTTCTCAACGGAGGACTTGATGGCCTCCACGATGAGGGCGCAGGCCTCTTCTTTTTTGATGTTCTTCTCCTTTTCGAGATATTGGAGGAAGGGTTTGATATCGACGCTCATGGTGATGGGTGCGGGTTTTCGGTGAAATGATTTGGGGACAAAAAAAGCGGGTCCGGCAGGACCCACCTCGGTAAAGGTGAACTGAGGCCTACCTTGGGCACCCCCGGGGGGATGTCAAGTGCGGTAAGCCCGCCCGCCCGGAGGGTTCCGCTTGCCCCCAAGGGGCGTTCTCAGAACCTTCCTCCATGGCTGATGAAAAGGTAATCTTCACGATGACGGGGGTCACGAAGTACTTCGAAAAGAAACCCGTTTTCCGTGATATTTCGCTCTCTTACTATTATGGAGCCAAAATCGGCGTCCTTGGCCTGAACGGGTCCGGCAAATCAACATTGCTGAAAATCATGGCTGGCGAGGACAAGGAGTTCGACGGCGCAATCAGCCAGGTGCCCGGTTATACCCTTGGCTATCTGGCCCAAGAGCCGCGCCTCGATGAACACCTCACGGTTCAGGAATGCGTGATGCAGGCGGCCGGACCGATGAAGGCTCTGCTCGAGGAATATGACGAGACTTTCGTGAAGGTTTCGGAGACCGATGACGCGAAGGAGCAGGAGCAGATCCTGGCCCGCCAAGGCGAGATTCAGGCGATCCTCGACACGCGCGGCGGTTGGGACCTCGATGCCCGTATTGACATGGCGATGGAAGCCCTGCGATGCCCGCCTGGCGACGCGGTGGTCTCCGCGCTGTCCGGCGGCGAGAAGCGCCGTGTGGCGCTCTGTCGCCTGCTGTTGATGGAGCCGGACATTCTCCTACTCGACGAGCCGACCAATCACCTCGATGCCGACACGGTCGCTTGGCTCGAACGCCACCTCCAAACTTATAAAGGTACCGTCATCGCGATCACGCACGACCGCTACTTCCTCGACAACGTCGCCGGTTGGATTCTTGAGCTCGATCGCGGCCGCGGTATCCCGTGGAAGGGCAATTACTCCTCTTGGCTCCAGCAGAAGCAGCAACGCCTCGAGATGGAGGAGAAGCAGTCGGCCGCGCGTTCCCGCTCGATGGAGCGGGAGCGCGAGTGGGCTGCGGCTTCGCCCAAGGCCCGGGTGGCCAAGAACAAGGCCCGTCTGCGTGCCTACGAACAGATGCTCACCCAGGATCAGAACCAGCAGGAGAAGGCGGCGGAAATCTGGATTCCGCCCGGCCCGCGCCTCGGCGGCGCCGTCATTGAGGCCCGCGGACTTTCGAAGGGGTACGGCGACCGCATCCTGATGGACGAAGTGAACTTCACGCTGCCTGCGGGCGGCATCGTCGGCGTGGTCGGTCCCAATGGCGCCGGCAAGACAACGCTCTTCCGCATGATCACCGGCCAAGAGAAGCCGGATAAGGGTACGCTCACGGTCGGAGAGTCGGTCAAACTCGCCTACGTCGACCAATCGCGCGATTCACTGCCCGCTGACGCGCCGCTCTGGTCCGCTATCTCCGACGGACAGGAGATGGTCCATCTCGGAAAAGTTATGGTCCCGGCCCGCGCTTACGCGGCCCGCTTTGGTTTCACCGGGGACGTGCAGCAGCGGAAAGTTGGCGTGATGTCTGGCGGCGAACGCAATCGCATCCATCTCGCCCGCCTCATCAAGGCCGGCGCCAACGTGCTCCTGCTCGATGAACCCACCAACGACCTGGACGTGAATACGATCCGTGCCCTGGAGGATGCGCTCGAAGGCTTCGCTGGCTGCGCTGTCATCGTGACGCACGACCGCTGGTTCCTCGACCGCGTGGCCACGCATATCCTGGCCTTCGAGGATAATAGCACGGTGGTCTGGCACGAAGGCAACTACGGCGACTACCTTGAAGACCGACGTAAGCGCCTCGGGCTGGAGTCGGACACGCCGCGTCGCCCAAAATACCGAAGGCTTACGCGCTGAGCCGTTGCGCGGCCTTTAGCCTCTGCTTCCAGGCACCGGCTGTCGCCGCGAGCGTGGTCAGCTGAAGCTCGCTCATCCGCCAGCCCCAGTTGCCTTGCGGGTTACCAGGCGTGTTGAAACGGGCTTCGGCGCCTAGTCCCAGCAAATCCTGGACCGGGATGAATGCCGCGATGCCGGGCGAACCCAGTGCCGCTTCAGCGAGGGTGATATGCGGTGTCTCCATCATGCCGAATACGGCCTCGACGCGCGCGCGTTCTTCGGTGGAGGCCTGGGCATACCAGCCGACGACGGTGTCGTTATCGTGCGTGCCAGTATAGACGACGCGGTCGGCGGTGATATTCGTCGGGAAGTGTGGATTGTCTTCGGGTGGTCCGCCGAAACCGAACTGCAGGACCGACATGCCTGGCAGGCCAGAGGCCTTGCGGAGCACGTTGACGCCAGGCGAGAGTAGGCCGAGGTCTTCGGCGACGAGCGGTAGGCCGCCCATCGCATTGGTGAAGGCGAGGCCGGGTCCGTCGCACCACTGGCCTTCGCGGGCGTTCGGTGCGCCCGCTGGCACGCTCCAGTAGTCATGGATTCCGCGGAAGTGGTCGATGCGGATCGCGTCGAAGAGTTCGAGGTCATGATGCACACGCGCTTTCCACCAAGCGTAGCCGTCGGCGGCGTGGCGTTCCCAGGCGTAGAGCGGATTGCCCCAAAGTTGTCCGTCGGCTGCGAAGTAGTCTGGCGGTACGCCGGCCACGGCGAGTGGGCGTCCGGCTGCGTCCAATTGGAAGAGTTCTGGTCGCGTCTTGGCATCGCAGCCGTCTGCGGAGACGTAGATGGGCTCGTCGCCGAAGAACTGAACGCCTTTACCGTGTGAATATTCACGGAGTGCGTTCCACTGTTCGGCGAAGAGGAACTGCAACACCTCTGCTTCGGCGATGAGACCGGCGGGGGCTGTATCGATTGTCCACTTGTCCGGCGCGGTGAAGCCGTTGGCCTCGCGTAATGCGGCGAAGCGGCACCAAGCTTCCAGCCAGCTGGACTGTTTTTCGCGGAAGCGTTGGAAAGCGGCGTTCTGCTTCAGGATGAGGGCACCTCGGCGCGCAGCCGTCTGCAATATCGGCCGGAGCTCATTCCAAAGCCGGCCGTAATCAGTGCGCTGGTCGTTGCCGCGTCGGAGCGTCGCGATCTCTTCGGAAGTCAGCAGCTTGCGGGCCCCGAGATCAGCAAGGTCGAGGAGGTAAGGGTTACCAGCGAAGACGGAGAGGGCCTGGTAGGGGGAGTCTCCGTAGCCAGTTGGGCCGAGTGGGCAGACCTGCCACCACGAGAAGCCGGCGGAGGCGATGATGTCCACGAAGCGTCGGGCCTCGGCGCCGAGCGAGCCGACGGGACCGAAGCCGGGTAGGGCGGTGGGGTGGAGGAGGACTCCGGCGCTGCGCCGTGGAAACGCCCGACAGGCGAAGGGTTGCGCGATGGCTGCGTCGCTCTCTCGGGCGCCTCGAGCGGCGCTCATCTCAGCGGACTTGAATGTGGTGTTTCGTGCGCAGGTCATCGAGCCAGGTCTTGACGGCAATTTTCATGCCAATCTGTCGGACCTTGACCTCGATCTCAGCCATCACTTCCGGATCATTGACGGAGGCGTATCCCTTTTGGCGTTTATCCTCGGGGCTGACGATTACGTAGATAGGGTCGCCCCCCACTTCGAATTTCAAAGGTTCGGAGACTTCGCCCGCCTTTAGGGTCTTGAGCTTGGCGGCGAGGGTCTCGTTGAGATCTTCAAGGGCGCGCCATCCGGTGTCGCCTCCCTTACTGGCGAAATCATCGGTGCTCACGCGGACGGCGACGTCGGCAAAGGTGGGCTTTCCTGCCAAGGGCTTTCCCGTAACCTTGAATCGACCGAGAGTGGTGGCGATCTTTTCGGGGTGGCGCAGTGCATCGGCGAAGGCCGCGGCGCGAACCGCGGTTTCTTCAGGCTTTTCAGCGGCGCCCTGCTTGATTGTGATTTGTCGCAGCTTGACCTGTTCTTTGCGGATGAAGTCAGCTTTATTTTTTTCGTAGTACTCGAGAATCTTGCCAGGATTTACGTCCCAGGCGGCGCGGCGGACCTGACTTACCATGTAATCGAAGATGATGCGGTCCTCGATGTACTTGCGATAGGCTAGCGGCGTGGTGCCGGCGGCCCGTAGTGAGGCGACGAAACGGTTACGGTCGCCGCCATGGTCGCGCCGGATGGTCTCTTCGATGTCGGTGTCGATATAGGACGCGGGCAGTCGCGCGGTGCTAGCGCGGAACTCGGCCAGAACGAGCTGGCGGTCGGCGATGTTATTAAGGGTCTCGTCTTCGGCGCTCGCGACGATCTTCAGCAACTCGGCGTCGGTCTTGGCGCTGGCGCGTAGCTGGCCCTTGATGGGTTCGATTTGGCGGCGAATATCGGAGCGAGTGATACCGGTGCCATCCGCATCAGCGACAATCCTGTCGGCGTTCCCTTCGGACCAGTTTTTGGCCGCCGCTTCCTTTAGGGTGGGTTGCACGAGCTGAGCGGGCGCAAGGGCGCCGGTCAGAATAAGGAGGCTGGAGAGCAGGAAGGATTTCATCGTTCGGAGGGCGCGGGCAGCCGTGAGAGGAAGCCGCGGATTTCCTTTAGTTTCCGCAGGGGTTCTCGCACGGTCAAGCGGGGAAACCGGTTGCCGACGAGAATAGGCTCGGGCGCGCGGCCGCCGGCCGCCGATAGACAGCGTATGACCGCCCCGTCGGTCGTCACCGAAACGACA
>CAIKWA010000177.1 GCA_903831005.1 uncultured Opitutia bacterium
CGGCGACTCCGTTGGCACGGGCCTCGAAGTCCTCGAAGCCGTCCGCCTCCTGAAGGGCGAAGGCCCCGAAGACCTGCAGGACCTCGTCCTCAAGCTGGGCATGGAAGTCGTGCGCCTGGCTGGCGTCGCCGGTTCGACCCTTTCCGCCAAGCAGACCGTCGAGAAGCACCTGAAGGACGGTTCCGCCCTCGAGAAGTTCAAGGCGATGGTCCGCGCACAGGGTGGCAAGACCGACTGGATCGACGATCCTTCGAAGTTCCCCAAGGCGAAGTTCATCCGCAAGCTGCCCGCCCCGAAGCGTGGCTACGTCCACACCATCGATGCCGGCAAGATTGCTCAGGGTGTTCGTCTCCTCGCCACTCTCAAGGATGGCACGCTCGACCCGTCGGTCGGCGTCACCGAAATCCGCAAGGTGGGCACGCAGGTCAAGCAGGGTGAGCCGCTGATCATGATCCATTACAACGATGAGGCCAAGGTCGACGCCGCGCTCCCGTACTTCCGCGACGCCTACCGCCTCGCCCCCAAGCGCCCGAACATGCCCCCGCTCGTCGTCGAGCGCGTGGCCTAAGTCGGCCCGTCAGGAAAGAACAGAGCCGCGGAGTAATCCGCGGCTCTTTCGTTTAGGGAGCGCCCGCAGGACTTAGCGTCCCAGCGTGGCCTTCAGGAACTGCTCCATCTCCGACCAGGAGGCTTTATCGGCGTCGGCATTGTAGGCGGCTCCCTTGGAGTTGTCGTTACCGGCGGCCTTGTGCGTGAAGCTGTGGACGGCACCGGGGTAGTTGACGAGTTTCCAGTCAACGCGATTCGACTTCATCTCGGCGGTGAACTTCGCGATGTCATTGGCGGCGACGAAAGGGTCGTCGGCGCCATGAAGGGCGAGGACCTTGGCTTGGATGTTCTTGCCGTCGGTCGGGGTCGGCGAATCAAGACCGCCGTGGAAGCTGACTACGCCCTTCACCTTGGCGCCGCTGCGGGCGAGTTCGATCACCGCCGTGCCACCGAAGCAGTAGCCGGTTGCGGCGATCTTCGAAGCGTCGGTGCGGGCGTCGTGGCTGAGGACGTCGAGCGCGGCGTTAACGCGTGAGCGGAGCAGAGGACGGTTGCCCTTGTATTTGCCGGCTTCCTTGCCAGCGGCCGGAGGCTGCGGGCGGATGCCCTTGCCGTAGATGTCGGCGACGAGGACGTTGTAACCGAGGGCGGCGAGCTTGCGGGCGGCTTCCTTCTCGTGGTCGCTGATGCCCGTCCACTGGTGCACGATGAGCACGCCCGGGCGCTTGCCGCTCACGGCGTCGTCATAGGACTGCCAGCCTTCACAGAGGATGTCGCCCGACTTATATTCGAGCGGCTTCTCGACGATGGCCGCGGAGAGCGAGCCGAAGGAGCTAAGGACCGCGATGAGGGAAGGCAGGAGGGCTTTCATGCCCGCCAACCTAGGAAAGTCGTTCGCTGGCGCAAGCGCCTACGAACGCTTAGGCCAGACCGCGCTTGGTCGACGCTGCGAAGTCCACGAAGGCTTTGGCGATACGGCCGGAGGCCTCAGGCAGCGCACGGGCCTTCTCGATGGCCTGCGACGTGTTCAATCCGTCGCGGTAGAAGAGTCGGTGCATCAGCTTGGCCGTGGCGATTTCGTCGTCGGTAAAGCCCGAACGTTTCAGGCCGACGGCGTTGATCATCTTGGTCTCGCAGGGATTGCCGTCGGCGATGACGAATGGAGGCACGTCCTGGACGCACTTCGAGCAGGCCGCGACCATCGCGTGGTCGCCAATGCGGCAAAACTGGTGGATGCCCGCGTTCCAGCCGATGTTCACGTGGTCGCCGACGTGCACGTGGCCCGCGACGGCGGAATGACTGGAGATGACGAGGTGATTACCGATCACGCAGTCATGTGCAACGTGCGAATAGGCCAACAGGACGTTGTCGTCGCCGAGGATGGTCCATTCGCCTTCCTGGGTGCCGAGGTGGACGCTGACGTATTCGCGGAAAGTATTGCGGGCGCCGACCTTAAGGCCGGGTTTGCCGGGTTTAGCTTTGAGGTCCTGCGTGCGTCCGCCGATGAAAGCATAAGGGAAGACCTCGCACTGGGGGCCGAGTTGCGTGTAGCCCTCGACTGTCGCGTGGTGGTGCAGCACGCAGCCGTCTCCCAAGGTGACGTCGCCGCCCACGTAGGCATAAGCACCGATGACGACGTTGTGGCCGAGCTTGGCGCCTGCCTCGACGATCGCGGTGGGGTGGACTTGCGTAGCCATCCAGTTTAGCCGTTCGGCGAGTCGGCGATGGTGAAGAGCAGTTCGGCGGACGAGACGCACTCGCCGTTGACCAAGCACTCGCATTCGGCGGCAGCGATGCGGCCGCGCACCTTCGTAAGCTTGGCGCGGATCTCGAGGGTGTCGCCCGGCGTGACCGCCTTACGGAACTTCACCTTATCGGCGCTCATGAAGAACACGACCTTCGGGGCTTCGTCGGCGGCTCCGCGGCGCAGCATGATGAGGCCGGCGGCCTGGGCCATGGCCTCGATTTGCAGGACGCCCGGCATGACCGGCTGGCCGGGGAAGTGGCCCTGGAAGTAAGGTTCGTTGATCGTGACATTCTTGATCGCGACCAGGGAGTCTTCGTTGAGCTCGACGACGCGATCGACCATCACGAACGGATAGCGATGGGGCAGCGCGTTGAGAATCTGTCGGATGTCCAGGGCCGAGCCGGCGGGGGCCGTCGGGGCTTCGACCTTCGGGCCAGCGGGAGCGGCTTTGGCCTTGGGAGCCTTGGATTCCTGCCACTGCTTGCGGACGGCCGCGGCGAGGCGGGCGTTGAGCGCGTGGCCCGGGCGGACGGCGATGATGTGGGCCTTGAGGCGGATGCCGGCGAGGACGATGTCGCCGACGATATCTAGGATCTTGTGACGGACGAGCTCGTCCTTGAAGCGCAGGGGCTCCTTGCTGACAATCTTGTCGCCCTTGAGGATGATCGCGGAGTCGAGCGTGCCGCCCTTGATCAGACCTTTCTCGATGAGACCTTCAATGTCCTCGTAGATGGTGAACGTGCGGGCCGGGGCGATCTGCGCCTCGTAGGTCTCGGCGTCGATATCGATGGTTAAGTGCTGCGTGTGGATGCCGCGGTCATCGGCCGAGGTGCAGGTGATGCGTAAGCCGTCAAAGGGTAGGGCGATGATGGAGCGGCTACCTTCGTTGATGGTGATCGGGTGCGTGAGTGTGAATGATTCGCGCTGGGCGTCCTGTTCGACGACGCCACACTGGTGGATGAGCGTCGTGAAAGGGCGGGCCGAGCCGTCGACAATCGGCGGTTCGGAGGCGTCGAGCTCGATGATGGCGTTGTCCACGGCCATGCCACTGAGGGCGGAGAGTACGTGCTCGATGGTGTGTAACTTGACGGCGTCGGAGGAGACGGTCGTCTTGCGCTCGAGTTCGGTGATCATCTCGGACACCGGGCGGACCTCAGGCTTGCCAAAAAGGTCGATGCGGCGGAAGACTAGGCCGGTGTTGGGGGCGCCCGGTTTTAGGGTCAGGGTGACGTCCTGGCCGGTGTGGAGGGCTTTGCCCTTTACGGAGGCTTCTTTGCCAAGGGTGCGCTGTTTCATGCCGTTCACACAGTTATTCACACCCCCCTTCCTCTGTAAAGGCCTACTTTCGAGGGGTTTGGGGTAGAATTCACGATGATAGGGGTAGGGGGACGGATAGGGGTGGGGGTAGGCCGAAATAGGGCTAGGGCCGGGGCTTGGGCTAGGGCCGGGAAGGGGCGATGCAGGTGGGGAAGGCAGATGGTCAACGCAGATGAAGGATGGATGATAAAAGATGGGTCGCAGATGAGCGCTAAGGTTGAGGTCTGTGGTTGTGAACAATGTATCTTCCAGTCCTAGCTCTGGCCCTGTCCCTAGCCCTCGCAGCGAACAAACTTCGCTGCGTTCACTTGTTCACACGGGGTCGCGGTTCCTTGACACTTCACAGCGCTGGGCAAATCGTCCGCCCGTGCTGCTGGTCATCGATAACTACGATTCGTTCACCTATAACCTGGTTCAATACTTCGGGCAGTTGGGCGTGGAGCAGAAGGTGTACCGCAACGATCAGATTACGGTAGAGGAAGCGCTCGCGCTCAATCCTGACCGCGTGATGATTTCGCCTGGTCCGTGCTCGCCCGCCGAAGCCGGGGTCTCGTGTGCGATGATCGAAGCTTTCGCCGGCAAGAAGCCGATCCTCGGCGTATGCCTCGGCCATCAAGCCATCGGCCATGTCTTCGGCGGCAAAGTCATCCGCGCCCCGCAGCTGATGCACGGCAAGACCTCTCCGGTGTTCCACAACAATACCGATGTCTTTAAGGGCCTGCCTTCGCCGTTCGCCGCAACCCGCTATCACTCGCTGGTTGTCGAGCGTGCCACTTTTCCCGCCGCCCTCGAGGTGACGGCCTGGACCGAAGATGGTCTTGTGATGGGTCTTCGCCATCGCGAGCTCCCAATCTGGGGCGTCCAGTTTCATCCGGAGTCCTTCGCCACCGAGCATGGCCTCCAGCTTCTGGGTAATTTCCTTAAACTCTGAGCGATGTTCTGCCCCCGCTGCAAGCACGAGGATACGAAGGTCTTGGAGACCCGCCTCGGGAAGGGTAACCATTCCATCCGCCGTCGCCGTGAGTGCCTAGCGTGCGACCATCGCTTCAGCACGATTGAAGAAATCGTCCGCGAAGGCATGGTCGTCGTGAAACGTAATGGTGCCCGCGAGGAGTTCGACATCGGTAAGATCGCTTCGGGCGTCCGCAAGGCCACCGACAAGCGTCCCATCGAGCTCGAGCGTATCAACCTGATGATCTCCGAAATCGTCGAGAACCTACAGGTGAAGTTTGGCGACGAGGTCCCCTCCAGTGCTATCGGCGAGGAAATCATGACCCTCCTTCAGTCGGTCGACCAAATTGCCTACGTCCGTTTCGCCAGCGTCTACCGTGAGTTCCGCGATATCGATGAGCTCGCCAAGGCCATCGATCAGCTCCGCAAGGGAGGGAAAATCAAGTGACCGCCGCGCTGCCGAAGTCGATCCGCCTCCGCACGCTTAACGCGCTGCTGGCTTCGATGGTGGGCACCGCTCCCCAGTTACGCAGCGACGTTGATGCAGTGCTGCGCGTGTTTGAGGCTGACGACGAGACTGACCCGCGCCTCAACGCCACCGACCTCGCCGCCGCCGCCGCCCAAATCTTCCGTCTGCTTTCGCCGGACCGTCCCGTGCCGACCGTCGCAGTACTCGATCATCGTGCTGAGCCTTTCGACGCCCTTTGGGCTCACGAACGCGTCGAAGCCGCCCTCGCTACCACCGGCGAAGCCGCCGACGTGCTCTTCTGGGTCGTCGGCCTGCAGGATCAATATCTTGCGGGCACCCGCGCTCGTTCGACCCGCTGGCGTGCTGTCTACGACGAAGCCGTCGATACGGTGCAAGGCCTGGTCGCCCGGCAGGCTGGCCGCCGCCGCGTGACGGTCGTCGTCCTCTGATTTCCCATGAGCGCCCCCAAGACGCTGTTCCAGAAGATCGCCGACAAGGAGATCCCTGCGAAGCTCATCCATGAAGACGCCGTGTGTGTGGCCTTTCATGACATCTCCCCGCAGGCCCCGACGCACGTTCTGATCGTGCCTCGTAAGCCCATCGCACGCGTCGCTGAGGCGTCTGCGGAAGACCAGGCTACTCTTGGGCATCTGCTACTTGTGGCTGGTCAGCTTTCCCGCCAGCTCGGCCTGACTAAGGGTTTCCGCGTCGTGATCAACAACGGTCCCGATGGCGGCGAGTCAGTCCCGCACCTCCACGTGCATCTGCTGGGTGGACGCGCCCTCGATTGGCCGCCAGGCTGAGGCCATGAGTGCGCCCGAACCCTGCCTCGTCCTCGACGGCTCCGCCCGCGCCGGAGTCCGGGTGGGAGTTCTCTCGGGCGGCCGCTGGGTGGGTCAGGGCCTCTCGCCTGATGGCGCTTTGGAAGGCCTCTTTGGCTGTGTCGAAGTCTCCTTGGCCGAAGCCAAGCTGTCGCTCAGTGACATCCGTTCTTTCGCCCTGTGCGTCGGCCCGGGTTCCGTGCTCGGCATCCGCATCGCCTCCCTTGCCGTCCGTTCCTGGTCCGCGCTGGAGCCGCGCCCGATCTTCGTCTGGGAATCGCTCGCCAGCATCGCCCGCTCCGCGCTCGTTGCCGGTGAGAAAGGTCCATTCCTCGTCGCCGTCGAATCCCGCCTAAAGCGCTGGCATGCGCTCGAGGTTTCGGTCGATGGTTCGCTCGGCGTGCCATTCGAAGCCGAGGCCGCGCAACTGAATGTGGCTGGATGTCGCGTGCTGGCCGCGAGCGAGCTCGCTCCCGCCGTACTGACTTCGCATGTCGCCGTCCCGCCTCCGTGGTCGGCTTTGCCGACCTTCTTCGCTCAGCCTGGTTTCCTGCGCGAAGAGCCGCGCCCCGACGCGTTGAATGTCGCCAACGATTTCGCCACCTGGTCTGGGGAGCGCCACCGCTCATGAGTGCTTCATCGAATGCTTCTGCCGCGCGCGCCTGGGTCGAGATCGACCTGCCGGCCATTGATCGCAACGTTGGTCGCATCAAGCAGGCCCTGCCCGCGCACGTGCGTTACGTCGCCGTGGTGAAGGCTAATGCTTATGGGCACGGTATGCCCGAGGTGGCCACGCGCCTCTTGCAGGCCGGGGTGGACTGCTTCGCCGTGGCGAACGTCTCCGAAGCCGCCATGCTACGTGAGATCGGCCATGATGCCGATATCTTGCTGCTGAGTCCGACCTTGCCGAGTGAGCTCCCGCGGGCGCTGGCCCTCGGCCTAGATATCACCCTCAACTCTCTTAACGAAGCCCAGGCTCTCGCCGCCGCGGTCGCGAAGTCGGGCCTGAAGGCGAAGGTGCACGTCAAGGTGGATACCGGTATGGGGCGCGCCGGCGTCTGGCATGAGCAAGCCGCCGAGCTCTTCGCCTTCGTCCAGTCTGACTCCCGTTTCGCATGGCGTGGCGTCTTCACGCACTTCTCCGACGCCGATAGCGATGCGGCCTACACCGCCAGTCAACGCGCGATCTTCCTCAAGCTGTTGGACCTGATTCCTGCCTCGATCCGGGCCGGCCTGATGATCCATGCCGACAATAGCGCCGGCCTCGAGAGCTTCTCGGCTTCGGCGCCTTTCAACGCCGTCCGCGTCGGGCTGATGCAGTACGGCCTGCCCCCGTCCTCAGGTTCCTTCCTGGCGAGCCTGCGTCCGGAGCCCGTGCTTTCTTTCCACGCCCGCGTCGTGCTTGTGAAGGACCTGCCAGCCGGTACGGCCGTTAGTTATAACCGCACCAAGACCCTGACGCGTCCAACTCGCGTGGCCATCGTGGCCGTGGGCTATGGTGACGGCGTCCCGACGGCCGCCAGCAATCGCGGCCACTTCCTCGTGAGGGGTCAGCGTTGCCCGATCCTCGGCCGCGTGACGATGGATCAGACGATTGTGGACGTGACCGACGTCGCTGGCGCCGCTGTCGGCGATATCGCCACGATTCTCGGGGCGCAAGGCCCCGACCGTATCACCGTCGCGGAGTTCTGCGCCTGGTCGGACTGCATCCCTTGGGAGGCGCTCTGCACGCTCACCCAGCGGGTACAACGGGTCTACCGTACCGACCGGACCTAAGCTCAGGCCGCCTTCTTTGGGTCAGCCTTCGGCTTGTCGTCTTTCTTGTCTTCCTTTGGCTTGTCGCCCGGGTTCACGACCGGGATGGCAGCTTGTTCCAACGCTTCCTTGAAATCCTCACCTCCGACAGGGCCGCTGTAGATAATCACTTTCTTGGAATTGAGGACGTAGCAGTAGGGAGTGATGCGAGCGAAGCCGGGCGGACGCTTCTTCATGCCGACGGCCACAGTGAAGTCTAAGCCGACAGTTTTCACCAGCTTCAACAGTTCGGCGGTTTCCTTTGAATTCATCGATGATTTGGAAGTATCGACGGCAACGCCAATGACCTTCCCGTTGGCTTCTTCGACATTCTTTTTCATCCGCTCCAGAAGGTTTTCTGGCTTCATCTCCTTATTGGAAATGAAAAGTAAGACGACCATGCCTTTGTCCTTGATGAACATCTCGGTCAGGTCGGGTCCGGAGACTTCCTTGCCCCACTCGAGGTCATTCAGCGTGTACTTCTTAGCTTTCGGCTCGGCGGCCAAGGCAATGAAGGGCGTGAGAAGGAGGAATAAATACTTCATATAGAAAATCTGCCCACGGCTACCCTGATGGCAATTCAGGATTTCTTTAGGACAATCCTACCCGCAAGATTGCCATATTATGTACAAATTATGGCTTTTCGGCGCGGATTTCACGCCGGATGTCACGGAAAAGGCCATACGCGCTGATGGTCGCGACTAGGCCGGCCTGGCCGAGCAAGGTCGCAATCGGAAGGTTGAAGAGGTTGCCGAGCAAGAAGTAGGGTAGGTACCCAGCGAAAGTCCAAAGGCCGGTGCTGATGGCCGTGCTGTCCATGGGGATGGACGGGCGGAAGACCATCAAGAGGGTCCAGGCGACTCCGCCTGAAGCCAAGAGGTGTAGCTCCGGCGAAGTCAGGAGGCTTAGCTCCGAAGGGAAAAACTGCGATAGGATCGCGAGCAGGAAGAGGGTCGAACTGAGGGCGCGGATCGACGCCTCGAGTCCGCTCCGTTCGCGGGTCGGCAGCAGCTGTTCGCCGCCGAAGCCAGAGGAGGTGGCTGCCGCGCGGGGCTGGAAGCCTACGCCCCAGAGCAAGCAATCGAAGAGGAAGCGGATCATGCGTTATGGCGTAGGGAGGTGATGGCGGCGTCGGCGTCCGACATCTGGGGGCATCGCAATGCTGTCCTTAGTCGCCGCGCAGGCAAGCCTCGCGGCTCAGGCAGGCCTTTGCATGTCGCGCCAAGTGCCGAGGAAGAAAGCCCAGCCGAAGAGGCAGAGGCTGAGCCACGTGCTTTCGGGGAGCTCTTTCTGGCTGAAGGCATATGCGGCGTAGGGCGTGAGCGCCCACATGCCGACGCTCGTCGCCGTCCGGTCTCCGGGGATGTCTTTACGGAATAAAGTTAACCCGAGCCACAGCAGGGGAGGGAGGTTGAGCCAGTATGCTTGGACGTCCGTGAGATAGTTCCACCTGGTGAGGTAGAGTTCGGCGCCGACGGCCAGGGTGACCAATACGCCCGAACAAGTGAGGGCCTTTTCGCCCATGGTCGCCCCCCGGTCGTTCTCCTCTGCGGTGAGCCTGACCGCGCCGCGTCTTGCGAGGTAGCGTCCAAGGACGATCAGGACGATGCAGACGGGCAGGTAGCTTCCCATGTCTCCCTGCGGTCGTCTACGACTTGAAGCCGAAGTACTGGCTGGCGTTGCCGTAGCAGACGTCGGCGATCAGGCGTTCGTTCCAGTCCTTACGGTCCGGGATACGGCCTGACTCGACGTCCTGGCCGACGAGGTCGCACAGGATGCGGCGGAAGTATTCGTGGCGCGGATACGAGAGGAAGGAGCGCGAGTCGGTGATCATGCC
>CAIKWA010000178.1 GCA_903831005.1 uncultured Opitutia bacterium
GATGGAGTCCATTCGCTCGGTGTCGCGGTCGAGGTTGATCACATAGATGAGCGGGACCATCGGCGGGCATCGTTGCGAAGCCCCGGCATCTTTCAACCCGTTAGGCTTCGTGCTTTTGGTTCGTCACTTCGCCGCGGGTGCGTTATCCATGCGGCCAAGGATGAAGATACTGCACCTATCCAAGATGGATACCGGCGGCGGCGCGGCCGATGGCTTCGTCCGGATTCATCAGGCCCTGCTGGGTCAGGGGGTCGAATCGCTCGCCTATGTCTTGAAGCAGAAGCGTCGGGACGTCCCGATGGTGGCGGCGAAGGGTTTGCTCAATCCGTGGCAGAAGCTCGTCTGGGGCTTGGGTCGGGCCATCGCCAAGGTTAAGCGTTTCGGGGTCAAACCGGTCGGGGTCTATGATTTCGACGCGGAAGCTAACTTCCCGGCCGAGCCGATCATCCGTCACGCGCGCACCCATGCCGAGAAGTGGGACCTGGTCCTCGTCCATTGGTCCGGTGGCTTCGTCTGCCCGGAGACCGTACGCGAGATCGCCCAGGCCCTCGGCGCCCGGGTGGCCTTATGGCAGGTCGACATGGCGCATGCCACGGGCGGCTGCCATTCCAACCTTGGCTGCAAGAAATATCAGACCGGCTGCGGCGCTTGCCCGTTACTGTCTTCCACCGACCCGCGGGATATCTCGTCCTTTCAGGCAGCTCGCCGCGCCCAGCTCTGGAAGGAACTCGACGTCGCCGTCCTCGCCCCGAGCGGCTGGTCCGCCCGCCAGGCGACGGAGAGCTTCACGTTAGGCGGACGCGAACTCCGCAAGTTCCCGATCCCGCTCGACCTCTCGGTGCTCCGCCCGGCAGACATGCGTTCCGCCCGCCAAGCGCTGGGCCTGCCGACGGAAGGCCGCATCGTGCTCGTCCGCGCGCTCGACCCCGGCCTGGTCTACAAAGGCTTCGGCCTGTTCCTCGAGGCTTTGAAGCAGCTCGATGACCAAGGCGTGGTCTTGCACGTCGCCGTGATCGGCGACCGAGGATTCCTGCCCGGCGGCTTCCGCCACGTGACATTCACCGAACTGGGCCCGCAGCGCGGTGACGCGGCCTTGGCTCGTGCCTACCAGGCGGCCGACTTCTTCGTGAGTCCGTCGACCAACGAGACCGGACCTATGATGGCTGGCGAGGCGATGGCCTGCGGTCGCCCCCTCATCGCTTATCCGATCGGCATCGCGCCCGACCTCGTCGACCAAGGCCGCAACGGCACGCTCGTCGAGCCGGTCGGCGATGTCGCCGCCCTCGCCGCGGCGATCCACACCTACGCCGAGATGCCCGCGGCCGAACTCTCCGCCCGCCAGCAGGCCGCCGCCGATTCCGCTGGGCGAATCTTCTCGGCCCGATACTTTGCGGAACAGGTCCAAGCCGTCCTGCGCCGATGAGATACGCCTCCGTCTATTACCGCGATTACGCGGAGAACAGCCTGTTCACGCCGGGTGCCGGGGAGAACAACGGGGAGTTCTATCTGCCGTATGCCAAACTGCGCGAGCGCTTCCTTGCGGTGGGGATTGAGCTCAATACGCCGGACGTGAACGTCGGTCGTCCGGTTGCGTTCGAACTGCATATCAACTGCCGCCGCCAGGACCCGTCCGCTCGCGCCTACGTCTACCTTTACGAGAACCCGCTCATCCGTCCGCTTAACCGCGACCGCGTGTCGCTCGCCCGCTATGCGAAGTGGTTCGCCTGGGATGGCGCCCTCCGCGACGACCCGCGTACGGTCTCGCTCCTCTATCCTAACCGCTTCGACCCCGAGGGCTGGAACGGCCCGGAGCAGCGTCCGCTCTTCTGTGTGCTCGTGGCCTCGAACAAGGCCCTCACGGTCGTCGACCCGCGCGACCAATACCAGGCCCGCGTCCATATCCTTGATTGGTATGAGCGCCACTCGCCGGCCGACTTCCATCTCTTCGGTCGCGGCTGGGACCGCCCGGCCGCCTTACCTGGCCGTTGGGGTCGCGTCCGGAATCAGCTACGCAAGCTCCTTGCCCGCTTTCTCCCCGCGAAGTCGCCCTACGCCACCTGGCGCGGCCCGGTCGACGACAAGATTGAACTGCTCACGCGCGCCCGCTTCTGCCTCGCCCACGAGAACTGCCGCGACCTGGAAGGCTATGTGACCGAGAAACTCTTCGATAGTTTCCGTGCCGGCTGCGTGCCGGTCTACGTGGGTCCGAAAGAAATCACGGAACTCGTCCCGGCGGGTTGCTTCATCGACGGCCGAGCTTACGAGACGCCGGCGGCGCTCGACGCCTTCCTGCGCACGATCGATGACGCGGCCTACCGCGGCTACCAGGAGCGCATCCGCGCCTTCCTGCTTTCGGCGCAGGCGAAGCCTTTCTCGCAGGATCACTTCGCGGACGTCCTGGCCCGCGAGATCATCGCGGACCTGCCCGCCGCCCGATGAGCCTGCCTTCGATCAGCGTCATCTTCCTTTCCTATAAGCAGGAGGCTTACGTCGTGGCCGCCTTGCGCGCGGTGCTCGAGCAGGACCTGACGGACTACGAGATCATCATCGGCGACGACGCCTCGCCGGACCGAACCCGCGCGCTCATCGAGGCCGAGCTCGCCGCCTACCGCGGCCGCGCCCGGATCGTGTTGCTATCGCCCGCTCCGAACGTCGGCGTCATCCGTAACTTCAACCGCTGCGTCGCCGCCTCCACCGGCGACATCCTCGTGGCCGCCGCCGGCGACGACGTCAGCCACCCGACACGCCTGCGCCGGATCGCTGAATTCTTCCGCGATCATCCGGAATGTTACGCCCACTACTCGAACGCCCGCGTCGTCGATGCGGTGGGCGGCGTGCTGCGCCCGACCTGGTATCACCATCAGGACGTCAAGTTCCGTCAGTTTGACCCGCGGGGCTTCCATCTCTACCAAGGCGTCCAGTTCTGCGGCGCGACCGGCAGCTATCGCGGCGACGTCTTCCGGAAGTTCTCGCCGATGCCCGGCACGACCGGCGGCGAGGATGGCCCGGCGATCCTGCGCTCTCTCCTGCTCGGCTCCGCCGCGATCGACGCGGAGATCCTCCTCGATTGGCGCTGGCACGGGGCGAACATGTCCCACGGCAGCAAACCCAAGGGACTCCGCTGGCGCGCCAAGCTCCGCCGTGCCGCCGCCTGGCCCGCCGGGCAGAAGGTCCATCGCCGCGGCTATCTCGCCGACCTCGCCCACGCCGAACGCGAAGGCCTCGCCCCGCCGGCAGTCATCGCGCGCTTCCGTCAGCTCGTCGACGACGTCCATGCGCAGGCCTCGGTGAAGTTCCACTGCACCCATCCGAACGCCCGCTGGAAGGCGATCGGCATGGCGGTGGGTTATTTCTGGCGCGTCTCTCCGCGCGGCACCGCCTGGAAGGCACGCTTCCTCGCCAAGGCGCTCGCCAAGAAGCTACTGCCCGGCCCGCTACGGGCCGTCGTGCTCTTCAATTTCTCGAAGTTCTAAGCCCGCGGGCCGTACTTGCGCTGGGGCGCCTGGGTCGGCGGCACGGGTTCGATCTGGACGCCGGCGCATGCCGGGTGCCGTCCGAAGGTACCGTAGGTCTCGGTGTCGAAGCGCGTGGTCATGCCGCGGGCAGCCTCAGCGACAAGCACGCGTCCATCAGGCTGGATGAAGCCGACCTGGACGATGGTCGTGCCGTCCACCTTGCGGGTGTGCGCCACGATCTTCTCGAGGAAGTCGCCAGCGTCGGGGCCGGGTTTGAGGGCGAAGAGGATCTTCTTGATGAGGCCAGGGGCACGGCGGAGCGGGGTGATGGCGTGAGCGCTGAGCGACCACTCGCCACGTTCTTCACGGAAGTTGAGACGGGCGTCGACGATGACGTGCGAGCCGTCCATCAGCAGCGGGAGTTCGCCGTCCTTGAGCTGCGCGGCAGCATCATAGGCTTCAGAGAACATCATCACGGGAATGGTCACCGAGCGGGAGGCCACGGTGAAGAGGGCCCAGGGGCGGTTATCCTTCTTGGAAATCTTCTTCTCGAGGGCGCC
>CAIKWA010000179.1 GCA_903831005.1 uncultured Opitutia bacterium
CTCCGAGCAGAACGACCCCGGCGTGCAGCGTCAGATGTTGCAGCTCCAAGCCGGCGCCGAGACCCAGAAGATCGACGAGGACTTCCTGCTCGCGCTCGAGCACGGCATGCCCCCTGCGGGCGGCCTCGGTCTCGGCATCGATCGCCTGGTGATCCTGCTGACCGGCGCGGCCAATATCCGCGACGTCATCCTGTTCCCGACGCTTGCGCCCGAAGCGCAGGCCTGAGTCCTTTCCCTTGCCCTGGTTCCTCCATCTCGCCCTCCGTCAGCTCTTTCCTCCCGGTAAGCGCTTCCCGGCGTTCGCGATGGTCTCCATCCTCGGCGTCGGCCTTGGCGTGGCTTCGTTGCTCATCGTGCAGACGGTGATGAATGGCTTCGGCGAAGAACATCGCTTGCGCATCCGTGAATCCTTCGGCGACTGCCAGGTCACTGGCCCTGCACCCATCGAGCGCCCCGAAGCGCTCGCGAAGCAACTCGCCGCCCGCCCGGAGGTCGCCTCCGCCGCCCTTTATGCCGAAGGCCCCGCGCTTGCGCGCAATGGCGACTTCTCCGGCATCGCGCAGGTGCGTGGTATCGATCCGACCGACCCAGGCCAGCCGGCCCGGAAGTACGTCTATGGCGGGAGCTTCGACGACCTTGACGACGGGCGCATCATCCTTGGGGTAGGCCTCGCTCGCGCCCTGCGCGTGCGCGTCGGCGACCGTATCGAGATCTGGTCGCCCGCGATGGCCGAGCGCGCCGAAAAGGGCAAAGCCCCGCTGCCCGCTGAGTTCGAGGTCTGCGCGGTGATTCAGACCGGCTTCACCGAAGTCGATAACGCCGCGGCGCTCATCCCGCTCCGCCGCTTTCGCGAAATCTGGAATCTCGGCCCCCGCGCCCATGGGCTCACGTTGCGACTGAAAGACCCAGCGCTCGCCGAAGCAACCGCTGGCCGTCTCGCGGTGGGCCATCCCGAACTACGCTTCCGCCCTTGGCAGGACATCAAGAAGGACTTCCTCGCGGCCATTCGCTTCGAGAAGACGATGCTCTTCTTCCTGATGTTCATCATCACGCTCGTCGCATCGTTCTCGATCGGCAGCACGCTCTTCTCGGCCGTCATCCGCCGCTCGCGTGAAGTGGGCGTGCTCGCCTCGCTCGGTGCCGCGCGCTGGCAGGTGGTCGCGCTCTTCGGCCTCCAAGGCCTGCTCATCGGTGCGCTCGGTACACTCCTCGGTTTCCTGCTCACGTGGACGATTCTCGCCTTCCGCGACGGTATCCTGGGAACCATCAATCGCCTCTTCGGTGACGGCGATATGGTGGCCAATATTTATCAGTTCTCGAAAGTGCCGCTGCATTACGACGCTACGGATTTCGTCATCGCTTCGGCGTTCACCTTGCTGACTACGGCGATCGCTGGCCTCGTGCCTGCGCTCTGGGCCGCCGGCCGCAAACCCTCGGAGGCCATGCGCGATGCCTGACGTCGTCCTCCAAGCTCGCGGCCTCGCCAAGGCCTTCGCTTCGCCGGCCGGTCCTCTGCCGGTGTTGACGGACGTCTCGCTCGAGGTCTTTGCGGGCGAGTCTGTTTCGATCCGCGGTTCCTCGGGTTCGGGCAAGACCACGTTGCTCCAGCAGCTCGGCGGACTCGATCAGCCAGACTCCGGTGAAGTCCGCATCCTCGCGCCGGGTGCCGGCCTTGTCGCCCCACGCTCTTCGCTCGGCCGCGGCGTCGGCTTCGTCTTCCAGAACTATCAGCTGATGCCCGAGCTCACCGCGCTTGAGAACGTCGCACTCGCTGCGCGTATCGCCGGCATGCCTTCCGTTTCCGCGACCGCCGCCGCCCGCTCCTTGCTGACGCAGGTCGGCTTGGGCGCCCGCCTCGAGCATCTCCCTTCAAAGATTTCCGGCGGTGAATGCCAGCGTGTCGCCATCGCCCGCGCCTTGGTTAACCGTCCCTCGGTGATTCTGGCCGACGAACCGACCGGCAATCTCGACGAGCGTACCGGGGTTGAGATTATGGACCTCCTGCTGGGCGTCGTCGCCGAGCGCGGCGCCGCCCTGGTCCTCGTCACGCACAGCCGTGAGTTCGCCGAGCGGGCCAATCGCCGTTTCGTGCTCTCCGGCGGCGTGCTTACTCCTGCCTGATTTGACAAAAGGGCGGGGCAGTGTTGTCTGGGTTGAACATGAACGCCGCTCTGACGCCCGCCCAACTTCTCGCTTCCCTTGAATGGCGCTACGCCACCAAGGCTTTCGATACCCGTAAGCTTCCGGACGCCACCTGGGCCGCGCTCGAGGAGTC
>CAIKWA010000180.1 GCA_903831005.1 uncultured Opitutia bacterium
AGCACGCAGTGCTGACCCTACCAGGATGCAGGTTGTTAGAGTCTTTGTCAGAGTAGACTGATCTAACCCGAGAAAGGCGTGCCTTTCTGGCTCTAATCTAGCTGGCGGAGAGGGAGGGCTTCGAACCCTCGGTACCTTGCGGTACACTGCATTTCCAATGCAGCGCGATCGACCACTCTGCCACCTCTCCTTTGTTACCAGCTAGAAGGTGCATCAAAGGGAGGGCGGGGGGTGGGTCAAGGGTGTTTAAGGTAGGGGTAGGGGCAGGGGTAGGGGTGGGGGTAGTTTTGTTGATCGGTTGACCAGAGGGCCAGTTGGCTGGAAAGGGGGTAGGGGTTGGGGTAGGGGTGGTAGGCGGAGAAAGGTAGGGACGGCTCTCCGAGCCGTCCGCAAAGCGAAGCAGTGGCGGGCTGGAGAGCCCGCCCTGCCTTATTTGGCTACGGCCTTCGCCCAGGAGTCCTTGAGTCCAACGGTGCGGTTGAAGACGGGCTTGCCGGGCTGGGAGTCCTTGGCGTCGGCACAGAAGTAGCCGGTGCGTTCGAACTGCACGCGCGCGCTCGGCGCGAGGGCGAGGAGTGCGGGTTCGACGAAGCCGCGGATGGTCTTGAGTGAGCCGGGATTGAGGAGCGTGCGCCAGTCGGTGCCTTCGGGAATATCGTTGAGATCTTCGTGCGCGAAGAGGCGGTCGTAGAGGCGGACCTCGACGTCGCCGGCATGCTTCTCGGAAACCCAGTGGATGGTGCCCTTGACCTTGCGGCCGTCGGGGGAGTCGCCGCCGCGCGTGGCCGGATCGTAGGTACAGGTGACTTCGATGACGTTGCCAGCGGCGTCCTTCTTGCAACCGGTGCAGGTCACGAAGTAGCCCCAGCGGAGGCGGACCTCCTGACCAGGCGTGAGGCGGAAATACTTCTTCTCGGGGATCTCCATGAAGTCGGCGCGCTCGATGAGCAGCGTCTTGGAGAAGGGCACCTTGCGGGTGCCGGCGGTGGGGTCCTCGGGGTTGTTGACGGCGTCGAGCTCGTCGACCTGGCCTTCAGGGTAATTCTCGATGACCAGACGGACCGGATCCAGCACCGCCATGAAGCGGGAGGAGGTCTTATTGAGGTCGTCGCGCACGGCGTGCTCGAGGAGGGCGACGTCGGAGAGGGAGTTATGTTTCGTGATGCCGATGGTTTCGCAGAACTTGCGGACCGCAGCGGGCGTGTAGCCGCGGCGGCGCATACCCGAGATCGTGGGCATGCGGGGATCATCCCATCCCGTGACACGCTTCTCCTGCACGAGCTCGAGCAGGCGGCGCTTGGACATGACGGTGTAGGTCAGGTTGAGGCGGGCGAATTCGATCTGCTGCGGCTTGGCGGGGGTGTCGAGCGTGCGGAGGAGCCAATCGTAGAAGGGGCGATGGACTTCGAACTCCAGCGTGCAGATCGAGTGGGTGATGCCTTCGTAGGCGTCTTCGAGCGGGTGGGCGTAGTCGTACATCGGGTAGACGCACCACTTGTCGCCAGTGTTGTGGTGGTGGGCCTTGCGGATGCGGTAGATGACCGGGTCGCGCATGTGCATGTTCGGCGACGCCATGTCGATCTTGGCGCGGAGCACCGCCTTGCCTTCGTCGAACTCGCCACGGGTCATCTTATCGAAGGCCGCGAGGTTTTCCTCGACTGACGCGTCGCGGGTCGGGCTCGGCTTGCCGGCGGTCTTTTCGTCGCCGTGGAATTCGCGGATCTGCTCCTGCGCGAGGAAGCAGACGTAGGCCTTACCGAGCTTGATCAGCTTGATCGCGTCGGCGTGCATGCGCTCGAAGTAGTTCGACGCCTGGTAGTAGTGCTCGTTCCAGTCGAAGCCCAGCCAGCGCACGTCCTCCTTGATTGAGTCGACGTATTCGACCTCTTCCTTGGTCGGATTCGTGTCGTCCATGCGGAGGTGGCAGCGGCCCTTGAATTCGAGGGCGAGGCCGAAGTTCAGGCAGATCGACTTCGCGTGGCCGACGTGCAGGTAGCCGTTGGGCTCCGGCGGGAAGCGGGTCGCGACGGACGCGTGCTTACCCGCGGCCAGGTCGGCGTCGATGATCTGCTGAATGAAGTGGCGGTGGGCCGCCGGCGCAGGGGGTTCGGAAGACATGGACGAAAAGATCAGGAGGGGTGCAAAAGTGCAAATCGGCGCGAGCGCCTGTGCAAAAGTGTAAAGGTGGGATTAGCCGGCGAAGGATTTGAGGCGGGCGAGGGTGGTGTCGCGGCCGAGGACGCGGAGCACGCCGAGGAGGTGGGCGCCGCCGCCCTGACCAGAGGTCGCGAAGCGCACTGGCGCGAAGTAGTCGGTGGGCTTGCGCTCGCGGGCAGCGCCGACGGCAGCAAACGCGGCCTCGAGGGCTGGCTCGGTCCAGGCGGCGGCTTCAAGGGTCGGCAGAAGTTCGCGGATACGGGCGACCGGGTCGCCGCCCTTCTTCGTGAGGTTGGCCATCGCGCCTTCGTCCTTCTTGAAGTCAGACGTGAAGAAGAAGCCCATGAACTCTGGCAGGTGTTCGAGCGAGGTCACCTTCTCCTGCACGATGCCCAGGACTTCAGTGAGACGAGCGTCGGAGATCGAGGCATCGATGACCTTGGTCTCGAGCAGGATTGGGCGGGCGAGCGTGGCGAATTCGGCAGCGGGCAGGGTGCGGAGCGTCTGCGCGTTGATGTGGGACATCTTCCGCTCGTCGAAGCGAGCGTTGGACTGGTGGACTGCGGAGATTTCGAACTGCTTGATGATCTCTTCGATCGGCAGCACTTCCTTGCCGTCGGCGGGCGTCCAGCCGAGCAGGCAGAGGTAGTTGCGGACGGCGGAGGGTAGGTAGCGGCGCTGCTGGTATTCCTCGATCAGGGCGCCCTTGTCGCGCTTGGACATCTTGCCCGGGCCGTCGGTCTTGAGGATGAGCGGGATGTGGCCGTAGATGGGCGGCTTGACGCCGAAGGCCTTGAAAAGCTCGAGGTGTTTTGAGGTGTTGGAGAGGTGGTCCTCGCCGCGGATCACGTGGGTGATCTGCATCTCGATGTCATCGACGACGTTGACGAAATGGAAGACCGGTTCGCCGTTGGAGCGGAAGATCACGAAGTCACGATCCTCGACGCGCGCGACCTGTCCGCGGACCATGTCGTGCAGCACCATCGGGGCGGCGTCGACTTTCTCGTAATCCTTCTTCAGGTGGTCGTCGTAGGCAGGGGAGCGGGCGCCTTCGAGTCGGAGCCACCAGGCGCCATCCTTCTCGTAGGCACGGCCCTTGGCGGCGAGCTCCTGCAGCTTCGCCTTGTAGAGTTCCGTACGCTGCGACTGGAAGTACGGACCGAAGTCGCCGCCGACCTCGGGGCCTTCGTCCCAATCCATCCCGAGCCAGCGCATCGAGTCGAAGATCACCTTCAGGAAGGCGTCGGAGTTACGCTCCTTGTCGGTATCCTCGATGCGCAGGATGAACTTACCGCCCGTGTGGCGGGCATAGAGCCAGTTGAATAGGGCCGTGCGGGCACTTCCGATGTGGAAGAAGCCGGTGGGGCTGGGAGCGAAGCGGACGCGAACCTGGGACATTGTGATAAGAAAGGGGTAGGGGTTGGGGTAGGGGTTGGTAAAGCCGTAATCGGGTCCAAATAAAGAACCCCTCGGGAGGAGGCCTCCGGAGGGGTTCCAGTGGGCCTTAAGACTCCCTTACTTGGCTTGGACGGG
>CAIKWA010000181.1 GCA_903831005.1 uncultured Opitutia bacterium
GGAGAGCCAGCCAAATCAGGCTATGATCTCGGCCAGGAGCTTTTCGAGGCCCTTGCCGTAGCGGATGTAGGAGTCGAAGCGTTCCTGCGGCGAGGCTTTGGTGCCTTCGCCGAGGTGGACGATGCTGGCGACGTGCGGCTCAATCGAGACGCCCGCCTTGTAACCGTTATGTATCAGGTCGGTGAGAATCTCACAGACAAGCGCGTCGCCTTCGCCGGCGTAGGTGAAGGCGCTGCTCTTGCCGCCGGCGGGATTGCGTCGGCAGTCCTTGATGTGGACGTATTCGACGTAGGGCAGGATTTCGCGGTAGAATGGCATGGTCTCCTGGCCGTAGGAGACCGTGTTGCCGATATCGAAGAGGTAGCGGACGCTCGGATGGTCGACGCTTTCGATGAAGCGGCGGGCGTGCAGGCCCGAGAGGCCACCCCAGCCTTCACAGTTCTCGTGCAGGAGCATGATGCCCCCGTCGGCGGCGAGCTTCGCCATCTCCTTATAGCGGCGAACGCCTTCGTCGCGCCAGGCGTCCTCCGACACTTCGCCGCGGACCCAGCTCATCGTGCGGACGAACTTCGTGCCGGTGCGGCGCATGCGCGGGATGAGCACCTTGAGGTCGGCGAGGTCGGTGGCGAAATCTCCAGTGATGGGTCGGCTCCAGTTGCCGATAGCGGAGGCGTAGCTGCTGACGCGCATGCCGGCGGCCTCGATTTTTTCGATGGCCAGCTTGAAATCTTCATCGCTCACGGCTGGGCCGGAGAACTGCTTGCCGTTGAGGAGGCGGAGTTCGATGGCCGACCACCCGAGGGCTTTATGCGCGGCAATCTGGCCGTCGATGTCATCGGCGGCTTCATCGGCGAGGCCGGAGAGGGGGAAGGGGGCGGAGGACATGGCGGAAGATGCCATGATGGCGGATGAACGATGAAAGATGAAGGATGAATTGAGGTGGGTCAGAGGGGATGGGCTTGCGGGAGAGCGGAGATGGGCGGATAAGTTCGTTATGAGATTCGCCCCGATCTTGCTCTGCTGGTCCGTCCTGTGCGTCGCCGCCGAACCGGTGCGCAAGCTGAAGGTCTTCATCCTGGCCGGGCAGTCCAATATGGAAGGCCAGTCGGTCGTCGACCTGACCGGACGCGATTACAACGAAGGGAAGGGCACCTTGGTCGAGGTGATGGCCCGCCCGGGCAACGCCGAGCGCTATGCCCACCTCCGCGATAAGGACGGCAAATGGGTCGTACGTCAGGATGTCTGGGTGCGCTATCAGCGTGAAAAGCAACCTCTCCTAGCCGGTGGATTGTCGGTCGGCTACGCCGTGTATGGCGGTAAGCACCATTTCGGGCCGGAGTTCCAGTTTGGCCATGTCGTCGGCGAGGTCTACCGCGATCAGGTCCTGCTCATCAAGACCGCTTGGGGAGGTAAGAGCCTCTACCGCGATTTCCGCCCGCCCAGCGCCGGCGGAGTGGTCGGCCCATATTATCTTAAGATGGTCGCCGAAGTCCGTGCGGCTCTGGCGAACCTGAAGAAGGATTTTCCGGCCTATGACGGTTCCCCGGTCGAGCTGGCTGGCTTCGTCTGGTACCAGGGATGGAACGACGGCGTGAATCCGAAGACCGCCGTCCCGGAATACGAGCAGAACCTCACGCATCTGATCCACGACGTCCGGAAGGAACTCGGGGTGCCGAAGCTCCCCGTCATCGTCGGCGAACTCACGGGCCCTTGGGTCGACGCCCCGAAGGAGTGGACGGACTTGCGCAAGGCCCAGGCCGCCGTTGCCGAGCGGCCTGAGTTTAAAGACAACGTGATCTTCGTGCCCACGCGCACATTCGTGCGTAAGGCGGAGGACTCGCCTAATCCTAGCCACGGGCATCACGAGTTCGGTAATGCCGAGACCTATTTCCTCGTCGGCGACGCCTTGGGTAAAGCCGCGGTGCAGATGGCGGGCCGAGATCGCCAAGTGCGTTCGGTGCGGGGCTGGACGTTACGGATCGACGAGCGCCTTATCGCGAAGGATGCCGCCACAGTCGAGAAGGCTGTCGTCCTGCTTGATGCGCAGCTCGCCAAGGTCGAACGGCTTATCCCGACTAAGGCCGTGGAGCGGCTCCGCTCTGTGCCGATCAACTTTACGCTACCCTATGTCAGTGGACGAGGTACAGCCGAGTATCACGGCGGATTAGCGTGGGTGAAGCAGGCGGGCCGCGAGATCGCTTTGGCCAAGGCGGTTGAGTTTACCAATATCGACCGACTCGAGCCCGAGATCCGGCGCATGCCCGTGCTCGTCCTGCACGAGCTCGCCCACGCTTATCACGACCAGGTCGTCCCGGGTGGGTATCAGAACCCCGACATCCTTGCGGCCTATCGTCAGGCTAAGGCCTCTGGGACCTATGACGCCGTCAAGCGCTGGACTGGTGAGAAGTTCGTCGACAAGCCCACCAAGGCTTACGCCATGACCAACCAGATGGAGTATTTCGCCGAGACTACCGAGGCCTATTTCGACCGCAACGACATGGAACCCTTCGACCGCGCGGAACTTCAGGCCAAAGATCCGACGGTTGTACCGGTGCTTGAGCAGCTCTGGGGTCTGCGCTGAGTTTACTCAGCGCGGTTCCAGACCAGCGGCACGCATCGCCGTGGCCTGGACGCTGATGTCATGGTCGGCCGACCAGGCGAAGGCTTGGCCGCCCACGAGCACGCGGTGCAGGTCGCGGAACTCTTCGTCGTAACGGCCCTTGGGCACTTCGACCGTGAAGGTGTTTTCGCCCTTCTTGAAGCGGGGCTCGGCGAACATGACCCTCTTGTCGCCGACCTGGCGGCTGACCTTGGCCGTGTCGCGGGGTTCATCGAGACGCAGGACGCCTTTGCCGGATTCCAGCGGGCGGATCTCCATCGCGCCGCGGGTGCCACGGACGGCGA
>CAIKWA010000182.1 GCA_903831005.1 uncultured Opitutia bacterium
AAGGAACGCCAGACCCTGATGTTCTCGGCCACGCTCTCCCGCGAGATCGAGACCCTCACGAAGCAGTATCAGCGCGACCCTCAGATGATTGAGGTCGGCCGTCGTACTTCCCCGGCCGAGACCGTCACCCAGCTGCTCTACGAGTGCCCGGGTGCCCTTAAGCAGGTCATGCTGCACCACCTCCTGAAGGACGAAGCCCTTAAGTGCGTGCTCGTCTTTGCGCGGACTAAACATGGTGCCGACCGCGTTTGCCGCAAGCTCCAGGGTGAAGACATCAGCTGCGCCGCCATCCACGCCAACCGTTCACAGAGCCAGCGTCAGCGCGCCCTGCAGGCCTTCAAGAACGGTGAGATTCGCGTACTCGTCGCGACCGACATCGCCTCGCGCGGTATCGATGTCGATGGCATCTCCCACGTCTTCAATTTCGACTTCCCTGACCAGCTCGAAGATTACGTTCACCGCATCGGCCGCACCGGCCGCGCGCTCGCAACCGGCACCGCCATCACCTTCGTCACCCGCGAAGACCTTGGCGAACTCCGTCGCCTCGAACGTATCGTTGGCAAGCACCTCCACTGCGGTAAGCTGCAGGGCTTCGACTACACCCAGCAGGCTCCGCCCCGTACACCGGAAGATTTCCAGCGTCATCAGGATCCCCGCGCCGGCGCGCACAACAGCGAACGCGAAGGCCGCCCGCAGGGTGGTCGTCACGGTGGCTTCCGCGCCTCCCAGGGTAACTACCGCCCCTTCGGTCGTCCGGGCACCCGCCGCAGCGGCGGACCTAAGTAATCGAGGACACGAGGACCTGAGGGCCGGAGGACCCGAGGTTTAAATCAGCCCGGTGTTCCCGGGCTTTTTTGTGCCTACATCACTAGGTAGGGTCGGGACCGCGTCACGACTTAGGGGTGTTGATAGGACAGCACGTGGTGCTGTCCCTACCTCAAGACCTCGTTTGCCATTCATCCGCTTCTTCCTCCCTTACTGCCGTGGCCCCTACCGTCCGTCTCATCCTCGGCGACCAGCTGAATCCGGAGCATTCCTGGTTCGGCAAGAAAGACGCGTCGGTGACTTACGTGTTCATGGAGGTAAGGTCCGAGACGGATTACGTCGTACACCATGCCCAGAAGGTCATCGCGATCTTTGCGGGGATGCGTCGCATGGCTGAGCTGCTCCGAAAGCAGGGGCACCAGGTCCGCTATTTCCGCTTAAGCGATAAGAATAACCGCCAGAACTTCGCTGATAACCTCTGCACGATCTTCGCCGAGACCAAGGCCGCGCGCTTTGAATACCAAGAGCCCGACGAATACCGCCTCGACCAAGACCTGCGCACCTTCGCCGTCGGTTGCGGGCTGGTCACGGCCTGCGTGAGTTCCGAGCACTTCCTCGACGGCCGCGGTGGAGTGGCCGCGCATTTCAAGAAGGATGCCAAGCGTTGGCTGATGGAGTCCTATTATCGCCGTATGCGCGTGAGCACGCGTCTGCTGATGGACGAGGATGGCACGCCCGCAGGCGGTGAATGGAATTACGATAAGGAGAACCGAAAGCCTTGGAAGGGCACGCCGCCTCCGCCGAAATCCTGGGACGTCGCCCATGATCATTCACCCATCTGGGCTGAGATTCAGGCCGCCGGCGTGAAGACGATGGGTAAGCCCTGCGAAAAGGTATTTCCTTGGCCGGTAGATCGCAAGGAGGCCTTGGCCCAGCTCGACGCTTTTATTGCGCGCGGCCTACCGGATTTCGGAGATTACGAAGACGCCATGCACACGTCCTCCGATCGGCTCTTTCACTCGCGCCTATCCTTCGCCCTGAACGTGAAGCTGCTGGCACCGCTCGAGGTTGCGCAGGCTGCGGCCGATGCCCATGCGCGCGATCCTAAGCGTTACCCTTTGGCGGCCACGGAGGGTTTCGTTCGGCAGATCATCGGCTGGCGTGAATACATCCGTGGCGTGTACTGGGCCAAGATGCCGGGTTATGCCGACGCTAATGGGCTCGGGCACACGCTCTCGCTGCCGTCCTGGTTCTGGACCGGCAAGGTGAAGATGAACTGTATGCGCCATTCCGTCGGGCAGTCGCTCGACACCGCCTATGCGCACCACATCCAGCGCCTCATGGTCATCGGCTCTTTCTGCCTGACCGCCGGCGTGGATCCGGCGGAGGTCGAACGCTGGTACCTCGGCGTCTACATCGACGCCTTCCAGTGGGTCGAACTGCCGAACGTCATCGGCATGAGCCAGCATGCGGATGGTGGATTTCTGGCGAGCAAGCCGTATTGCTGCGCCGCGAGCTACGTCTCCAAGATGTCGAACTACTGCGGCGGTTGTCCGTACGACCCGAAGGATCGCACCGGCCCGCTGGCGTGTCCGCTCAACGCGCTCTATTGGGATTTCTGGCTGCGTCATCAGGAGCGCTTCCTCAACAACCCACGCATCGGCATGGCCGTGCGTCAGGCCGCCAATATGTCGCCTGCCGAGCAGGCCGCCGTGCGCAAGAAGGCGGCGGAGTTAAGGGCCGGGATCGAGGAGCTGTGAGGACTAAATTGAGGACTGCGTCGAGGATGGCGTAGAGGACTGAATGGAGGGCTGAATTGATTAAGGACCCACGCCAATCATCCGGTCTCCGGTTTCCCTTTGAGCGTTTCACAATCCCGCTACCCGCCACCCGAAACTACCCCGTCCGCTTACTTCTTCGCGGCTGCCTTATTCTTTCCCTTGCCCGCGTTCGCAGGAGTCGGGTCTACGCCGATGAGCGGGAAGTCAGGATTAGGCACGCGCGCGGCGGTCATCTTGGCTTCGAGCTCCTTGATGACTTCCGGGAATTTCGCGGCGAGGTCGGTCGTCTCGTTCGGATCGGCGTCGAGGTCGTAGAGTTGGGTGACAATCGGGCCCTTGGCCTTGACGGCCTTAGTCATATCCGTCCGGATGGCCTTCCACTTGCCGTCCCAGATTGCCTGTTGCGAGCCGTAGCCGGGGAATTCGCGGTAGAGCGGGGCGGTGCGCGGTATGTCCGTGCCCTTGAGCGCGGGCACAAGGCTCTCGCTGGCGATATCGGCGGTGCGTTCTAACTTCACGCCGGCCAGTTCGGCGAACGTGAGCAGCCAGTCTTCGAAGCCAGAGATGCGGTTTGAGCGCGTGCCGGCCTTGATGCCCGCGGGCCAGCGGACCACCGTCGGCTCGCGGAGGCCGCCTTCATGGAGCGATCCCTTGAGTCCTTTGAGGCCGCCGGCCGAATTGAAGTATTTCGTGTCGGCACCGCCGGCGTCGTGCGTGGCGCCGTTATCTCCCGAGAAGACGATGATCGTGTTGTCGGCGATACCAGCTTTCTCGAGGGCGGCGAGGATGCGGCCGACTTCCTTGTCGAGACGGGAGATCATCGCGGCGTAGGTCGTACGCGGCGTGCGGTTAGGCACGTAGCCTCCTTTGGTCGGAACGTAGGGTCCGTTTTCGGTGATCACGCCTTCGTACTGCTTCAGTTCTTCGGTGGGTACCTGGAGGGCGACGTGCGGCAGGGGCGAGGCGTAGTAGAGGAAGAACGGTTTGCTCTTGTTCGCAGCGATGAAGGCTTCGGCGCCGACGATGGTGCGCTCGCTCGAGAAGTCCTTGCCGATATACGGCGCGAAGGCCTTCGGGTCCTTCGGGTCGGCCTCGGCCGGGAAGTTCGCATGCCCAGGCACTCCATCGGGGCCGTTATCGAGGGGGATCTTCTTTCCGTCGTCCTGGATATAGGGTGGGTAGTGGCTGTGGGCGACCCACTGGCTCGTGACGCCGAGGAAGCGGTCGAAGCCCTGCTTGAGCGGACTACCCGTAGACTCGAAACTCCCCATGCCCCATTTGCCGAAAGCACCGGTCGCATAGCCGGCCGACTTGAGTGTGCTGGGAAGCGTCGTGATACCCGCGGGGAGTGGGAACTGTTCACGGTCGCCGACGTCCTTGTTGTCACGGGTCGTGGCGTGGCCTGGGTTACGTCCGGTCATTAACACGACGCGTGAGGGCGAGCAGACCGCGTTGCCGCAATAGTGTCGGGTGAGAATCATGCCTTCGCGGGCGAGTCGGTCGACGTTCGGAGTGCGGATGATCTTCTGACCGTTGTAGCCAACTTCACCGTAGCCGAGGTCATCGGCCAGGATGAACACGATGTTCGGTCGAGACTCCGCGAAGAGGCTCGCGCAGAATAGGGATAGCAGAAGCAGGGGGGGGCGGCGCATGCGGATTTATTAGGGTTAGGCCTTGGTTATGTCGAGAAACCAAGGGGCTGGGTTTGTCGGATTGACATCCCCTTCGGGCTGGGGCTTAACCCAATCTTTCCTCTCTCGGGCTGTAGCGTAGTCTGGTAGCGCGCTTGCATGGGGTGCAAGAGGTCGTGAGTTCGAATCTCACCAGCCCGACCAGAGGAAAACGAAGCCAAAGGCCCTTCTCGAGGGTGAGTAGGGCTATTTCGAGAGCTCCAGAGCCGGTCCGGCCTTGCCCGGCTTCTGGCTCAGCGACCAATCGGCCGGCTGGCCTTTGCGCTGCCGGGATAGCCATTCCAGGGCCGCTGTCGGTTCGGAGTCGTGGCCGCCTTCGAAGACCGTCACGCGGGCGTTGCCAGAGGCGCGTCGGAAGAGGGTCGCCTTCTGGCGTTCGGGGTCGATCTGCGTCTCGGTGGCGAGAGCGGCGGGAATCTTCTGCTCGCGGACCATGAAATCGATGTCGGCGACTGAGACCTGTTTGTCGGGCGCGGCGAGTATGTTGAAGGCGAGGAGTGAGTGGCTGACCGGCACCGAGCCGGTGTGTCCGTCGTGAATGCCGGTGTTGATATCGAGCGGCACGCCTTTGGCGGCGGCGAGATGGAAGAGCGGGGAGCGATGGCGGTATTCCGCTTCGGTGGCTGGTCCGGGTTTTCCGCCGCAGCACTGCTCAATCATCTTGGCGTAATTATTCTTCCGTGCCGAGCTTTCGGCGTGCCAAGCAGTGAGGTCGGAGATCGGCACCCAGGCACTCACGCCGGCCCAGAGGCCGGGCGCGCGAGCGGCCATGATGAGCGACATATGTCCGCCGCCAGAGCCGCCGACGAGATAGATGCGATTGGTATCAATGCGGGCGTGGGCCTTAGCGTATTCCACGGCGTCGAGGATGTCCTGCGAGGCCAGATCTGAGGCGCAGGCTTCGGGTCGGTTGTTGGGACCACGGAATGCGGGTGCAATCATTACCCAGCCGCGTTGTTTGGCCAGTCCGCTCAGTGCCGGTGCCTGCTCGATGCTTCCGCTCCAGGTATGCAGGAAGACCAGCAGCGGCACGGCCGGTCCGGCGAGATTCTTCGCCGCGGAGTCGGGTTGGTAATAGACGACTTTCTGGGGAGAGCCGTCTTTGGTGCTGGTGACATCGACCGCCATCTTGAGCGCTAACGCCTTCAT
>CAIKWA010000183.1 GCA_903831005.1 uncultured Opitutia bacterium
GCAGACCATCGTACTGCATCACCAGGCATCCGTGGGCCTGAGTGGTAACGTCACCCAGCTCAAGGAACAGCTGAAGTGGTCCAAGGTCTGGTGCGAACGCATCTTCGTGAAGGTCGCCGCACGCATCGGCACCAACGTCGACGACTTCGTCGCCCAGATGTACAAGGGCGCCTCGACCGGCGACTGGAAGATCCTCGGCGACGAAGCCGGCCGCCGCAAGTGGGTGACCGATGTCGTCGACCGTATGTCCGAAGACTCCTTGCTTGTCTCGAATGCAGTGCCGCCGGTCCAGGCCGAACCAAATCCCGACGGCTTCAACGCCGGCAAGACCCAAGATGGTCGCGTCCGCCAGCCGCTCCCGCTGCTCGGTCCGTGCGACCTCTGGTGGCTGTACGATCCCACGGTCGAATACGTCCTCCGCTAATTTAAAACCAAAACATCCTCATGCATCTCCGCACCTCCCTCCGCGTCCTCGCACTCGCCGTCCTCGCCGTCGCGCCCGGGTTCGCCCAGCAGACCAAGGCCAAGCGCGCCGCCGCTCCGGCCGCTGACGCTCCGGCTGCGCCGGTCGCTGCCCAGCCGGTCACCAGCGCTCCCGCCGCTCCCGCCCAACGGGACGAACTTACGCCTGAGCAAAAGGCTGGGCTTAAGGAAGCCGACCGCATGCGCATCGAGAAGGCCCGCATCGACGCTGAGCTCGCACTCGCCGAAGCTAAGCGCTCCGAAGAACTCGCCCCGCTCCAGGCCGAGGTCGCCCGCTTGACCGCCGAACGTGCACTTCGCCTCGCCAAGGCTTCCGCCGAAGCCGCCGCGCTCGAAGACGAACGCGCTAAACTCGAACGCCAGGCTGGCCTCGAGGCCGCCCGTTCCAGTGCCCGCCTGACCGAGCGCTCGAACAAGATCCGCGAACTCGAAGCCGAAGCCAAGCAGCTCCAGCTCGAGTCCGCCAACACGGTCACCCGCCTCTCCAATGAGATCCAGCGCTTCCAGAAGGAAGAAGAGGCCCGCAAGGTCGCCACCAAGGCGAAGCCGAAGTACCTCAAGGATCCGCTCGTCGACGGCGTGCTCTACATCAGTGATCGCCGCATCGCCTTCAACGGCGCCGTGACCGAGCAGCTCGCCGACTACGTCTGCACGCGCATCGCCTTCTATAACAATCAGTCGTCCGAATTCCCGATCTTCATCGTCGTCGACAACTCCCCGGGAGGCTCCGTCGCCGCCGGTTACCAGATCCAGAAGGCCATGGCCACTTCCAAGGCCCCGGTGCACGTCGTCGTCAAAGGCTTCGCCGCCTCGATGACCGCGGTCATCTGCACGCTCGCCGAGCGCTCCTACTGCTATCCGAACACCATCCTCCTGCACCACCAGGCCTCGAACGTCGTCCGCGGCAACATGACCGTGCTCAAGGAGCAGATCGATTTTACCAACCAGTGGTTCGAACGTCTAGCCACCCCGGTCGCCAAGAAGATGGGCATCTCGCTCCAGGATTTTGTGAAGCAGATGTACTCTAACGATTCCACCGGCGATTGGTCGGCCTTCGGCGACAAGGCTAAGGAGCTCAAGTGGGTCGACAATGTCATCGAGCGCATCGAGGAGACCGCCGTACTCGACCTCTTGCCCGTGCCTGTCGCCCCTTCCGCCATGCCCATGCCATTACCGCAGCCGCCGACCCGCACTGAAATCTCCGGCGTGTCCACGCGCGTCGACGACAAGGGTCGTCCGTATTTCGAACTGCCGGCCCTCGCCAATCCCTTCGACGCCTGGTGGCTGTACGATCCGCAGGGGTTGTATCGCGCGCGCTAAGTGCAGGGTAGGGTCGGGACCGCGTCACGACATAGTAAGGCCGCCTGAACCGGCGGCCTTTTTTGGGTGATGCTTTGAGGTAGGGACATGATTGCCATCCCGTCCGTTCGCGGACGGATAAGCGGCATCAGAGCGGCTGGCTAAGCCCCGAAGACTACGCTCCCGCGGTCTCGAACGGCGGCGATGGCAATCGCCGCCCTACCCATGTCAGGTGGAAGCGGTTGGCGGTTAGCGGTTGGGAATGACAGACCTGCCACCGGCCACCCGGGGCTGCCACCCGCTACCTGAAACGGATACAGCTAGGTCGTGACGCGGTCCCGACCCTACCCAAGGCATCCCTTGCCAACTTGCCAACTGGTCAACGGGTCAACTCTGGCTCGGGCCGCTTGCGGCCCGAGCCTATCCGACTTGCACCCTCGGAAATAGGCGGCTTGATGGGGCCACCCCTATGCGCCCCTCGTCGCTCCTCGCCCTTCTGGCTTCGCTTGTCTTCGTGACGGCGGCCGAAGACGGTGCCCAAGTCTATAACACCCTCTGCGCGGCCTGTCACGGCCCTGACGGTAAGGGACTCAACGGCCTACCGCCGCTCGTCGGGAGCGATTGGCCCAAGGGTCCGGCCGCGCGCTCAATCAAAATCGTGCTCAACGGCATGGAAGGTCCAGTCGACGTTGCCGGCAAGACCTACAACATCGTCATGCCCCCGCAGGGTGCCGTGCTCAGCGACGAGAAGATCGCCGCCGCCCTCACGTATGTCCGTGCCACCTTCGCGGGCGGCGCCGGAGCCGTGACGCCTGATGAGGTCAAGGCCGTACGCACCGCGACTGCCCAGCGCACCACGCCTTGGACCGCCGCAGAATTGCTCAAGGCCCATCCGTTCCCTCCAGCCAAGACCGCGCTCAAGAATCTCGTGGCCACGGTTTACGCCGGCAAGTGGAAGGAGATGCCCGACTTCTCCACGCTCAAGCCCGTGCTGATGGAAGACTTCAACGTCGGCATCGTCGATCCCGCCCAGTCCGGGCGGAAGGATGACTTCGCCATCATCTGGACCGGCCAGTTCGAGGCACCCGAAGCCGGCAAGTATAC
>CAIKWA010000184.1 GCA_903831005.1 uncultured Opitutia bacterium
GTATCAAGTACGTCTAGGCCGATAGCATTACGGAATAGTAATTTTAATATGCGCAAACTGTTTATCTTTCCCTATGACGGCAGCTCGCCACCTGGCGAAAACCATCTCATGATCACCCATCAGAGAGCTGCCTGAGGATACATTCTGGTGATCATGGGCGCATGGAAACACTCGTTCCCTTCCCGAACACGACAGTTAAGCATGCAGCCGCCGATGGTAGTGCACCCCCGCTGGTGTGCGAGAGTAGGTCATCGCCAGGTTTACGGACCCCGGTCTCCGCAAGGAGATCGGGGTCCCCTCATTTACGCGGTTCGCCAGACGCCTGGAGCTTCCCCCTCCGGTCGTCTGGTCCGGTATGCCTGCCCATTAGAGCCGTGCCGCACACACTGGCCCGCTACGCAGCTTGCCGGGGCAGGGTGGTGGCTAACCTGGCGCAGGCTCAATGGCATTAGCGCTCCGATGCTTCGAGGGGAAGGCGCCTGATCGCTGAACCAAGCTCCCCGGTGTCGTTCAACTACGGCCGGACAACTCCCCGAGCGTCAGCCTTGAGGGGGCGGTCGCCATGAGGCTCACCTCGATGAGGGCGAGTTCCTTGGCCGCCGGATCCGACGTCAGGTCCGGCTCGCCAGCCGAGCCAGCGGAGTGGGTGTCCACGACCGCCCAAAGTTCACCGACGCTCATGGCTTCGAGTGGCCGGGCAGGCTTATGGCCGCCGGTGCGGGACTCTGACGCCAGCAGATTCGCGTCGCGCAACATCTGGAGGCAACCCTCCGCGACTGTTGCCGGCACCCGGGCGCGCAGGGCAATGTCGTCGGCGGTCGGCCCAGTTTTGCCCGCGCGATAACGGCGCAGCGTTTCGGAGACGCAGACGAAGGCGAGCGTGCGGCGCGCCCGATGGCTAAGCCCTTCCCACGCCTTGTGGCGCGCGAGTGCCCGGCGGTTCTGATAGGCGTAGGCGACCTGCCCGCCGATCAGCACAAAGAGCCACGTGAGGTAGGAGCCAAACATTAGCACGAGCACGATGCTCAGCTCGCCGTAGAGGCTTTTGAATTGCGTGACCTTGCCAACGTAGAGCGCGGCGAGGCGATGGTTCGCGACGACGAGGAGGGCGATGGTGAATCCGCCGATGAAGGCTGCGCTCCAATGGACGCGCACGTTTGGCATCATCCGGTTGAAGGCCCCGAAGGCGACCGTGAGCAGCGCCAGAGAAATAACGAGTGGTCCCCCGCCGCTAATGAAATCAAGCACAGCACCGCCTCCCGGCACGCGTTGTAACCAGCCACTCAGCCAGAGCGTGCTGTCGCCGATGGACGCAGCGATGGAGGCGGCCGAAAGCATCGTGAGCGTCGTCGCGCCAACAAGAAAGAAGAGCACCAAAAAGAGTAGGTAGTTCGCGAAACGATCTCGCCAGCTGCGACCGAAACGCACGCCCCAGATGCCGTTTAGTGCGTCTTCCACGCGACTCAGCATGAGTACGGCGAGCCCGAAAATGAGGATCAGCCCGATGACGCCAGCTTCGCTACTCGCGGCATTTATTAGCAGCCGATCGACGAGTCCGTCGAGGTCCTTGTTGATCTCGAGCAACGTCACGACCTGGCCGGACTTGCCTGCTTGCGCGCCGACCTGCGGCGCGACGTATTCGACGGCGGCGACGATCGCGCGCTTCGCCGGATTGTCCGCCTGCTGGCCAGCGCTCGAGAGGATAAAACCCGAGACCGTGAGCGCGAGCGCAAGGAGCGGACCGAGCGACATCAGGGTGTAATAGGTGAGCGCGGCCGACTGCTGCGGTAGGCGATTATCGAAGACGCCGTACCAAGTCGTGACAATCACTCGCCAGCTCGCCTTCAGTCCGCCGCGCCAGCCACCTTGCGCCAGTGCTTCCGGCGTCCAGCTGGCGGCGAAGATGCCGTGGCTGCGTGATGTAACCGGCGAGTCGGCGGAGGAGCCTTTGTTCATGGGACGAAAGTGGGGCAGGGGGGCGGGCTCCGCAATCTCCGCCCTCGGGGCGAGGTGAACAGCGTGAGCAAGACCAACAACTGACGTTTGCGGATTCATTCCGCCCCCGATTTTATTGGGGTAATCACCCTAATCGTGCTGCCTCATCAAATTTTCGTTAAAAACCCCAATTGTGAATAAAGTTTTTTACCTAAGTGGCGAAATGTCAGTGTCTTGCGAGAAAACCCTACATCTAGTGGTGAAATAAATTTGCACCCACTACATCTAGTAATTTACTCCCGAACATACCAATCACCTAGCGGCCTTCCCGGCCCCTAACTAAGCCCTTTTCCCCACTCTCCATCCATGGAAACCATCACCATCAAAGTAGGTCAAAAAACCTTCGTCCTCGATAAGACCAAAGCCGAGGAAGCCTTCGCCAACAAGCGCGTCATCAACGGTCGCGAGACCATGTTCTTCAACATCCTCCCGCTGAAGTACCAGTGGGCGTACGATCTCTACAAGACGATGAAGAACAACCATTGGGAGCCGGAGGATATCCCGATGCAGAAGGATTGCGAACAGTGGCGCGACCAGACGGGCCAGATCAGCGAGATCGACCGGTGGATTGTTAAGATGGCCATCGGTTACTTCTCCGCCGCCGAAGGCATCGTCGGCGATAACATCATTCACGTCGTCCGCGAAGTCGTCACCGCCCCCGAGCTCAAACTCGTCCTGGGTCGCCACGCCCACGAGGAAAACATCCACGCCGACTCCCTCGTCTACATGATCTCCTCGCTCGGCATCAACCCGCACGAGTGCGAGGCGATGTTCGAGGACATCCCGACGATCGCCAACAAGGCCGCCTTCGTCGTCAATAATTCCCGTGCGCTGCGCCGCAAACTCGACCTCACCAAGCTCGAAGACAAGCAGGCCCTCGCCCACAACATCTTCCTGTTCGGTCAGTGCATGGAAGGCACCCAGTTCTACGGCCTCTTCGGCATGGTGCTCTCCCTCGCCCGCCAGAACAAGTTCCCGGGCATCGGCCAGATGTTCCGCTACACGCTGCGCGATGAATCCAACCACATCGATCTCTTCCGCAACCTGCTCGCCGAGCTGGTGAAGGAGAACCCCGATGTCTGGACGCCCGCCTTCAAGGAAGAACTCCGCCAGCTGATGGCCACCGCCGTCACGCTCGAGAAGGAGTTCATCCGCGACTGCCTGCCGGTCAACGGCCTCGGCCTCTCCTCCAAGGAGTTTGAGCTCTACATCGATTTCATTGCCGATCGTCGCCTCCGTAACTGCGGCCTCGAACCGCTCGTCGCCGAGACGACCAATCCTTTCCCTTGGCTATCCGAGATGATGGACCTCAAGAAGGAGCAGAACTTCTTCGAAGGCCGCGTCACCGAATACCAAAAGCAAGGCGCCCTCGGCACCGTCAGCGACGACGAACTTTAATCGTCCTCTGGTCAAATTCAGGCGTTACCCCCGCAGCGCCTGCTTTGGCACGTTTTCTGTTCTTACTTAACCACTTTCCTTTCACCCAAAACTATGCGCCGGCCACCGCCGACGCACCTCGACCTTCGTCTCTTCCTTTCCGCCTCCTCCCCTTTTCCTCCCCCCTCTCTTCAATATGAAATCCGAACTCCCTTTCTTCCGCGAAGATATCGCCCTCAAGAATGCCGTCCGCTCCCCGGCTGGCGCCAAGCCCCGCTTCAACTGGCGTGAGTCGCTGCCCGCCGTCGCGGGCGGTGCCGCCGACGGCCTCGATGCCGCGCAGATTGCCGACATCGTCGGCGCCGCGCTGACCGACCTCCTGGTCTCGCGCCAGGATCAGGACATCTTCACCGAGTCCAACCGCCAGTTTGTAGCCGCCGTCGCCAGCGACGTCGTCCGCGTGCTCTCTCATTCTGGCGTCCAGGTCGGCGAAGGCCTCGTGCTTCAGGCTATCGAAGACGCCCTCGTGCGCTACAACCGCCACGACGTTGCCAAGAGCCTCCTCTTTTCCCGCGGCGGCTTTGATGCCGGCGTCGTCGAACCGCTTTCCGTCACGACCCGCCTGATGCGCCGCAATGGCCAGGTGGTGCCCTGGCTCCCGAATAAGATCACGGTCGCCGTGCGGATGGCCTTCCTCTCCCTCGAGCAGGATCCGGCCCCTTCCGAACGCGTCGCCGCCGGCGTCACCCGCCGCGTCGCTGACCTCGGCCAGACGATCATCGGCATCGAGGAGGTCCAGGACCTCGTCCAAGAAGAGTTGATGCGCCAGGGCCACTACAAGGTCGCCCAGAACTACATCCTCTACCGCGCCTACCGCGCCCGCCGTCGCGAGGAACTCGCCGCCCAGCCGGTCGTCGCCGACGACCGCCAGGAGTCGATGATCCTCGTGAAGAACGCCGACGGGTCCACCTACCTTTGGAATGGTGACGAGCTGCGCAAGCGCATCGCTTTCGCCGCCGCCGGCCTCGAGCTCGTCCGCTCCCCTGAGCAAATCGAATCCGAACTCCGCCGTGGTCTCTTCAACGAAATCACCGAGGCTGACCTGCGTAAGACAATCGAACTCAACGCTAAGAGCCTCGTCGAGGTCGACGCCGACTTCGCCAAGTTCGCTGCGCGTATCTGCCTCTCCTACATCTACGAGGAAGTGCTCGGCTGGAGCATCACCCGCGACGGCGTCTCCCAGCTTAAGGAATTCCACCGCGCGCAGTTCGCCGCTTACATCGACCGCGGTATCGCAATCGGCCGCCTTTCGCCTGACCTCCGCAAGTATAACCTGACCAAGCTCGCTGACGCCCTCGACCCGATGGCGGACATGGACTTCGAACTCCTCGGCGTCCAGACGATGTACGACCGCTACCTCATCATCGACAAGACGGTGAAGCCGGCCCGCCGCCTCGAGACCCCCCAGTTCTTCTGGATGCGCGTCGCGATGGGACTCTTCCTCCGCGAGGAGAAGAGCCGCGAAGACTGGGTCATCCGCCTTCATGCGCTCTACAAGTCCCGCCGCTTCTGCAGCTCGACCCCGACGCTCTTCAACTCGGGCACGCTCCACAGCCAGCTCTCCTCCTGCTATCTCTACCAGGTCAACGACACGATCGAATCGATCATGATCCGCGGCATCGCGGAGAACGCCTTCCTTTCCAAGTGGGCCGGCGGACTCGGTGGCTCCTGGACTTCCGTCCGCGGCACGGGCTCCTACATCAAGGGCACTAACGGCGAATCCCAGGGCATCATCCCGTTCCTCAAACTCCACAACGACCAGCTCGTCGCCGTCAACCAGGGCGGCAAGCGTCGCGGCTCCGGCTGTGCCTACCTCGAGACCTGGCACAACGACATCGAGGACTTCCTCGAGCTCCGCAAGAACACGGGCGACGACCGCCGCCGTACGCACGACATGAACACGGCCAACTGGATTCCCGACCTGTTCATGAAGCGCCTCAAGAATCGCCAGAACTGGACGCTCTTCCTTTCCAACGAGACCCCGGACCTACACGAGACCTTCGGTTCCGACTTCGAGAAGCGCTACGTCGCCTACGAAGCCCGCGCCAAGAAGGGCGAGATCTTCGGCAAGGAGATGCCGGCCATCGAGCTCTGGAAGAAGATGCTTGGGATGATCTTTGAGACCGGCCACCCGTGGATCACGTTCAAGGATCCCTGCAACGTCCGCTCTCCGCAGGACCACGTCGGCGTCATCCACTCCTCCAACCTCTGCACGGAGATTACGCTCAACACGAGCGCCGAGGAGACCGCCGTCTGCAACCTGGGCTCCGTCGTCCTCGACTCGCACCTCAAGGCCGATGGTAGCATCGACCATGCGATGCTCCGCGAGACCGTGACGGTCGCCGTCCGCGCCCTCGACAACGTCATCGACATCAACTTCTACCCGACCAAGGCCGCCGAGGTTTCCAATCTCCGCCACCGCCCCGTCGGCATGGGCGTGATGGGCCTCCAGGACTGCCTCTACCGCCGCGATATCTCCTTCGCCTCCGATGCCGCCGTCGAGTTTAACGACGAGATCATGGAAGCCGTGGCCTACTACGCCTACGATACGTCCGCTGATCTGGCCGCCGAACGCGGTACCTACAGCACCTACAAGGGCTCCAAGTGGGACCGCGGCCTGCTTCCGCAGGATACCGTCGACCTCCTCGAGCAGGAACGCGGCGAACCAATCGAGGTCAAGCGCGGTGGTCTTATGGATTGGGCTCCGGTCCGTGCCAAGATCGCCAAGAGCGGCATGCGCAACTCCAACGTCCTCGCGATCGCCCCGACCGCCACGATCTCCAACATCGTCGGCAGCTCGCCGTGCATCGAGCCGACCTACAAGAACCTCTTCGTGAAGAGCAACCTCTCCGGCGAGTTCACCGAACTCAACGGCTACCTGGTGCGCGACCTCAAGAAACTCGGCCTCTGGAGCCAGGAGATGATGCAGCAGGTCAAGTACTTCGACGGCGAACTCAAGGACATCCCGGAGATTCCGCAGGTCATCAAGGACAAGTACCTGACCGCCTTCACCATCGAGAATAAGTGGCTCATCGACGCCGCCGCCCGCCGCCAGAAGTGGATCGACCAGGCCCAGTCGCTGAACCTCTTCCTTCCGACCCCGGATCTGAAGATGCTCTCGCACATGTACCAGTACGCCTGGCGCACTGGCCTCAAGACCACCTACTACCTCCGCACCCTCGGTGCTTCCAACATCGAGAAGGCCACGGTCGAGAAGGCTGCGAAGCCCGAGAAGACCGAGAAGACCTACACCGCCGAAGAGAAGAACGCCTGCTCCATCGAAGCCATGCGTAACGGCGGTACCTGCGAAGCCTGCCAGTAAGTCAGATTCGGGGACCAGGGGGCCAGAGATATAAGGGCGTCCGCAAGGACGCCCTTCTTGTTGGCTCATATTGCCTCGGGTAGGGCGGCCATTGCTATGGCCGCCGTTCGCAGCGGCACGTGCGAATAACCGGGCAGACTCTTTCGAGATCCTGACCTCCGACCGCCCACGGACGTGATGGCAATCACGTCCCTACCTCAGGACACGATAGTCTATACTCGATACTCGATACTCCGCTCCGTTATCCTCTTTCCCATGTCCGACATCGTCACTTCTGCCGGCACGGTGCGTGTGCTGTCCCGTGAGGGATCCTTCGCCGACCTGGCGGCCCGTATCAATGCGCTAGCGGCCCGTGGGCCGGCTTCCGTCGGCTTGAGCGGCGGTTCCACGCCCAAGGCCTTCTATGCCTGGGCGGTGCAGACCAAGGCGCTCAGCGCCGCATCAATCGAGCGGATCGATTGGCATGTGAGCGATGAGCGCTGCGTCCCTCTCGCTTCCGATGATTCGAATTTTGGTCATGCCGCCCGTGGTATGCTCGATGCCCTGGGAGCCCCCTCGACCCGCCGTTTTCCTTGGCCGGTCGAGCTCGCCCCTGACGCCGCCGCGGCGGCCTACGAGGCCGCCTGGGCGAAGCGCTCTCCGACCAGGGCCTTCGACCTATGCGTCCTCGGTCTCGGCGACGACAGTCACATTGCCTCACTCTGGCCGCAGTGCCCGCTCATCGGCCAGCAGACAGGCCCACGCTTCGCCGCCACGGAATGGCCGGGCCGCGGTTGGCGCCTCACCATCACGGAAGCCGGGCTCGCCCAGTGCGCCGCCATCGTGGTGCTTGTCGGCGGTGCGGGTAAGGCGTCGGCCCTCCGTGAGATCGCCCATGGGGCCTTCGTGCCCACGCTTCGCCCCGGCCAAGTCCTGCGCGCGCACGCCAGCCGGGTTACTTGGCTGGCTGATCAGCCAGCGGCGGCGTTGCTGTGAGGGCCAGGGTTTTCTGATAGGAGCCGGAATTCGGGTCGATTACCGTAGCGATGTGATAAGGCTCAGGATTATGCTGCCCAGGGCCGATGAGCATAATCATGCGTTGTCCGGGACTGATGATGATGCGATTGCTTCGGGCCATCGTCCATTGAGGGCCTTCGAGGGCTTCGACCTTGAGTTGGGCGACGATGCGCCGCGCCGCGATGAGCGGGTGTCGCCGCACTGCGCCCGCCTCGAGTTCGAGGACCTGTCCCTCAAGGCTGAGGCGGATTTTACGCGCGGAGCGGTTGATGACGAAGGTGGCGCCCGCCGGCAGGTCATCCAATCCCGTCGGTACCAGCCACGCGAGCGTGCGGTGCGTCGGCGTATTGCCCAGGATCAGGGCAAAGTCATCGCCCTTGACCGGGATCGGCAACTTACCGATGGCATAACTCGAACGGGGCGGGAGCGGGGTCAGTAAGACTTCCAATGACTCGCCGTGCCGGACTAAGCAGGGGTAGTCGATGGCGGCTTGAAGCGCGTTGAGCCCGAGGGTGGACCCTTGCGGTCGGACGGTGACCGAGACTTCGCCGGCAGGTACGTCGGCCCAGGAGGCGGTCAGGCGGAAGTTTACGGCCGGAACGAAGGTGTCTTTCGTTTCTGCGTAGGCACCCGAGGCCACCCATGACATCGCCAGCAAGAGGAGGGATCTCATGGGAAGTATGTGCGGCAGGACGATCAAGCAGCCTTCCTGGGCGCCGCCTTAGTTTCCTTGGGCGCCTTGGTTGGGGCGTTCTCGTTGCCGGACGGAGCGTCGCTGGCGGGTCGCAGGACGCCGGCGGGATTAGGATTAAAGTCTACGACGCTTGTGACTTCGTAGCGGGTCTCATTATTGTCGCTGGGTCTTTCGATCACGAAGAAGAGCGAGCGGGTGCTATCGCTCATGATCATGCGCGACATGAAGAGGATCCGGTCTTCGCCGCCGGCTTCCTGGATGGCCATGGTAATCTGCGGCGCGGCGCGCGTCGCAAAGCTGTTCGGCGAAAGGACGGCCTTGCCAGGCTCGGCCAGGATAACCTTGCCGTCGAGCGAGCAGGCGACCTTGGCGGCGCATAGGTTGACGATTTTCAGCGAGCCGTAGGGGAAGGTGGCCGGTTTGAAGTCGAAGATTCGGAAGTTCGCCCCCCCCTTGCCGTTATCAAAGAGGATCACGCAGATATCGGTGTCGTCGGGCTTCAGCGGCAGGGTCACGTAGGGTAGCCAGGTGACGATGGGCTTCCCCTTCTTGTCGATTTCACCGGTCGCGCCCTTGCGCATGACCTGCACGGCGACCTGGCCATGGTAGTCGATTGAGCCGTTGATTTGCATCTGGGAGATGCCGATGGGGACGACTTCATTTTGGCCTTGGTCGCTCTCTTGCTGGATGCCGAGCTCGAGGCCGCCCTGCGGGGCCAGCCACCACATCAGGCGGAGCTTGCAGAGGTGTTGTTCGACTTCTTTTTCCTTCTTCTTGCCAGCGCTGGCCTTGGGCGAGGCCTTCGGCGCGGTCTTAGGCCCGGTGGGCGGGTCGACCGCATGGGCGGACGCGCACAGGAGGCCGCCGAGGAGGGCGGCGAGGGCTAAAAAGCGGGTCATGGAATCAGATTTCGTTGGCGGCGAGCCAACGCAGGTTGACGGTCTTGAAGCGGCGACCGAAGACGCGGTTCAGGTTGGCGTCGTCAGCGGTCGGGGTCGTGGTCCGCCGTTCAAAGGTCTCGAGGGTGGTCTTGGAGTCGTTGATCACCTCCGGATCCTTGTCGGTGCCGTCACCCATATTGTTATCGACGCCGCGATAGGCGAGCTTGCGCCGGTTGGGGTCCACGCCCGCAGGTCCGATGTATTCGGCCGTTCGCTGGACGACGACTTCGATCCAGGCCTTACCGATCGAGTTACCTGAGTTGTCGAGGGCTTCGCCGTAGGCTCGCACCACAAAAGTATCGGAGCGCGCGGTCAGATTGGGCCCAATAGAGTTGAGTACATCCATCTGGGTGACGATGCCCGGGGCGCCGAGGGCGGCGGTCACCTTGGTCTTGTTGTTCGTGGTGCTCATCGCCCGCAGCGAGGGGAAGCGGTCCACGTTCGGCACCTCGAGGAACGGATTGGCCGACGGATAGTTCGGGATTCTTCGGTTGGTGATCGCGTTGAAGTTCATCAGGTTCATTCCGACCGGAGCGCCGAAAGTGCCCTGGGTGAAGTTACTGGTGCCGGCCGGGATGGCAGTCCTATTGATGGCAAAGGAGTTAGCAGGGTCGTCGGTGGCGTCGATGGCCGCCTGCAGGGCGCCTTTGAGGCCAAAGGCGTCGTCGTTGATCAGGCGACGGTTGACGAAGTCGGCGAGCGACATGAACGGACCGCGGCGGCGGACTTCGCTCACCACGGCCGCGGCGAGCACATCGATTTCGTTATCGTTGAGCTCGCGGTGGCTCGACCAGGGCTTGGTGGCACCGGTCGCCGGGGAGGAGTCGAAGGCGCGCGCGAACTTGGTCAGGGCGGTGCTCGTGGAATTACCGTTGGCGTTGGGCAGGACCTGCCCCTTCATCCCGGCCAGCACCGACTTCCAGGCGGGCTTGGACGTGGAGTTCACGTTGAAGCCGCCGTTGTAGAGGGACTTCGTCGCGATGAAGGCGGGGTGAGGGAACTCGTCGGCCTTGGGGAACGTCGTGCTGGCGGGCTTGTAGTCGGGCGTGTAGGCGACGCGCTTATTGGCCAGCGGGAGACTGCCGGCGTCCAACGCAGACTTCAGCGAGGCGAACGAGGTGGGGTCGGTCACACCTTGCGACAGGAGGTAATCCTCTTGGGCTTTCTTGACGTTGCTATCGACGGGTAGGTTCGGGCCGGTCGGCCAGCTGCTGGCAGTACTGTGGTACGAAGGGGCGTTCAGGTGCAGGCCGCTGAAGAAGAACGAATCCCAGAGCGTGAGGTTGGCCGCGAAGGCGTGGTCGGTACGGACGTTGGAGCGGTTGCGGATCACGCCTTCGCCCATCGACTTACCAGCGAAGCCGTGTTCGGGAATCCAGTATTGGGCCTGGCCGGTCGCGGAGAGGGCATTCTTTTCCGCGGTGCTCAGCACCTTGGGGCCGGGCCAGTCGACAATCTTCGTGAGGTCGATGATGCCCGGGTGGGCGAATGATGAACCGACGGTCAGGTCGGGGTCGGTGTTGGTCTGCGCAAAGGCGACGGTGCCGAGCTGCGAAAGCGAGAGCATCGGGCGGCGCGGAATCGGGAAGAGGACGACGTTATTCTGGCCTCCGCCGCCGGCTTCGACGCTCGCGCCCCAGAAAGCATTGTCGCCGTTGAGGTCAATCGGGAGGAAATTGCTGGTCAGGGGAATCTGACGGACAATCCAGCCGACCGGCCCGTGCGCTTTGCCATCGTAGCCGAAGAGGTAGGCCTGTTGCGAGCGCGTGCTGGTGAAGTAAGGATTCATCGGCGCGGACTTCAGTTCCGCCGGGGTCTTGAGGCGGTCCTGGTCGCCAGGGTTGCGGTTGGGGTAGAGGTTGAAACCCGACGGGTACCATTTAACATCGGTGCCGCTCGACTCCCTGGCGCCACGGACGAGCATGTCGAAGAGGAGGACGGGCTGCTTTTGAATGTTGGTCCCGGTGGATTTCCATTCGGTAAGGCTCTCGCCAGAGGGCCCCTGCACGGGGAGTTTGCCGAACTGATTTTCGTTCACGGAATTGGCGAGGTCATCGTAGTAGATCAACGGTTGGTCCTGTTCAGGGTCGCGTTTTGGCCCCCAGTTACCCGTTGCCTTGACCTTGAAATCCCAGGTGTCTGCGGGGTTGGCCCAGCGATCATCCGGATCGGTCACGAAGCCGCGGTTGGAGTTTCCGAACATCGGCCAGCCGGCCGAGAGCGTCTGGAGGTTAAGGAGTAACGGTTGGTCGACCGCCCACCAGAGGTGTGGGGTATCCTCGCCAAACTTATAGTTTGCGTTGACCCGTTGGGTATCGCGTCCGCCGGACCAGCGGCGTTCCCAGTTGAGCGGACGCAGCTGCTTGGCGCTCTTCTGGTTGAGCAGGTAGAAGTTAAAATGAAGGTTACCGTCCATGCCAGAGGTGGCGTTGGTCGCGCGGCTTTTACCGTTGACGATATAGCCATTCCATCCAGTCCAGCCGAAGTTCTGGAACCTCACGTAAGGCTTTTTGCCTAAGTTTTTAAGTTCGCTGTTGAGCGAAGGGATTTGTCCGTCCCAGCCCGGAAGGTAGATTTTGATTCTCTTGGCGGTGTTGCGGGCGCTTTCCAACCACTTTCGCGATACGGCCTCGCCGATGTTCGTCTCCCAGTTTGGGTATTCGTCGTCGATTTGCTTATCGGTGATATCTTCGCACAGCACCGTCGGCTGGCCGGCGGTTCTCTGCAGAACACGTTTCATGCCGACGTAGGTGTTCATTGGGAAGAACATACGGCTCTGCTGTTCGTAGACGAGGTCGCCCGGGATGGCGACGGGCGAGGTGCCGTCGAGATCGCTGCGGCGCGTGGCCTGCGAGGGCGAGACGATGCGGATCTCGCCGGGTTCGAGGCGGAAGACTGCCGACTTGCTTTTGGTTGTTCCCTTTTGGCCGGCGACAGCGCGGAAGGAGAGTTCGCGGCCATCCGTGGTGGACTGGGAAAGGCAGATATCGCCGATGGAAAAACGCGTCGCGGAATTATTAGGGTCAGAGAAGTCTGTCGGGTTATTGAGGTCGGCGACTTCGAACTGGAAGTAGTAGGTCATCGATTGGTCGTTGCTGACCATCGCGATGCCTTCGAACTCGATGGCGCAGTCGTAGGGGTTGTGCAGCGTGATGTACGGGTCGCACACGATACCGAGCATGTCGCTATTCCAGACGGTGGAGTAGACCATCGCGAAGCGGATCACGCTCGGGGCGACGTTCATGGACGTCGGCCAAGTGCGGGTGGTGGTGTTGGTGGTCACCACGGAGGCCGAGTTCGCGGACGAGAAGCCGTTCGCCCCAGGCGGCAGGTCGTACGAGAAGGCGTTGTGCTGTGCGGCGGTCTTCGCTGAAGGTAGGGCCATGCCGGAGTGCTCGTAAGTCCCGAAGACGCCGGGCACGATGCGCCCATCCCAACTGGTATTACCGCTGGGTGTGGCGACATTGAACGGTTGGAAGATGCGCTTATCAGCCTGGAAGTCCGGGCCGAACGTGGTGTCGCTGAGGTTGTTGCGGTAGTAGAAGTCCGTATAGTCAACGTTCGTTTCGTAGAAGCGTTCTTCGTCTAGGAATGATTGGTCGTTGGCGCCTTTGAGCGGCCACTCGGTGAATTTCTTGCGCGAGCTGCCGTCTCTGACCGCCTTGGCCAAGGGCGGGACGCGGTTGCCGGAAGCGAAGGTGAGTGGTTCCAGGCCGCGGGCGACAATCGTTTCGCTGTTTGGCACGTCGGCCTGACCCATCAGGCCGGACAGGTTGTTGGCCGCCTCGACCTCGCGCTTGTACATGCGGTAGAAGTTGCGGTAGAGATCCCACGTCGGGCCGCGGACGATGCGCCCCTTGATATTTTCTGGATCATCCTCCGGTAGCTGCGACCATGGGAGGCTATGGATGCGCTTCGGATTGGCGGGTGAGTTCGCCGTCGGCGTCGTCGTAGTGGTATCGGCGCGCGTGAATTTTGCGCCGTTGACCATGGAAGTGGTCTCCTTGAAGAAGCGGGAGCCAATCGGCACTTCGTAGATGAAGCCGAGGCGCTCCGGCATCTCGCCGCCGTTCTGCGTCTTCAGCTGGGTGTAGCCAGAGCCAAGGAGGCTGGCGGTATAGCGCGGCGTCCACTCGCTGGCGCGCGGGTAGGCGGCGAGCAGGTCCGAGGGGCTGGCGATCTTGTCGACGAGGTTCGGGCGGTTGAAGTCGAGGTCGACGTAGCCGGGGGCGTTATGGAAGAGCGACTGGCGACGATTGTCGTTGGTGGTCTTCAATGGGTCCTTCTGGTCCGGATAGATCTCGAGCCCGCGATAGGTGGCGTAAGGCAGTTCGAAAGCGGTGGAGAGATCGTACTTCAGGCCGCCGTTATAGGTGTCGGAGAGGGTGGAGTAGGACCATGGCGTGACGTCGTGCCACAGTGCCCGCAGGCCGTTCTTCATGGTCTCGCCGGAGGCGAGGATGCCGGAGACCTGTGCCGCCCAGGTCGAGAGGCTCGCGCCGCTGAGGACTTTCGGCATTAGGAGGTTTTCGCTTTTGCCGGGATCCGCGAACTTGGAAGCATTATTGGCGTTATTGATGTCGGCGTCGCGCCAGTTTTGGAAGTCGGCTTGGAAGGTGGCGGGCAGGGTGGTGCGTTCGGTATTCTTAATCGTCTCGATGCCGTTGCGTTGCGCCGCGGAGCCGCCGAGTTCCTTTTCCCAGGTCGAAAGCTTGTTCAGTGCAAGTCCGGAGCCACTGGTCGTCTTGGCGAAACTGTCCGGCAGATTGACCTTGGCCTTGATGCCTTCGTCGCCGACCCAGAAAGCGTAGCGGCCGTTGGCGCCGAGTAGTTTGCCGCTGCTGTTGGTCGGGCCGGGGAGGGGAACCGGGCGCATGTCCACGGCGCCGTAATATTCCTGCCGGCGGCGGTCAGTCGCCGCCGCTGGCCAGGAGACCGTCCCGCTGGAGACGAGTGGCACCAGGATACCGTTCGGGTTGGATTCCATCTCAGTGCCGAGGTCGTCGATCAGCGCCTGACTATCGGGCAGGTAATCCGCCTGACCATTACCAAGATTATAATGGGAACTGTTCGGTAGGAAGTTTGGTAGCTTGGTGGTGTCGGGGATTTCGGTGTCGGCGCCCGTCGCCTTGTACATCGGTGAACAAAGCCAGCCGAGGAAGAGGCGCGTGTTGTGCGGGTTGGTCACATCCCAGTCGCGCACTTTCTTACTTTGCACGCCGCCGGTGGCCCACACGCCGGTCAGATAGCGTTTCTGGTGGACGACGAACCTGCCGACCGGGGAATTTGGGTTGTATAGGGCGGGGAAAACTCCCGTGCGCGGCACGGCGGGGGTGTCCTTGGGATCGGGCGGCGTGCGTTCCGGGGAGAACATGTCGGCGCGCATGGTCACGCGTTGGTCCGGACCAGCTAAAACCTGGAGCTGGCCGATCGCGATCTTGGCGGAGGCGAGGGCGTTGTAGCGGGCGCGGAGGTAGCCGGCGTGGCTCTGGGCGAGGCGGCTTTCCACCTGCAGGAAAGAAGCGAGGACGATCACCATCATCACCATCGCTGCCATGATGGTAAGCGACAGAACGAGGGAGAAACCTGAGCGTTTAAGTCTCATAGTAAATTGGGGTAAAATCACGGTAAACCACCCTAGGGGAAAGTCAAAGGATTGGTTATCCCCA
>CAIKWA010000185.1 GCA_903831005.1 uncultured Opitutia bacterium
CGCGTCGAATACCGCCGCTCGAACCTCGTCTACGAGGACGTCATCTCGAACGCGGTGGACTTCGGTCTCGTCGCCTTCCCGCAGAAGACCCGCCAGGTCGAGATCATCCCTCTGATGGAAGACCAGCTCGTCGCCATCTGCTCGCCCAAGCACAAGCTCGCAGGCAAGAAGGAGATTGATCTTGCCGACCTGCAAGGAGGCAAGTTCATCGGCTTCGACCAAGATATCCCGACGCGCAAGGCGCTCGACCAGTTCTTTCGCGAGCAGCGCATCGAGCTCGAGCCCTCCATGGAGTTCGACAATATCGAAACGCTCAAACGCGCGGTGGAAGTCGACGCTGGCGTGGCGCTCGTGCCCGAAGGCACCATCCGCCAAGAAGTCGAGCAAGGCACGCTCGTCATGCTACGCTTGCGGGACCGCCGTGTGGCCCGTCCGTTAGCCATTCTACATCGTAAAGGCCGCGTCCTGACGCCGGCCATGAAGCGCTTCATGACGCACCTCATGAACAGCGCCGGCAGCAAGCCAGCGGCCTGATCAGACGCGTCGGCGGGACGCCTGGGCTGCGACCGCAAAACCCGGCAGGGCCTGCGCGCACAACAAGCCCAGTCCCAGCCAGAGCAACGCTTCACTCGGCGGAGAACGCAAGGCCGTGGCGGCGAGACCCCACCAGAGGAAAGCGCCGAATAAAGGCGGCCACGCGCGTCGCAACGCCGCGCGCGCAAGGGACCATGAACCTAGCAACACAGCCGCGAGGGCCGCCGCCAGGGGAGCGGACAGGAGGCCGAGGGCGAAATAAGCGTACGCGACGAAACCTAACGCTACAACCAGCCCCGCGAGCACCGCGGCGTTCACGCGGAAATGCGTGGGGAGCAGGTACAGCCTCACCCGATGGGCGTGCAGGTAATACGCTGAGGCGACGATCCCCATGATCAACGTGAGCGTCCAGATATAGCGCGGGCCGCTGATTGGGATCGCGAATTGCAGGATCGCCCATTGGGCCAGGAAACACTTCGCGAGGATGAGCGACCAGAGGGCACCGAGCCGATCGGTCACCAACGACTCACGGTAGGCACGCTCAACGGAGAGCGAAAGCTCGGTATCCTGGGCGGGGGGGAGAGAAGTGACGGGCATGGGCTACCTCGCCCACAACTTGAGACTGCGGATCGCGACCGCAACCGGCGGAGGCACTTCTTTTTCCCAGCCGCCCTCATTCTTGCGGATACGTTCAGCCAAGGTGCGCGGCTGGCAGGCCATCGCCTGGGGGTCCGCCCCCGTGATGGGCACCAGGAAGCCGTTGTTGAGCAGATGCTGGAACAGGCCGGCCACCGAGGGGCGCATCTGGATGGCGGAAGCGGTGACGACCGAATCTTCGGCGACGCTGTAGCTCTCTGGGAAGCAAACCTTACAGGCGACCGGATCGAGAATCAGGCGGCGGAGCTGATCCCCTCGCATCGGGTAGACCATGACGCGGACCCCATCCTTAAAGAGACGGCCGCAGGATTCCAGAACGCCCCCTTCGAGGTGGGTGTAGTGCTCGGGATTAAAGAGGTCGACGAGGTTGTTCATGCCCGCCACCAGCGTGATGCTCCCCGTGGTGTGCAGCCGGAAGTAGGCCGGGAGACGGTACCAGCCGCGATGGCGCGTCACCAGGAGGGGATGCTGCATCGCACCCACGAGGCGGATGCGGTCGATGAGTTCGGATTCAGGGTGCGGGTCGGAGCCGATGCACATCTCGAACAGCGGGACCACGTCCTTGCCGCCCTCGGGCAGGGCACGCAAAGCGCAGGCTAACATATCGACGTTGACGATGGAGACCGGACGGAAAGTGCCGCGGGCGACCAAGACCGAACGCTTATAGAAGTACTCGCTCGGGACCTGCGGATCGCCTTCCGGGCCAAAGAGCACGGCATCCGTAAGGCCGAGGCGGACGAGCCGCAGGGCGGCCGCGCGATTGTCGAAGGCACCGAAAGCAGGGCCACTGAAATGAACGAACTCGACCTCAACGCGGCCGGCGCCCACTTCGTCAACCAAGGCGTTGAGGAAGTTGTCGACGCTATCGCACGTGTTGAGGGCGGCGTGGATGAGATTCACGCCGACGGCGCCGAGGGCGTCCTGCTGACGGTCTGCATCCTTGTCCCAAAGACGGAGATGGAGGATCACTTCGCTTGGCTCAGCCTGAGGCCGATCCTGGAAGCGGATACCAATCCAGGAGTGCCCCTGCCCTTTGCCATCATGAGGGGTCGTCGCCACCGTGTCGGCGAAGGCGAAGAAGCGGGTCACCGGTCCGCGTTCAGCCTTCAGACGATCGACGAGGAGTCCGTACTCGTGGTCAAGCATCTGCTCGAGCCGCTGACGGGAGACATAGCGCAGAGGGTGGCCATAAATCGCGTCGCTGACGCGCATATCATAGGCGGAAATACTCTTTGCCACCGTACCCGAGGCTCCGCCGGACTTGAAGAAGTGCCGGACCACTTCCTGCCCAGCCCCGATCTCGGCAAAGGCCCCGTAGGCCGACCGATCGAGATTGATGGCCAACGCCTTGCGGGAAGTGCCGGCGCCGGCCGAGGACGTGTTCTCTGACATAGCCAGAAACTAGCCCCCGAGACGGGCGGCATCGAGAGGAAAGAGGGAATCAAAAATGAGCTTTTGATTGGCGAAAAGGAGACACGAAAGCATCATTTCAATGACACCCACCCATTTTCCCCTCCCATGAAAGATTTCTTCAAGTCCGTCTTCGCCTCCGCGCTCGGCACCTTCCTCGCCATCGCCATCGGAGGCTTCGCGTTAATCGTCCTCATCGTCTCGCTCGCGAGTTCGGCTGGCGGCAATCACGACTCCGCCACGGTCTCCGTGAAGCCCAAGACGATGCTCGTGATTGGTGGCGACCTGACGATCAACGATACGCCTGCGCATGGTGCCCCAGGCTTGGATATCTTCCTACTCGGAGGCAATGGGCCGGAAGTGGATCTGCTTCGCGCGCTAGAAGCGATCGACCTCGCGGCCAAAGACCGCAATATCGCGGGCATCTTACTGAATGGTGGCCTCTCCGCCGGCGTCACCCAGAAGGCCGAACTGCGCCGGGCAATCGCCGCCTTTAAAGCCAGCGGTAAACCGGTACTGGCGTGGATCGAGAACGGCTCGCAGGGGGAATACTACCTGTCCAGCGTGGCGGATAAGGTTCTCGTCCACACAGCGGGAGAAATCGAGCTGAAGGGGCTTTCCTCCTACCACATGTATTTCGGTGAGACCTTGAAACTTCTTGGGGTCGGCGTCCAGGTGACGAAAGTAGGTAAGTATAAATCAGCCGTTGAACCTTATATTGGCGGCGCCATGAGCGAGCCCGCACGCGAACAATCTGCAGCACTCATGGGGGGTATCTGGAAGCGCATCCTCGGCGAGATGGCCAAGTCCCGGGCGATGACCACGCCGACATTAGCCAGGATCGCGGATTCCGCGGGCATCTTTAGTGCCGCTAAAGCCGTTGAGCTCAAACTGGCCGACAAGACGATGCATCGCGATGAACTGGTCAAGCAGGTCATCGCCGCGGGCGCTGGCGCGGATGAGTCTGGTACGTCTTTTCTGCAGGTCAGCCTGCACCGTTACGCTGGCAAGGTCAGGCTGCCCCATGGCGGCGGACGTATCGCAATTGTCTACGCCGAAGGCGAGATTGTCGACGGTTGGGGCGCACCGGGCGACGTGGGCGGCGACCGCTTGGCACGCGATCTGCGCCTGCTGCGCGGCGACAAGCGTATCAAGGCGGTAGTTTTGCGCGTCAATAGTCCCGGAGGTTCGGCGTTCGCCAGCGACGTGGTCGCCCGGGAAGTCGGCCTGCTCCGCAAGAAAGACATCCCAGTGGTCGTCTCGATGGGCGACGTCGCCGCGAGCGGAGGCTACTATATTGCTGCCAAGGCGAACCTCATCATGGCGGACGCTTCCACCATCACTGGTTCGATCGGTGTGTTTGGATTGCATCTCAACTACGGAGAACTCGCCAAGAAGGTGAACCTCGGGACGGACGGAGTGAAGACCGCCCGGTTCGCCGACCTACTCGCCGAGCACCGCGCCGCGACGCCGGAAGAACTGGCCATCGTCCAGACGTCGGTGGACGGCATCTACGAGGAGTTCCTTCGCATCGTTGCCGAGGGCCGCGGCCTAAAGCGCGACGGGGTCCATGAGATTGCCCAAGGACGCGTCTGGCTTGGTGAGGACGCTAAAGGTCTCCGCCTGGTCGACAAACTGGGTGGGCTGCGCGACGCCATCAAAGAGGCCAAGCTCTTGGCCAAGCTTGATCAGGCCGAGCTGATCCAAGTGCCGGCGCTTCACTCCGGCAGGGATAACCTGCTCCAGAAAATGCTGTCCGACGACCAAGATGATTCCCCGCTCTTCGCCAAGGCTTCGGTCGACCCGGCTAAGGAGTTCCTGAAGGCGAACGCCAAGTGGCTAAGGGCTATCCGGGTGCTGAACGACCCCAAGGGCGTCTACCTCACCTGCCCAATCCTGCCGGACCGACGCTGATCCGCCTCAAGGCTGTTTCGGCATCTGGGCGCGAGCCTCAGGCAACCAGCCCTGGAGCTGCTTCACGCGGGTCGTATCCGAGGGGTGCGTAGAGAGGAACTCGGGGGTCTTGCTGCCGGCCTTCGCGAACCGGGCCCAGAAGGCGGGTGCAGCGGCCGGATCGTAACCCGAGCGGGCCATGAAGAGCAGGCCGAGACGATCGGCTTCGGATTCATGACTCCGGCTGAAAGGTAGCAGGATGCCATACTGGGCACCGACCCCCACCGCGGCCATCCAGGAGGAACGGGTCTTGGCGGAGGAATTCTTCGTAGCTTCGTCGGCGACGGCGGCGGCGAGCGCGACGCCCATGACCTGCGAGACGCGCTCGGAACCGTGGCGACAAATGACGTGCGCGACTTCATGGCCAAGGATTACGGCGATGTCAGCATCTGTCGGGGCGTAGGCGAACATCCCAGAGTTAAAACCAATCTTTCCGCCGGGCATGGCGAAAGCGTTGGGCGTTGTGTCATTGATGATAGCGAATTCCCACTTTGACGAAGGCGGCAGCACGCCAGCCTTATCGTCGCGGCGGGCGGCGGCGACGATCTTGAGGCCGATCTCCTTAATCTTGGGCAGACGCGGGTCAGCCGGGAGCTTCTTCATCTTCGAGAACTCCGAAGCCGACATCGAGGCGACCTCAGACTCGTCGACCAAGATGAATTGGGAGCGACCCGTGATGGGCACATTCTGGCAACCGATGAAGGCAAGCGCGGGGAAAAGGAGGAGGAGCGGGCGCATGGGTGGGAAAGAGCGGGGTCAGGACTTCGCCGACCCTTCGTCCACCGGCCGGCCGCGGGGTTCGTCGACGTAATACTTACGGTAGGAGGAATCGTACGAGTCCGTGTAGGCCGAGGCCATGCGGAGTGACATGGAATTGAGCACAACTCCAAACAGCGGGGCCTGTGCCTCCCGTAAGCGCGCAAGGCACGATACGGCGTTCCGCAGGTTGACGGAGTTATAACGGACGACGTAAATCACTCCGTCGACTTTCGGGAGCAGGTGAAGCGCGTCGGAGACCGCGCCGATGGGCGGAGAGTCGATGAAGATGCGGTCGTAGCGCGAACGCATCTCTTCGATCATCGCCAAGAACCTTGGATTATTGATAACCTGGGTGGGATTCTTGCAACTAAGTCCCACCGGCAGAACGTCCAGTCCGGGAGCGACGTCATGGACGATGGCTTCCTCGAGCGTCGTCTCGCCATTGAACCACTTACTGAGCCCTCCGTCGCCGGTAAAGCCGAGGGACGGACCGACGTTTGGCAGGCGCAAGTCGGCATCAATGACCAGGATACGCTCGGCATGCTGGGCAAAGATTAGGGCGAGATTCGTGGCGACGAAGGTCTTCCCTTCGCTGGGACGCGTGGAAGTCACTAGAAAGACGCGCGCCTTGGAGACCGCCGGATTGACCTTCAACGCCGAGTAAATCGAGCGGACGGCCTCGGTGGCGATGCGATCCTTATCCTGACGCGCCAGTAAGGCCCGGTCCGGACCGGAGGTCCCGGCGACGCGAGGGATGGTGCCGATGAGCGGTAGTCCGAGCGAATTCTCGACGTCCTTCACCGACTTGATGCGGTCGTCCAAGGTACCAATAACGATGATGAGGACGACGCCGAACAGCAGGCCGGCACCGACGCCGACCAGCGCGTTGAAGTAATAGTTCTTGTTAATCGGTTTATCCGAGACGGAGGGCATATCCATAATGCGGATGGATGTACTCGTGCCGGAAGTCGACGAACGCAGCTTGGCTTCCTCGTAACTGAGCTTCATGCGACTAAGGAATTCCTCATTGGCCTTGATGTCCTTATCCACGCGCTCGAGGTCAACATTGGCGGCCTGAAGTTTGGAAATCTCCTCTTCCTTGGCGACCAGGTTGCGCAGGATGGCCTCATGGCGCGCCTTGGCGTTATCGAGCGCGCCGCGGCGGGACTTGACCGCCTGAAGGACGGCTTCCTTGAGCTGGTTCTCCACCTGCTTAAGGGCTTCTCGTTCAGCCACGAGCTTAGGGTGTTGATCGGTGTAAGTCTCGGTCATCTGACTGACGCGAATCTTGGAGGCGCTGATGGCGGTCTGAGCGGCGGCGACATCACTATCAGCGCGAATCTGTGGGATATCGCCGACCGGGCGGGCTTCCTTCTCATAGGCGATGATAAGGGAGACTAAGATTTCGTTCTCGTCGATCTGCTTGCGGGTTTCCTCGCGATCCTTGACGAGCACCGAACGTTCGGTCGTGAGCGTGTTCGTATCCTTGGCAATGGACAGGAGCTTCTGGCTTCTAATCAACTCGTTCTTCTGTTCGAAAAGCCGGCGGACCTTATCCTCAAGGGTCTCAATCTCGATACGCGCCTTTTCGACGAGAGGATTAGTCACCATCAAGCGGTCGTCCTCGCTGTACTTCTGGATGGATTCGCAGAACAAACGTGCAATCTGCCGGGCTAGGTCCCGGTTGGGGTGGGTAAAGTCGATGTTGATTACCAGTGTCTGACGCTGCGGATTGATTCCGCGCTGCTTGGCAAAGACCTCCTGCTCCGTGAGCGGGCCGGAGAAGATGTTGCCGGCCTGATAGGGTTCGAGCACGAGCTTCCGCTCGGCGGCGGTCAAACGCTTGGAGACGCCCTCGATGATGTTGGCGCTGCGCATCGACTCGACCGCGGTGAAGAAGTCGTCGTTTGAGACAATCTTGAAGTTGTCGTCCGCGGCCGAGGATCCTCCGTTGATATTAGGAGCCAGGCGGAAGACACGCAGACGGCCGGTGGCGCGGTATTCAGGCGTCGTGTTATAGGTGTTGAGGAGAGCCAGAGTCAGGAAGACGAGGGCGGAGAGAATGATCCACCAATAACGCTCCCGGAGCATCAACAGGTAGTTCTGAATCGGGTTGGCGTCCCCTGCCCCACTGCGACCATAGCCGCCATAGTTACCATAGCCTTGGTTGCCGGCCCCGTAGCTGCCATAGCTGGCGCCATAGCCACCATAAGAACCATAGCCACGGTTGCCGCCGCGGTTCGGCTCGGGCGCGTGGCCGTCGGGGGAAGGTTCCGGAGTGGCCATAAGAAAAGATCAGATGCGGCTGTCGCGGACGTAGATTTGGTCTTCGTCCTCTAGGACAAAGTCTGGCTCGTCGCCGTCGTCGATACGCCGCACATCCTTGGAGATTACCAGCGGCGTCCCTTCGCGCGTACGCTTGATCGCCACATCGGAACGATTACCCCGGGGCAGCACTCCGCCCGCCATCGACAAGGCACGGCCAAGCGTCAGGGTCTCCTCCGGAGGGATGGAGACTGGCCCGGGCTTGCCGACATAGCCGGAGACATAGACCCGGCGTTCGGCGTAACTCACAATCGATATCGTGACCTGGGGCTTCTTGAAGTAGACTTTGAACTGGTTGGCGAGTTCGACCTGGGCCTGCGTCAGCGTGAGACCGGCGACCGGGACGAGCTTCTTCAGGAAAGGAATATCGATGGTGCCGTCGGAGTTGATGCGGCGTTCGATTTGCGTGTCGGGCTCGTTAATGACCAGCACGCGGATGAAGTCCCGCGGACGGAGACGGTAGCTGTTTTGCCGCTCGGCGGGTTCAGCCTGCTGGGTCGGCGTCGCGACGACATACCCAGAGGGAAGGCTAGCTGGCGACGCCTTGGTTTCGCCGGGCACAGCGACCAGCGGTGCCCCAGCGGGAGCGAAGGCGGAATCGGAAGAAGCACCTCGGCCGATGGTGAGCACATTTTCTGGCTCAAAGGCGGCCGCCGAGACGGGCGCGGTCCGGCTGGGAGCGCAAGCTGCGAGGAGGATGGCGGCACCGAGTACGCCGCAGAGTCTTTTCAAGACGGGAGCCATAGGAGAAATTGAGGTGACCGGGAGCGCCGGCCGACCGGTCCTGCCCGCCCTGAAAACCGCTGGAGCCGGTCTCAGTAGCGGAAGGCGGCCGTCAGCGTGAACGTGTTCGAGGTGAAGGTCGACGCGGCGGTGGAGGACTTGGAGTCGGTCAGATTGTAGCCAGCCTGGAAGCTGAGGTGATTCGAGTACTTGTAGTCAGCGCCAAGGGTATACACGTACGTGTTGACCGGAGTCGTACCGGACATGACATCACTCTTGGTGGCGCCGAGATTGAAGCTGAGATCTTCAGCGGCGGTGAAGGCCAAGCCGTAGGTGTAGTTCTTCGTGGCCATCTGGCTACCGGTAGACGAAGCGGTAACATCGCGGGAGAGCGTCAGCGACTGGCTGATTCGCTCGGTCAACGCGTGGCTAAGGCTGACCGAGTAGGAGAAATCGGTATCGTTGGCCAGGTTATCGAAGTGGAACTGCGAGTAGCCGAGGCGGATGTTGCCGTTAAGCTTGCCCGACTCCGTGAGCTGACCCTTGAGGGTCAGGCCGGCAAAATCCTTGATGAGCTGCTTGTGCGCGAGGGGCTGCTTGACGGGGATATTGGTGCTGGAATAAGGAGCAGCTGAGTAATCCGAGACATCGTGCTGCAGGACGAGGCCGAAGCTGAGCTTCTCGAAAGCCTGGTAATCAAAGGAAAGCGGAATGGAATTGGTGTTCAGCTCCGTCAGGGAATTGGTGTTATAGTTGGAGTTACCTGCCTCCACAACGAGGGTCGGGTTAAGGTAGTGGTTGAAGGTGTTGGTAAAGCCAAGGCCGACGCTGAGCTTCTCGGTCACCTTGTAGTCCGCGCGGAGGGCGTGGCTGTAATTGGCCTGGCGGACGAGCGTGGCGCCTAGGAGGGCTCCATCGACGCCGTTCTGGATCAGATCGTCATTACGAGCAGTCACACGATAGGAGGAGTCGACGGAAAGCGAAAGCGGTCCGCCGTCGGCGAAGCGAATGGAAGCGCTTAGCGAGTCGCGGGAGTCTTCGAGGTCAGCAAGTGCGGCATCGGTAAAGTTGACGAAGGTACGCTTAGCGGAGAGATTGACCGAAAGGGCCGAATCCTTGCCGTACTCGAGAAGGAAGCCCGGAGTGAGGGTCCAGTTAGTCGCCGACTTCTTAACCGCACCGGAAAAAAGGTTATCGGTGACCTCCACGCCAGCGGCGCTGTCGAAGTAGATGTCGCAGTCGTTACCGATCTGCACGAGCGGCGAGGTAGGAATCCAATTGGCACCCTGGACCAGCGTGGTGACGGCGAGGGCGGAGGCTGCGATGAGGAAGCGGGACATGGGTGGGTTGGGGTTGATACATTGATAGGTAAATTGGAGGGTGGCATCAACCCCCAAACAATGGGAAACCCCCCAAAACAAAGACCCCGCCCTTGTGGGCGGGGTCTGAAGTAAGACCAGAGGTGGTCTAGATTAGGCCGGGGTCGGGGTCTGGAAGACGCGGATGCGGCGGTAGGCAGGCAGACCGGTACCGGCGGGGACGAGGTGACCCATGATCACGTTCTCCTTGAAGCCGGTCAGGTTGTCTCGCTTGGCCATCGTGGCGGCGTCGGTCAGGACTCGGGTCGTCTCTTGGAAAGAGGCGGCCGAGATGAAGGACTCGGTCTCGAGCGAAGCCTTGGTGATGCCAAGGAGGATCGGTTCGGATTCGGCAATCTGACCGCCGCGCTCGTTAATAGAGCGGTTATTCTCCGCGAGGAGGGTACGGTCGACCTGTTCGCCCCAGAGGTAATCGGAGTCGCCCGGCTCGGTGATGCGGACCTTACGGAGCATGCGCGAGACGATGATTTCGATGTGCTTGTCGTTAATCACGACGCCCTGAGTGCGGTACACCTTCTGAATCTCAGTGATGAGGTAATCCTGAACCTTGGACTGGCCGAGAATGTCGAGGATATCGTGCGGGTCGACAGCGCCATCCGTAAGGACCTGGCCCTGTTTCACCTTATCGCCAGCTGCGACGATGATGTGCTTACCGTGCGGAATGAGGTGCTCCTCTTCGCGACCGATGGAGTCGGCGATGACGAGGCGCTTCTTGCCGCGGATGGAAGGCTCGAAGCGAACCGTACCGTCGATCTTGGCGATTTCGGCGGCGTCCTTCGGAGGGCGGGCCTCGAAGAGCTCGGAAATGCGCGGCAGACCAGCGGTGATGTCCTGCGTCTTGGCAGCCTGGCGAGGAATCTTGGCGACGATCGAGCCGCGGCTGACCTTGTCGCCTTCGTCCACTTCGACGCGGGCGCCGGCGGGAATCGAGAAGGAACCGACTTCCTTACCATTGGAGCCGATGATCTGAATCTGGGGATTTTGTTCGTCGGAGTGCTCGATGACGGACTTGTAGAACGTATTGTTCGACGGATCGCGCTCTTCGGTGAACGTCACGCCGGAGATCATGTCGACGAGACGAATCTTGCCGTCGCCGTTGGCGATGATCGGGGTGGAGTTAGGATCCCAGGCGGCAATCAGGACGCCCTTGTCGATGGACTTGGCATCCTCGACGCCGACGACGGAGCCGGCGACGATGCGATATTCCTCGGTCGGCGAACCGGCTTCATTGAGGATGCGGATGGAACCGTTACCGTTGACGGCGACAACCTTGTCACCGACGGAGACCGTGGTGAGGTCGACGTACTGGACAAGGCCCTTGCCCTTGGACTTGATTTCCGGGGTCTTCAGCTGAGCGACGCCACCAATGTGGAACGTACGCATGGTCAACTGGGTGCCCGGCTCGCCGATGGACTGGGCGGCGATGATGCCGACCGCGGTACCGCGCTCGACCATCCGGCCGGTCGAAGGATCGAGACCGTAGGAGGTAGGCGGAATCGCGTTCACGTTCATGTGCGTGAGCGGAGAGAGGACCTTGACGCGATCAAGACCGACAGTCTCGATGCGCTTGGCGGCGATTTCATCAATGAGCTCGCCGGCCTTCACGATAATTTCGGAAGGGTTAAGCGGGTTCGCGACGGGTTCGGACGGGCAACGGCCAACGATACGTTCGGAGAGCGACACGAGTAGTTCGTCACCATCGTAGATGGGGGTCTTCCACACACCGTTCGGGATGTGGACGTGGACGCGATCGACGGCAGCATCGCGCAACTTGGCGATGAGTTCTTCCGTTAGCGGGGCTTCGGATTTAGCGAGGGGCTTAACGGCGCCAGACGGATTAGGAACATCAGCGGCGAGGTGACGGCCGAGAGCGGCGTCGCCGAGCGTGATGACTTCGGAGCCAGGGGCAACGTCGCGAGAGTCGGTGACAATCACGTCCATGGCCACGTCGCAAAGCTTACGGGTCATGTAACCAGCGTCAGCGGTCTTCAACGCGGTGTCAGACAGACCCTTACGGGCGCCGTGCGTCGAGATGAAGTACTCAAGGACCGAGAGGCCTTCGCGGAAGGACGAGAGAATCGGGCGTTCGATGATTTCGCCGGACGGCTTGGCCATCAGGCCGCGGGCGCCGCAAAGCTGCTTCACCTGGGCCTTGTTACCACGGGCACCGGAGTCCATGAGGACGTAGACCGGGTTGATGAGCATGCGGTGGGAATGGCGAGGATCGCCCTTCTTCACGCCGGCCACCTTCGCGGACTGCGAGAGCGTCGTGTACACCGACTGCGCGATGGCATCGGTGGCACCGGACCAGGTGTCGACGACCTTATTACGACGTTCGTCGTTGGTGATCGTACCGGATTCGTTCTGGCGCTGGAATTCGCGGACCTTGGCGGTGGCTTCGCGGACGAGACCTTCCTTCTCCTTCGGGTAGATCATATCATTCACGCCGATGGAGATGCCGGCCTTGGTCGCGATGCGGAAGCCAGTTTCCTTGAGGGCGTCGAGGACCGGGATGGAAGCCTCGCGGCCACAATGCTTGTAGGTCTTCAGGATGAGGTCGCCGAGCTGGCCCTTCTTCACGGTCTCGTTGAAGAAACCGAGTTCGGAAGGCCAGATGGTATTGAAGATGATACGTCCAACCGTGGTGACGATCGTGCTGCCCGTCGCTTCACCGTGGACCGTCTTGCGATTGTAGTCGGGGTTGGCAAAGCGGACCCAGTCATGCAGGTGGAGCGAGCCTTCGGCTTCGGCGAACGTCGCCTCAGATACGGAGCCAAGTACCGGCAGGTGGGTATTAGCCGCTGGCTTATCAGCAGGTTCGAGCGTCAGGTAGTAGGCGCCGAGCACGATGTCCTGGGACGGCGTGAGAATCGGCTTACCGCTGGACGGCGAGAAGATGTTGTTCGTGGACATCATCAGGAGCTTGCACTCCATGATGGCTTCCAGGGACAGCGGGACGTGGACCGCCATCTGGTCACCGTCGAAGTCCGCATTGTAAGCGGTACAAACGAGCGGATGGAGGCGGATCGCGTCACCCTCAATGAGGATGGGTTCGAAGGCCTGAATGGACAGACGGTGGAGCGTCGGCGCGCGATTGAGGAACACCGGGTGACCCTTGGTCACTTCTTCCAGGATATCCCAGACTTCGGGCTTCTTCTGCTCGATGTGCTTGCGAGCGCCACGGACGGTGTGGGCGAAGCCTAGTTCCTTGAGGCGTCGGATGATGAACGGCTCGAAGAGGACGAGCGCCATCTTCTTCGGGAGGCCGCACTGGTTCAGCTTGAGCTCAGGACCGATAACGATGACGGAGCGGCCGGAGTAGTCGACGCGCTTACCGAGGAGATTCTGGCGGAAACGACCATGCTTACCCTTCAGCATGTCCGAGATCGACTTCAGCTGACGATCGCGATCCTTGACCGGCTTGCCGTGGCGGCCGTTGTCGAGGAGAGCGTCGACGGCTTCCTGGAGCATGCGCATCTCATTATGGATGATGACGTCCGGCGTCTTCATCTGGATGAGCTGCTTCAGGCGGTTGTTGCGGTTGATGACGCGACGATAGAGATCGTTCAAGTCAGAGGTCGCGAAGCGGCCACCTTCAAGGGGAACGAGCGGACGGAGGTCCGGAGGGATGACCGGAAGCACCGTCAGGATCATGTGCTCAGGGCGCTTGCCCGAAGCCAGGAAGCCCTGGATGATCTTCATGCGGCGAGCGATCTTCTTCTTGATCTGCTTGGAGCGCGTGGAGCGGAGCTGGTCGCGGAGGTTCTCCACCGTGGAGGCGAGATCCATCTTCTTGAGGAGCTGCTGGAGGGCTTCGGCGCCCATGCGGGCCTTGAAGGCGTCAGGGCCGTGCTGTTCAACGGCGCGGCGGTAGGATTCCTCGTCGAGGAGTTCCTTCTCTTCCATGCCGGTGGCGCCCGGGTCGACGACCAGGTACTTCTGGTAGTAGATGACCTGTTCGAGCTGGCGGGTGGTCATGTCGAGCATCAGCGACAGGCGGCTGGGCATGCTCTTCAGGAACCAGATATGGGAAACGGGGATAGCGAGGCGGATGTAGCCCATGCGCTCGCGGCGGACGCGAGAGACGGTGACTTCGACGCCGCACTTGTCGCAGACGACATCCTTGTACTTCACCTTCTTGTACTTGCCGCAGTAGCATTCGTAGTCGCGAACAGGGCCGAAGATGCGCTGACAGAAGAGGCCGTTCGGCTCAGGCTTAAACGAGCGGTAGTTGATGGTCTCAGGGCTCTTTACTTCCTTGAGGCCCTTGACCTTGCGGTTGCCGTGTTCGTCGAGTTCGTCGAGGAACTGCTCGCCGGTCCACTGGACAATCTCCTCGGGAGAGGCGATCGAGATGGAGACGAAATCGAAGGACTGTTCCTTCGTCTCGTTGGCGGTGAACTCGGGGGTGTGCTCCGGGTGAATCATGTCTGTTAAGGTCTGGTGGTGGGTACGACGGACGCTCAGTTGCGATCCGGGGTGGGCGCGGTGGTGGAGCCGAGGCGGACATCCAGGCACAAGGCCTGCATTTCCTTCATCAGCACGTTGAACGACTGGGGCGTGCCGCTGACGAGGGTGTTGTCACCCTTGACGAGCTGCTCGTAGATCTTGGTACGTCCGGCGACGTCGTCGGACTTGACCGTGAGGAGTTCCTGCAGGGTGTAAGCCGCGCCGTAGGCCTCGAGGGCCCAGACTTCCATTTCGCCGAAGCGCTGGCCGCCATACTGGGCCTTGCCGCCGAGCGGCTGCTGCGTGATGAGGCTGTACGGACCGGTCGCACGGGCGTGGATCTTGTCCGCGACGAGGTGATTCAGCTTCATCATGTAGATGTAGCCGACCACGACGTCTTGGTCGAAGGCTTCGCCGGTGTGTCCGTTGACGAGCATGGCCTTGCCGGTTTCCGGCAGTTCAGC
>CAIKWA010000186.1 GCA_903831005.1 uncultured Opitutia bacterium
CCGCGCGGGCGCCGGCTACGGTGGCGTCGGCGTTAATGAAGAGTCGGAAATCGCCGACCTCGAGAAGAAGGGGGAATGGAACAAGTACGAGATCCAGGCCATGGGTCCGCTCATCATCATCCGTCTCACTGGCAAGCAGACGCTGGCCTACAGCGAGACCGATCCGTCCGTCGACGACGCCTACGGCCTCATCGGCCTGCAGATCCACGGCAATAACAAGGCTGAGATACGCTACCGTAACATCACCCTCGACCCGTTGACCGAAGTCCCCGTCGTCACGAAGGGCGACGTCTTCAACCGCTTCGGCGAACCGAAAGCGGCTTGGACTCCGCCAGCGGCTTTCAAGGATGGCAAGTTCGAGCTAGGTCAGGATGAAGTCGTCGTCTTCATCGGCCAGGAGAACCTTGTCCGCGAGGCCAAGTCGGGGGCGATCGAGTCGCGGCTAGCGACGGCCTTCGCCGCCAAGAACCCCGTCTTCCGTTCCATGGCCTGGGAGGCCGACACGGTCCATGAGCAGTGGCGTGACCTTAATTTCGGCCCGTGGAAGGGCCAGCTCGAGACCGCCGGAGCGACGACTTTGTTAGTGCAGTTCGGTCAGGCCGAGTCACTGCAAGGGCAGGGAGGTCTGGCCAGGTTCAAGGCCGATTACCATAAGCTGCTCGACGACCTGAACCGCCACACCCCTCGCATCGTCCTGCTTTCGCCGGCTGGGTTCATGACTTCGACCCGTCCGCCTAACCTGCGTTCCCCCGAAAGGCTCGCCGACCTCAAGGCTTACGCTACCGCGGTGGCCGACATTGCCCAACAGCGTGGCCTGCCTTTCGTGAATCTCACGGAGGCAGCCAAGGATCATGCTTCGGTCGATGGACTACACCTTTCAGATGATGGCCTCGCCGCGATCGGACAGGAGTGCGCCCGGGCGCTCGGCTTGCCGGAGTCGCTGTATCAGTCGGCCAGCTTGCGTACCGCCATCATCGAGAAGAACCGCCTCTGGGCCGATTGCTGGCGTCCGGCCAACTGGTCGTTCGTCTATGGCGACCGCATCTCCCAGAACTACGGCAAAGGCTTCGGTCCCGTCCCATCGCTTAAACAGAATTTCGAAGCCTATCGCCCGCTCGTGGCGGCCTGGGACAAGCACATCCAGGCGCTGGCCCGTGGAGAGAAGTCCGTCGAGCCGGCCCCTCAGGCCGGACCGAACGTAGGTACGGAGAAGGTGATGACCGCCGCCGAAGAGCAGGCCACCTTCAAGGTCGCTGACGGCTTCGTGGTCAACCTCTTCGCCGATGAATCCCTCGGAGTCGCTAAGCCCACCCAGATGTCATGGGACGCCAAGGGCCGCCTCTACGTCTGTTGCTCGCCGACCTACCCTCAGGCCGTGCCCGGCGTGAAGCCTCGCGACTACATCCTCCGCCTTGAAGATACCGATGGCGATGGCAAGGCGGACAAGTCCGTCCGTTTCGCTGAAGGCCTGACGATGGTCCAAGGTGTCGAACCACTGACTGACGATATCGGCAACACGTCGATCCTCGTCTGTGATTTCGATCGTCTGATCAAGCTCACCGACACCGATGGCGACGGGAAGGCAGACAAGACCGAGGTCCTGATGTCAGGCTTTGGCGTCGGCGACACCCACCAGCTCGTGAACTCGATTAGCCACGGTCCGGATGGCACGCTCTGGATGAGCCAAGGCCTGCACGCCATCACGCGGGTCGAGACGCCGCGTGGTATCGTCAGCCTGCCGAAGTCGGGCCTGATGCGCTACGACCTGAAGAACCAGCGACTCCAGCCGTTCTTCCAGTATGGCAAGGCCGGCCACAATTGCTGGGGGGTCGCCTTCGATGATTTCTTCCAGCCCTTCCATAAGAGCGGCGATCGCGTCGCGGGTTATTACAGCCTCCCAGGACTGGGTGCGATCGAGACACCCGACGAATATGCCGGGACGCATTCGCTCTTCGATTCGCCGCTGAAGTCTAACTCCGTTGATATCGTCGGCACCAAGGCCATGCCGGCAAACCTCCAAGGCGCCGCTTTTATCGGCGGCTATTACGGCAACACCGTCGACTTGCATCGCTTCGTCGACGATGGAGCTGGTTTCAAGACCGAGCGCATCGTCAGCCCCATTATCTCGAGCAGCAAAGCCTTCCGTCCGGTGGACGTCTCCGTGGGCCCGGATGGCGCCCTTTATGCCTGCGATTGGTTCAATGCCGTCATCGGGCATTACCAGGCCAGCTATGCCGACCCGCGCCGCGATCGTTCGCATGGCCGTATCTGGCGCATCACTGCCAAGGGATTGCCGACCGTGAAGCAGCCCGACCTCGTTTCCATGTCTGAGAGTGATTTGTTCACCCAGCTCGGCTCACCCGAGCGTTGGACCCGTTATCAGGCTCGCCGTCTGCTTTTCACTCGCCCGACTGATAAGGTCGCCGCCGCCGCGGATGCCTTTATCGCTAAGGACCGCTCGGAGTCTCAATATCTCGAAGCTATGGGCGTACTGCAGTCGCATGGACTCGTCCGCACTGCTCTGCTGGATCGCCTGCAGTCCTCGGCCGACTTCCG
>CAIKWA010000187.1 GCA_903831005.1 uncultured Opitutia bacterium
CAGGAAGCCGAGATCGGCATCCTTGTCGGTGTACACTTTGGCAGGCATGGTGTTTTGGTGGAAAAGGGGTTACTTAGAGGCCTTCTTGAGGCCGCGGGTAAGGGCGACGGCGCCGGTGCGGGCGGTTTCGATGATACCGAAAGGTTCGATGAGATCGAGGAAGGCAGAAATCTTGGTCACGTTGCCGGTGAACTCGATGAGCAGGGAGTCGTGGGCGACGTCGACGACCTTAGCGCGGAAGAGGCCAGCGATCTCGAGGATCTCGGTGCGGGTCTTCTTGTCGGACTTCACCTTGACGAGGATGAGCTCGCGGGCGACGTGGTCGACTTCCTCGCGGGAGAAGTCGTTCACGGTGATGACATTAATCAGCTTATCGAGGGCCTTGACGCAGCGATCGAGGGCGGCGTCGTCGGCGACGACGGTCGCGGTGATGCGCGAGTAGGCCGGGTCGTGGGTTGGTCCGACGTTAAGGGTCTCAATGTTGAAACCGCGACCGGAGAGCATGCCGGCGACGCGAGCCAGGACGCCGAACTTATTTTCGACGAGGGCGGAGAGCGTGTGCTTCTTCTTAGGGGGCGTCATGGCGGCTTGAGAGTTTGTTGGAAGGGGTGGACGGAGAGGGACTCGAACCCACGACATTCTGCGTGTAAAGCAGACGCTCTAACCAACTGAGCTATCCATCCAAAGGAAGGGTTGGTATAGGGAAGCCCCCCGCCTTTTGTCCACTATGAAAACCACCCCGCGGGCTTGCTCCAGACCCGTTCGGCCCGCAATCTGCGGGCAAATGGACCCTGTCCGCCGTCAACGCATCCTCGAAATGCTCCAGTCCCTCGCCCAACCGGGCCTCGCCAAAGAGGGTCTTTTGGAGTGCATCCGCGTCTTGGATGCAGAAGTGGCGGCCCCCGAATCGGGCCTACCGGGCGACCTTGATCACTACCTGCGCCGCCGCTCTTATGAGAAGGCGTTGGTCTTCCTCCAAGGCGGGTCGCCGGGCGCGGGGACCTGCGGGCGCGGCGCATGAGCGGTAATCCTTTCGATAAGCTGGATGGTCAGGCCTTGCCGCCCGGCCCGCCCCCGAAGCCGGTCGTGCCCGCTGCCAAGGCGAAGCCGAAGCTGGGTAAGGTGATTCTGCAGTACGAGCGCGCCGGCCGCGGCGGCAAGGAGGTCACTATCCTTAAGGGTCTCTGGATCGAATCGCAGGAGATGCGCATGCGCGAGGCGTTGCTCAAGGAACTCAAGCGCGCCCTCGGCACCGGCGGCGCCCTCGAGGCCCGCGAGATTGTGCTGCAAGGCGACCGCCGCGACACGGCGAAGGCCTGGCTGCTGAAGGAAGGGTTTACGACCAACCTCTGATTCGCAAAACCACTCGCCTCCGGCTCTTGCGTCGGTAGGGTAGGGGCGTGCCTAATCTGCAGCCCAACCTCATCCGCCTCGACGGCGACTTTGCGCCCGTGCGCCGCGTGGTCGAGCTGCTGCGTGACGCAGGCGGCCGCCCGTTCCTTGTCGGCGGTTGCGTGCGCGATGCGCTGATGCAGGTCCCCGTACTCGATTTTGATATCGAGGTCTATGGTCTCGGCACGCGCCAGGTCGAAGCCGCCCTGCGCAAGGAATTCGGGATCATCACGGTCGGCGCAGCCTTCGGCGTGACGAAGCTCAAGGATTTCCCGATCGATGTCTCGGTGCCCCGTCGTGAGAACCGCACGGGCGCCAAGCATACGGATTTTGACGTGCAGGCAGACCCTTCGATGACGCCGAAGGACGCCGCGGAACGCCGCGACTTCACGCTCAACGCGATCATGTGGGACCCGTTCACGGGCGAGCTGGTCGATCCGTGGGGCGGCGTCGCTGATTTGAAGGCGAATCGTCTCCGCCATGTCTCGGACAAGTTTGCCGAAGACCCGCTCCGCGTCCTGCGTGCGATGCAGTTCGCTGCGCGCTTCGAATTCTCGGTCGCCCCGGAGACGATCGCGCTCTGCGCCACGCTTTCTCAGGCCGACCTTCCGCCGGAACGCCTGATGGAAGAATGGACGAAGCTCATCCTGCGCGGGCGCAAGCCGTCGATGGGCTTAGCTTTCCTTAAGGATTGCGGCTGGACCAAGTTCTACCCGGAGCTCCACGCCATCATCGGCGTCCCTCAGGATCCCGAATGGCATCCCGAGGGGGATGTCTGGAGTCATACGCTGCACTGCCTCGATGCTTACGCTCAGGAGCGGATCGGCGATCGTGATGAGGACCTCATCGTGGGCCTGGCGGTCTTGCTGCACGATTTCGGCAAGGCCACGCACACGAAGGTCGAACCACATGACGGACGAATCCATTCTTATGGGCATGAGGAAGCGAGCGTGCCGCTCGCCGAGAAATTCCTCGGGCAGATTACCCGCGAGACCAAACTTCTCGAGTCGGTGTTGCCCTTGGTCCGCTGGCATGCCCAGCCCCACGAACTTTTCCGGGCGAAGGCCGGCGATGCCGCCGTCCGCCGTCTCGCCACCAAGGTCGTGCGCATCGACCGTCTGATTCGCGTCGATATCGCCGACCGAAAGGGTCGTCCGCCGCTCTGGCCGGGGGAAGCGTCACCTCAGGGAATCTGGCTGGCAGAGCGGGCCCAAGCCTTGAAGGTCGCCGATTCGGCGCCTAAGCGCATTATCCTGGGCCGCCATCTTATCGCCCTAGGCCACAAGCCCGCCGGTTGGTTCTCCCAAGTCCTTGACGAAGCCTTCGAGGCCCAACTGGACGGCGTCTTCGGTGAGGAAGCTAGTGGCCTCGTCTGGCTCAAGGAACGTATGGCCAAGGGCGTTGTCTAATTTTTCTTACCATGTCGCAACCTACCGCTGGTGTCCCGGAACTCCTCGTCGGTCAGCCTGACTGGCACGCCGTGCTGGTCCAGGTGCTGGCGAACTTCCAGTGCGCTACGGGCACGATTCACCGGACGGATCCGTCCACGGGCCTGCTCATGCTGGTCACTCAGCACGGCATCCCGCCGCACGTTCTCCCGATGCTGCTGCCGAAGATCGATAATATCCCCTTCGGTAAGGGCATCGCTGGTTGCGCCGCTCAGCGCAAGGAAGCCGTCCAGCTCTGCAATCTCCAGGAAGACCTCGGTGGAGTGGCCAAGCCCGACGCGCGTAAGACGAACGTCCAAGGGGCGCTCGCCGTCCCGATCGTCAGCGCCGACGGCAAGGTGGTCGGTGTCCTCGGCATCGGTAAGATGCAGCCTTACGAATTCAATGACAGTGAAGTCGCGGATTTGAATTCCGTCGCGGGGTTAATCTCCGCGAGGCTGTAAGTCGTCTGCTTAGGTTCTGACGAAGAACTAAGAACCACGAACTAAGAACGCTGCTCCAACGCACGCCCCGTCGGCGAGCCCTTTTGCTTGAGCAGGCCCTCGGGCAGGCCGGCGTAGACGAGCTGGCCGCCTTTCTCGCCGCCTTCGGGGCCGAGTTCCATGACCCAGTCGGCGGCGAGGATGACGTCGGCATGGTGCTCGATTACGATGAGCGTGGCGCCCGCGTCGCGGAGTCGGCCGAGCAAGGCGAGCAGCTTGGCGATGTCGTCCCAGTGCAGGCCGGTCGTGGGTTCGTCGAGGACGTAAAGTCGTCCGGAGTGGTCGCGGCGCGCGAGTTCGGCGGCGAGCTTGAGGCGCTGGGCTTCGCCGCCGGAGAGGGTGTTGGCCGCCTGGCCGAGCTTGATATAACCAAGCCCGACCTCCGCAAGGGTACGGAGTTTTTCGGCGAGCTTGGGTTGCGCTCGGAAGACTTCGGCGGCTTCGTTGACCGAGAGACCAAGCGCATCGGCGATGCTTAGTCCTTTGAAGCGCACTTCAAGCGTCTCGCGGTTAAAACGACGTCCGGCGCAGCTGGGGCAGTCGACGAACGTCTCGCCGAGGAACTGCATATCGAGCGTGACGGAGCCTTCGCCGGAGCATGTCTCGCAGCGACCGCCGCGTACATTGAAGCTGAAGCGGCCGGGGCCGTAGCCGCGGGCCTTAGCGAGCGGCAAGGCGGCCCAGAGTTCGCGCATGAGGTCCATGATGCCGGTGAAGGTCGCGGGATTCGAACGCGGGGTGCGGCCGATAGGCTCCTGATCCACGGCGGTGAACGCGGTGATCTGCTCGAGTCCATCGATGCCAGCATGACGGCCGGGCACGAACTTGGCACCGTTGATCTTACGTGCGGCGGCGGCGGAAAGGATATCGATGGCGAGTGTGCTCTTGCCTGAGCCAGAGACGCCGCAAACGACGGTGAGTCCGCCAATCGGGAACGAGGCGGTGACATCCTTAAGGTTATTCTCGGTGGCGCCTTTGACGGTGAGCTGGGCCTTGCCGGGCGCCTTGCGCTTCACGATGCCTTCTAGCGTGGCGCGTCCGGAAAGATAGGCACCGGTGCGCGAAGTCGCGTGCTCAGCACAGGCCTTGGCCGTGCCTTCGAAGACGATGCGGCCGCCGTCGATGCCGGCGCCGGGCCCCATTTCGATGAGGTGGTCCGCGGCGAGTATCATGTCACGATCGTGTTCGACGACCAAGACGGTGTTGCCGAGGTCGCGCAGTCCGCGGATCGAACCGATGAGGCGTTGGTGGTCGCTTGGGTGCAGCCCGATGCTGGGTTCGTCGAGGACGTAGGTCACGCCGACGAGCCCGAGACCGAGCTGCGTGGCGAGGCGGACGCGCTGCGCTTCGCCGCCGGAGAGCGAGCTGCATTCTCGGTCAAGCGTGAGGTAGTTGAGACCGGCGTCGTTCAGGAACGACAGACGTTGCTCGAGGCCGCGACGTGCTTCTTCGACGGGTATGACGCCCGGATGGGTGGCGAGCTGTTTGGTGAATTCCAGCGCGGCGGGAACGGTCATCGCCAGGAAGTCTGCCATGGACTTGCCGTTGAGGCGAAGGGATAGGGCGGTGGGGGAGAGTCGGCGGCCTTGGCAGCCAGCGCAGACGGAGCCGGCCTGGAACTGGAGGAGACGCTGGCGCAACGATTCACCGGTAGTCGTACGGTAGGCGTGCTCAAGTTCGGTGAACATCCCCGCCCAGACGGTCTCGACAAGTTTACGGCCCTTCGATGGAGGGAGTTGGAACTTTCGCTTCGGGTCACCGTGGAGCAGTAACTCGCGCACGGCTTTAGGTAGGTCGCGCCACGGGGTCTTAAGGTCGAACGGCACCTGCTCGGCGAGCGCGCGCGTGATCGCGTTGCGGCGGATGAGCGTCTTGCGGGTCGCACACTTCCAAGGCTTCACGACGCCGTCGTGAATCGACAGGGTTTCGTCGCGAATAGAAAGACTTTCCTGGAAGCGCATCTGGCGGCCGAGGCCGCCGCAATCCGCGCAGGCGCCTTCAGGGTGATTGTGCGAGAGGGCCCGCGGGCTGATAGGTTCATACGTTTCGCCGCAATGTTCGCAAGCGAGGTGCAGCGAGAGCACGTGCTCTTCCCAGCGTCCGTCTTTTTCGGCGAGCACGCTCGCGCGGTGGCGGCCTTCGCGGAAGGCGAGTTCGAGCGAGTCGGCGAGGCGGCTACGCTGGTCGGGGCCGGCGACGATACGGTCGACCACGACGTCGAGTTGCTTGGCTTCGCGTCCGGTCAGCAGGCCCGCGGCTTCTTCGAGGGTGGCGACGATGCCGTCCACGCGGACGCGCGAGAAACCCCGTCGACCGAGGTCGGCGGAGGCTTCAAGGAGCACGGACGGGCGGTCCTTGGCGACCGGGGCTACCACCATCAGGCGGGTGCCGGCGGGGATGGACTCCAGGGAGCGCAGATTGTCGTCGAGCGAGCGCCGGCGGACGGGTTGGCCGTCCTTCAGGCAGCGGCGGTCGCCGGCGACGATCCAGAGCGGGCGGGCGTGGTCGGCGATTTCCGTCAGGGTGGCGACTGTCGACCGGGGGTTGGTATTACCGCCGGTCCGCTGGGCGATGGCGATGACTGGGGAGAGGCCCCGGATGAAGTCCACGTCCGGCCGCGGGGCCGAATCCAGCATGCCGCGGGCCTTGGCCGACAGAGACTCGAGGTATTGGCGGCTCCCTTCCGCGTGCAGGGTATCGAAGGCGAGGGAAGATTTACCCGAGCCGCTGACCCCGGTGATGACGGTCAGCTGATAACGAGGGATGGTCAGTTCCACGTCCTTCAGGTTGTGGGTGCGGGCTCCCTTGATGTGGATGGGCGGGTTCAGGACGGCTGACGATAGCTCCTCGGCCCTCGGGGAGAAGGCGGAAGTGGCGCGCCGACCGTTAATAACTTATGCCTTAATCCGCTTTTACCTCTTTCGGCGACCTGTCAAGGTGCAGGGATGCCCCGACTCTTTCTTGCTTTTCTGATGCTGTTCACCGCGCGCGCTTCCGCCGATAAGTTCGAGGCCCGTATCCTCTTTCTCGGCGACAGCATCACCTATGGCGGTAACTGGACAGTCTATGTCGAATCCGCCATCCGCGCCCAGAAGGGACTCTCTCGTGCGACCATCGTCAACATGGGCCTTTCGAGCGAGACGACGTCGGGACTTTCTGAACCCGGGCATGCCGGCGGCAGTTTCCCACGCCCTGATCTGCACGAGCGTCTCGGTCGCGTGCTTGCCCAGTATAAGCCGACGCTCGTCGTCGCTTGCTACGGCATCAACGATGGCATCTATCAGCCGCTCGACGCGGTACGTCAGCTCGCCTTCCAGGATGGCATGATCAGGTTGCGCCTCGCCTGCATCCGCTCCGGCGCGCAGGTCATCGTGGTGACTCCGCCGCTTTACGCGCCGGATGATCGCGCGAAAGATGTCATCAATTACGACGGCGTAATGGAAGCCTATGGAGCTTGGCTCGTCGCGCAGCGTTCGGCGGGCTGGCAGGTCATCGATATTCATCCGCTCCTGCATCAGGCGGTCGATGCGGCGAAGAAGGCCGATCCGACTTTCATCTACGCCAAAGATAATCTCCATCCTGGCGAGCAAGGTCATCTCTTCATGGCGAAGGCCGTGTGGCAGTCGCTTGCGCCGATGATGAAGTGGAAGTCCGACGTGGAGTTTGCTGAAGGTGCGAAGCTCAAGTTGCTTCGCGATAGCTCGGCTGTCCTGCGAGATGCCTGGCTCATGCAATCGGGTCACAAGCGTCCTGGGGTCAAAGGCGGGCTCCCGCTGGCTCAGGCTGAGGCCCGTTCGGTTGAGCTCATTAGCGAATACCTCAAAAAATAAGGGGTTTTGGGTTTTAGTGGGTCCTGGAGGGGGTGGGGCTATTGCCCAAGAAACACCCCGCCGACACGAGACTGTAACAATCCTATGAGATGATACCTCTGTTTCCACAAACATGCACACCTCCCTCAAGTCCCTCGCGCTGCTCGCCCTCACGGCGACCGTCGTCTCTGCTCAGTCCGCCGCCCCGGCCGCCGCCGAGGTTGTTACCGTCGATGCCAAGCTGCCTGACTACGCCGTCACCTCTGGCGTCTCGGGTAACCTGAACTCGGTTGGTTCTGACACCCTCAACAACCTGATGACTTTCTGGAGCGAAGGCTTCAAGGCCAAGTACCCCAACGTCAACATCCAGGTCGAAGGTAAGGGATCGGGCACCGCCCCGGTCGCCCTCACTTCCGGTGCCGCTCAGGTTGGCCCGATGAGCCGTGAGATGAAGTCCTCTGAAGTCGCTGGCTTCGCCGGTAAGTTCGGCCACAAGCCGACCAAGATTGCCGTCGCCATCGACGCCCTCGCCGTCTTCGTTCACAAGGACAACCCGGTTGCTGGTCTCTCCCTGAATCAGATTGACGGCATCTTCTCCTCCACCCGCAAGCGTGGTGGCCAGGACATCGCCACTTGGGGTGACGCTAAACTGACCGGCGCCTTCGCCGGTAAGACGATCTCCTCCTTCGGTCGTAACTCCGCTTCCGGTACCTACGGTTTCTTCAAGGATACCGCACTGAAGAATGGCGACTACAAGTCCTCCATCAAGGAGCAGCCCGGCTCCTCCTCCGTCGTCCAGGGTATCGCCGCTGACCTCGGCGCGATTGGTTACTCCGGCATCGGTTACAAGACCTCGGGCGTCAAGGCCCTCGCCCTCTCCGTTGAAGACGGCTCGCCCCTCATCGAAGCTAACTACGCCAACTGCCTCAACGGTAGCTACCCGCTGGCTCGCTACCTGTACGTCTACGTGAACAAAGCTCCTTCCAAGGACATGGACAAGCTCACCAGCGAGTTCATCACCTTCGTGCTCTCAAAGCAGGGCCAGGAAATCACGATCAAGGATGGTTACTACCCGCTGCCGGCTGACGTTTCCTCCGAAGGCCGCGCCTCGCTCAAGTACTACAGCGCCGAATAAGTTTGGTCTCGAAATCGTACCGTCGCCACCACGCCCTTCGGGGTCGGTTTGAAAAGCGCGGCGGTACGATCTCGGGTCCTCCCAAGGCGGGGTCTCCCCGCCTTACCCTTTCTTAGAGCCAACGACACCAGACTGTAACCCAATGGAAACTTCCGACAAAAAGCCTTCTCCGGACGCAGCTCCGGAGTCGCGCTTTACCGTGAGTCCCATGACCCTGGCCACCGACCGGTGGATGGGGCGCCTCATCCGCTTCGGCGGCGTCGGCGTGGTGCTTGCAGTCTTCGGGATGTTGGCCTTCCTGATCTTTCAGGTCTTCCCGCTCTTCACTGGCGCCAAAGTCTCCTCAGCGGGTTCTCTCGCTGTCCCGGCCGCCGCGGTCGCCTTCGGTGAAGACGAATACGGCGACTTCCCTTATGTCGTCTTGGCTGACGGCAAGGTGGTCTTCCAGCGCGCCAAGGATGGGTCCAAGCTCCTCGAATGGTCGCCTTCGCTCGGCGGACGTCGCGTCACCGCAGTTCGGAGCTACCCCCGTACCGGACTCGTCTTCTTCGGCCTTTCCGACGGGTCGGTTCAAGAGCTCCGTATCGCCTATCGTTCGACCTTCGACGCCGCCGGCAAACGGACCGTCGAGCCATCCGTGACCGCCCTCGAGCCGGTCGCAATCGGGAAGCCGGGAGTTCCCTGTGTCGAAGTCTGGAACGCCAAGGGACCACAGTCTCGTCTTCTGCTCGTCCGCCAGGAAGCCGCCGGCAAGCCGCTACTCACCGCTGTCCGTGTGATCGAGCGTAAAGGCCTCGGCGGTAAAGCC
>CAIKWA010000188.1 GCA_903831005.1 uncultured Opitutia bacterium
CTGCGGGAGGCCCTTGAGCGGCTTGCGGCAGTCGAAGAGGAACATCAGCCAGTGCGACTGGCCTTCGTAGCCTTTCTCGGAGATCATCCCGAAGAGATGGAGGTCCTCGGTCGCTACCTTCGCGCCGGTCTCTTCCGCGGTTTCGCGGACGGCGCACTCGAAAGGCGATTCGCCCGTGGCCATCTCCAGCTTGCCGCCGATCGGGCTCCAGCAGCCGATGTTGGGGGCCTTGGTGCGCTGGATGAGCAGGAGCCGGCCGGCCTCGTCGTGCATGAAGACGAGGACGCTGATCTTGAAGGGCAGAGGGGCGCCGGCGGACATGGACCCAACCTTGCGGGCGGGTTCCGACGGCACAACCCCGGAGTGATCGTCAGCCGGCCAGGATGGTATCGATCCGCTTCAGTTCCTCGGAAGCGAACGGAGTGGAATGAGCGGCGGCCACGCACTGCTCGAGCTGGGCCACCTTGCTGGCGCCGATGATCGCCGTGGTGACGCGCTTGTCCCGGAGCACCCAAGCCAAGGCCATCGAGGCGAGGGGCTGGCCGCGTTCTTCGGCGACCTTCGCGAGCAGGCGGACCTTGGCCATGCGGGCCGCGTCGACCTGCTCCGCCTTGAGGAAGCCATGCGGCTTCCCGGCCCGGGCGTCGGCGGGGATGCCTTTGAGGTAGCGGTCCGTGAGCATGCCCTGGGCCAGCGGTGAAAAGACCGCGCAGCCGAGGCCTTCCTTCTCCACGGTGTCGAGGAGGCCGGCTTCGGGGGTACGCTCAAACATGCTATACTTGGGTTGGTGCGCCACGCAGGGGGTGCCGAGGTCGCGGAGGATCGCACAGGCCCGGACGGTGTCGGCCGGGTTGTAGTTGGAGATCGCGGCGTAGAGGGCCTTGCCCGAGCGGACGGTGTGCGCGAGCGCCCCCATCGTTTCCTCCATCGGGGTGTTCGGGTCGCGCCGGTGGCTATAGAAGATATCGACGTAGGGCAGCCCCATCCGCTTCAGCGACTGGTCCAGGGAGGCCAGCAGGTATTTGCGGGAGCCAAAGTCGCCATGCGGCCCCGGCCACATGGTGTAGCCCGCCTTGGTCGAGATGATCAGCTCATCGCGATAGGCGGCCAGGTCTTCGCGGAGGATGCGTCCGAAAGTTTCTTCCGCGGAGCCCGGGGCCGGACCGTAGTTGTTCGCCAGGTCGAAGTGCGTGACGCCGAGGTCGAAGGCCCGGAGGGCGATCGCGCGGGCGTTGGCGAAGTCATCGACGCTGCCGAAGTTATGCCAGAGGCCCAACGAGACCTTCGGGAGATGGAGCCCGGACTTGCCGCAACGCGCCTGGAACGACGGGTGGGCGTAGCGAGCGGGGTCGGCTGGGTGCATGGAGATAATCAAGCGGGCATGCGTCTTTTTAGCCAGCGGGAAAAATCCTGCGACTCGCCGCGCCGCTGACCAATTTTTCGCAACATGCTGACAATCGAAAACCACGGACGCCGACTTTCGGCATGCGTGACCAAATCGTGACACGGTTTCCGCCCGCCGACGCGGAAAAACACTTTGGCACGGCCGATGCTGAATGGGTGTCGCTACCAAGCACCAACCAAAAAACACTACCATGAAGACCAATACCAAACTCGCAGTAGCCTTCCTCGCCGCTGCTTCTTCCATTGCCGCTCAGGCCGCCGACGCGCCCTCGGCGTTCACCACCTCGGGTAACCTCGCCTTCACCAGCGACTACGTCTTCCGCGGCATCACGCAGAATGGCGGTAAGACTGCCCTCCAGGGCGGCTTCGACGTCGCGCACACCTCCGGCCTCTCGGCTGGCGTCTGGGC
>CAIKWA010000189.1 GCA_903831005.1 uncultured Opitutia bacterium
CCCACCCCCCGCCCTCCCTTTGATGCACCTTCTAGCTGGTAACAAAGGAGAGGTGGCAGAGTGGTCGATCGCGCTGCATTGGAAATGCAGTGTACCGCAAGGTACCGAGGGTTCGAATCCCTCCCTCTCCGCCAGCTAGATTAGAGCCAGAAAGGCACGCCTTTCTCGGGTTAGATCAGTCTACTCTGACAAAGACTCTAACAACCTGCATCCTGGTAGGGTCAGCACTGCGTGCTGACCTAGACAGGTCGTCACGCCGTGGCGACCCCACCCAAACCCCAACCCCGCGGAGCACGACGATCAGGAAGACAGGATGAGTTTGGTCCGGAGGCTCTGCTTGGAAACGGCGATATCGTCTCTGACAAGCCCCCTACTCCGGGAAAGAGGCAACCCTCAGGGAGTAGGCCTCATACTCCCGAGATTGAACAGGCCACCGCACCGCCAAGCCTCACCGCCTCATGGCCGATCGACTCTCGGCTGCGCCTGATTGACAGGTTGCAGATATAGCAGTTAATATCGACTCCATGCACCCGACCACGATGGAACCCCCGAAGAACAAGCAGGCGCGCGCCGACCTCGGCCGAATCGCGGAAATGCGCGGCGGCAAACGCGGGCTCCTACGCCTGATGGACGCCTCCGGGCGGGCCATCCCCCTTCCGGGCGACCTCTGCCAACTGCTCATCCAGGTCGCCGGCGAACTACGGTCCGGCAACTCGGTGGTCATCCTCTCCGCAGAAGACGAGATGACGCCGCAGACGGCGGCGGATTTCCTCGGGATGTCCCGACAGTTCCTGATGCGGTTGCTGGATAAGGCCGAACTGCCCTTCCACAAGGTGGGCGCTCACCGTCGCATCCTGCGCAAAGACGTCGAGACCTATGCCCGCAAACGGGCCGCGCAACGCAGCGCCCGACTGGAAAAGCTGCGCGACAAGATCCAAGCCGCCGGGCTGGACGACTGAGGGATGACGGCACGTCCGCCCATCGTGGTCCTCGACGCGTGCGTGCTGGCGAACCAGACGGTGGCGGACCTGCTGCTCAGATTGGCCGAAGACCCGCCGCTCATCCTGCCGAGATGGTCCGAAGAGATCCTGAGCGAGGTAAGACGCACCCATCGAAAGCTCGCCTGGCCTGACGCCTTGGCGGAAAGCTGGCAGGAGGACGTCACCGCGTGCTTTCCCGAAGCCGCTTTCTCCGCTCCGGCCAAGCTGATCACGCGGCTTCGCAATCAAGCCAAAGACCGGCACGTCCTCGGGACCGCCATCGTCAGCAAGGCGGAGTCCATCGTGACCTTCAACCTACGGGACTTTCCCGCCCCTGCCCTCGCTCCTTGGGGCATCCAAGCCAAACACCCGGATGCCTTCGTCCTTGAGCTTATGCGTCGACGTCCGATCGAGATGTTCGCGAAGGTCGAGGGAATGGCTCGACGTCACGGAACTGCGAAGACCTTGGAGAAACTCCGGCGTGACCTCCCGAGGTTCGCCCAAGCCCAGGGCCCGAGCATGAATCGCTGACCCCATCCCTCAGACCGCGACGAGGATGAAGGTCAGGATGAGCTTGGTCCGGAGGCTGAGCTTGGACACGAACACGGCGCCGATCAGACCGACGTTGATATAGCCGAACCCACTGCTCGCCAATTTAGCCAACCATCCGTCCTGCTCCTTGAGGGTCCAATAAAGCCAGAAGCGAATCGGCAAGGCGCACAGGACGACAATAAAGTAAGCTGCGATCTCCCGGCGGAGATTTCGCTTAAAGTCGGACGGATGGCCGTGGGTCATGCTTAGAGGATTACAGAACGGATGACGAGGAGCCGGGCCCTTACGAGACATCCCTAATCTAGGACTGTCCTGGCAGGAGGGAAGGATTTTGCTGTCAAAAGCAACCCCTCCCATTGCATCCTCTTAACGATGAAAACCCCGCTCGTCCTCTCCGCCTTGTTCGCCCTCGTCACGGCATCCGCCGCCGACATCAAGGTCACCCCGAACGAAGCCGTCGACGTCGCCCAGGACGGTAAGGTCGTCGCCCGCTTCATGATGGCCCACGATGTCAGCACCCCGGCCAAGCGTCTCGAGACCTATAAGCCTTTCCTCCACGTCTTCGACCCTAGCGGCGCCCTGCGCCTGACCAAGGGGCCGGGCTTCAATTTTCCCCACCACCGCGGCATCATGCTCGGGTTCATGAAGATCACGGTCGACGGCAAGACCTACGACCGCTGGCACATGGTCAAGGGCGACCAGGTCGTCACCTCGGTCAAGCCGACGACCGATGGCTTCGTCGCCGCAATCGACTGGCAGGGCGCCACCGACCAGGACAAGGCGATCCTCACCGAAGAACGCGTCTTCGCGTTCACGAAGCCCGCCGCGCCCTTCTACGTCGGCATCGAGATGAAGAGCACGCTCAAGCCCGACCACGGTGAAGCCAAGATCGACGGCGACCCGGAGCACGCCGGCGCGCAGTTCCGCCCCTCCGAGAAGATCGACGGCACGAAGACGACCTACGTCTATCCGGGCAAGGATGTCCTGATCCACAAGGTGCGCGATCTCACTTGGGTCGCCGAGGTCTTCACGATCGAAGGCAAGACCTTCACGGCCCTGCTGCTGAACCATCCTTCCAACCCGAAGGACACGGCCTTCTCGGCCTACCGCGACTACGGCCGCTTCGGCGCCTTCCCCAAAGGTGTCGCCACGCCAGAATCCCCTTTCAAGCTGCGCTACCAGTGGCTCATCGCCGAAGGCGACGTCCGCGACGCCGCGGCCTTCCAGCAGGCCTACAACGCGTTCGCCGGCGTGAACGAGCCGACGCCAGCCCTGACGGTTATGCGCGCCGAACAGCCGAAGCCAAAGGCACCGGCGAAGAAGTAAGCCAGCTTAACTGACCGCTTTCCGGACGCGGCCGATCGCCGCGGACTGACGTTCGTGCAGGATAGCCTGAGCCTTGGCGACCTTGGCCTTGGCGGCGACAGGATCCTTGGCCATGGCCAGCACGGCCGGGACGATGCCGGCGAGCTGCGGCTCGTCGTCGAGATTGAAGAGCCACTCATTCAGGCCGATGTCCTTCCACATGTTGCCCTTGGAAGTCTGCTCGGACCAGCGGCAAACAATCGCGGGGATGCCGTTGCCGACGCACATAATGGGCGAGTGCATTTCGTTGCCGAAGAGGCCAGCGCTGCGGACGTAGACGCTGAGCGCCTCGTCGGTGAGCCAGTAATCCTGACGCCAGACCACGCGGTCCTTCACGTCATCGGGTAGCTTATCGAAGAGGATCTCCTTGCCCAAGGTCATCTGGGTGCGGTCTTCAGGGCAGATGAGTACCTTGAGGTCGGTCTGCTTCACGACGGCGACGATCGCGGCTCGTAGCTGGGCGTGGTCATGCTCTTTCATCTCGTCGTTGCGCTTCTGCTTCACGGGGTCGAACGGGCGCTCCTTATGGATCGTCCAGTAGGGCGTGATACGGTAGCGCGGGATGCAGCAGAGGAACTTACCACGCTCGAGACCCCAACCGTGCAGGAAGGCCTCCGCCTTCTCCTCGTCACGGAGGTCGGTGGCGAAGGCGCCATCTGGACCAAACTCCATCACCGGGCACTTCACGCCAGCGGCCTTGGCGGTCGCGAGCGAGACGGAGTCACGGAAGTACACAAGCTGGGCGCCGCTGAGGATCTCGGCTGTCTCCGGCGTGGGCGCGCCTTGGGTGATGCCCAGGACGCCGTAGGGCTTCGGGCCCTGCTTGCGCCACAGCGCCACCTGCTTCTCACCCACGAGCGAAGGGCCGGAGCCATGGAGCAGGAAATCGTTTTCAGCGTAGAGCTTGGCGACGTCGGGCTTAGAACCGACGAACTTCAATTTCGGGAAGCGGACCGCCAGCATCTCTTTTACGCCATTATCGACGCTGGATGGCCAGAGCGTGACCTCGGCCTCGGGAAAATACTTCTCCAGCAGAGCGAGCATGCCTGGGGTATGCGCGATGTCGCCGATGTTCACCGTCTGCCACGACGAGCGTAGGACCACGCGCGGAGCCCGCTTGCCTTCGGCCGCGCCAAGCGAAGCGGCGATGGCAGCCACGAAAGTGGATTCCAAGAAACGGCGGCGGGAAAGCATGATTAGAGGGGTAGGGATAGGGGTAGGGATAGGGGTTGGGTGAGTCAAACCACCCTTCCCTGCTGAACTATCCCGCCACCTGCCACCCGAGGCTGCCACCCGCCACCCGAAACGAAAGGCTATGTCGTGACGCGGTCCCGACCCTACCCAAACAAGCAAGGACTGCACCTGGTGCTGTCCTTGCCAATAATACCTACCCCTGCCCCAGCCCCTACCCCTATCATTCAATTCTTCTTTGCCACTTCGCGCTTCGGCAGCATCGCGAAATATTGATCCTGCGAGGCCTTCACCTTGACCTTCATCGGCTCGACCTGCGGCGTGAGCTCGGCATAGGACTTGGCAATCTCTTCCAAATTCTTGTCGCGCTGCGGAATGTCCTTCTCGGCGGCTAGCAAGGCCTTCTCAGCCTTGGATTTCTCACTCTTGGTCAGCTCGAGCGTCTTAGCAGCGGCCTCGACCAGCAATCGCTTGGCTTCCGCAGGCTTACCGGCTTCGGCGAGCTGGGCACGGACTCCCACGAGGGCTTGCTCGAGTGACGGGAGTTCGTCTTTAGCTTTCTGTAAGGCGGTCTTCAAGGCGGGCAGCTTCGCGACGTAATCCTTTTCGGCAGCGACACCAGGAGCGGCCAGCTTATCACGTTCAACAATGAGTCGGGAGCGTTCCTTCGTAAGGAGAGCGACGGCAGCACCAGCGGGAGCGATGGCCTTCTCGGCGACGAGCTGAGCGGCAACCAACGATTGCTCATCGGCCTTGGCGGCCACGAGGACCTTCTCGGCCTCAGCCTGACCCACCTGGGCCTTGGTGGCCACAGCCTTAGCGAGCGCCACCTGCTCCACGGTCTGCTTCTTCCGTGAGAAATAACTGAACGAAAAGACCGCGGTGAAAGTCCTGGCTTCGCCATAGGCCTTCTCGGCTACCGCCAGCGCGGCTCCGGCCTGCTTATTGGCATCGGTGGCCTTCACGACGGCGAGCGCGAGCTCCTTGGATTTAGCCGCACCTTGGGTCGCGGCGACCTTGGCCGCTTCGGCAGCCTTCTTCAACTCGTCGACCTTGGCGGTGGCCTCGGTGAGACGGGCGCGTAACGGCGTGCTGTATTGCTCACGAAAGGCGGCGGACGCGGCGGTGGCCACGGTGACGATGGCATCCCGATCCAGTCCAAGACGGACGATGGCCTCGCCTTGGGCGTCGATCAGCTTCTGCTGGGCTTCGATCTTACCCATGGCCTCCGCTTCGCGGAGACGGTGAGGGGAAAGCGTCTTATCAAGGGCGGCGAACTCGGCCTTCAGAGCTTCGAGCGTCTCCTGCTGCTTCGGAATCTGCTCTGCATTCTGCGCGATAGTCTTCTTAGACGATTCGATGCGCGCGGCGGCGGTGACCTTGGCGGCTTCGTTCTCGGCCTTGGCGGCAATAAGATCAACAATGTCCTGCTCGAGTTTGACCAGCTTCTCCTGCTCGGTGAGGACGCCGACGTTGAATTGCGCGGCCTTAAGGAAGGTGATGCGTTCGCGATGGGCGGCGGTCTCGGCGATGATGTTACGCACAGTCGCCTGGGTGGCGGTCAGGTCAGCCTTGGCTTTGGCGAGCGCGGCTTCAGCGGCGCGGAAAGCGGCGGCGGCAGGCTTCACCTTGGCGATTTCCTTTCCGTAATAAGTCAGGCCGCTGCGATTGTCGGCGAGGGCCTTGGTGGCCTTGGCTTTGGACTCAGCGGTCTTGGCTTTGGCAAGCTGACCCTGCTGATAGGTGATTCCCTTGGTAATATTGGCGACCGTAGTCTCAAGCTCCATGAGCTTCTTGGATGCCGGTTCGCCCTCCGCCTTCAACTTAGCCAATGTGGCCTCGGCGGCCGGGATGAGACCTGCGGCGACCTTCGCGTCGGCTTCTGCGGGAGCGAGGGCAGGAATCAGTTCAGCCAGGCGCTTCTCGGTCGCGGCGAGGCGGTCGACAAGTTTAGGGGGGTTACTGGAAACTTGTGTGAGTTCGCGACCGCTAGCGGTCTCGAAGAAACGAACTTCGCCGAGCCAGTTACCCGTTACGAAAGTCTTCGAATCATAAAGTCCGACGACGCGCGCGACCTCATCGGGCTGCTTAACGCCCTGAGCATGCTCAACCCGCTTACCTTCGATGCTCCACATCGCCGTGGTGCCGTCGGCGCCGCCTGAGACGAGGCGACCGTCCGGAAGGAAGGAGACCGACTGGACGTTGCCGCCATGGGCGCCCCAGGTCGCAACCTGCTTGCCGGTCTTCATCTCCCAAGTCGTGATGATGCCGTCCGCCGAACAACTCGCGAGGATGTTGGAATCGGCGCGCCAGGCGAGGTCGGTGACGCTCCCCTTATGCTGACCGAGGGCGTAGAATTCGCCTCCGTTATCGGCCTCCCAGACGAAAACGTTGCCGTTGCGGTCGGAAGTCGCGAGCAGCACGCCATCGGGGCTAAAGTCCGTACCGGTCACCCATTCGGTGTGCTTCGAGATAAGGTAGAGTTCCTCGCCGTTGGCGACGTCGAAGCACTTCACCTTCTTGGTGTTGGTGGCGAGGACAACCTTGCGATGGTCGGGCGAGATGTCGGCCGACATGACTTGGTCAAATTCCTTACCAATCTCGGTGACGCGCTTGCCCGTCTTGACGTCCCAGACGATAGCGTGGCCGATCTTACCGCCGCGGCCGCCACCCATGACGAGCAGCGATCCGTTCGAGCTAAACTTTAACGACCGAGCGTAGCCTTCCGGATAGGGGAGAATGCCAGCGAGGTCGTGCGTGTCCGTATCGTAGAGTAGGATCTGCTTCTGGCCGGCGACCGCAAGGAGCGAGGTCCAAGGGCTGGCCGCCATCGCGGAGACCGCCGAGGTGCGCGGCGTCACGACGACGGGCTCGAGCAATACATTCTCAGGACGTGCCACGGCACCGGTCGGCTTGCCCGCACCGCCTGCGAAGGTCAGGTCGACCTTAGGCTTATTGGATTTCTTGGCGACGCTGCCCTTGGCCTGAAGCACCCCGCCGGCGATCCACTTGGAGAGCAGGGCCAGGTCCTTGGCTTCGAGCGGTGCGCCTTCTGGCGGCATATAGGGCTCTTCCTTGTGCGCACTCATGGTCCAGAGTCGGCTGCCGGAAGGATTACCCGCATCGACGACCGCGCCGCCGCTGCCTCCGCTCATCAGGCCGGAGTAGCTGGTCAATTCGAGGCCGCCCTTCTTCTTGTCAGGGTTGTGGCAGGAGAAGCACTTGTTCTCAAGTAACGGACGGATGTGGTCGTCGTACGTCAGCTTCTCGGCGTCCTGCGCCCAGACGGCGGTGGAAAGTAAGCCCGCCGCGAGGACGAGAGAGCGACGGGAAAGCCAGCGAAGGCTCGGAGCGACGGGAGACATGCGGGCGGGATGATCAGTGATTGAAATAGAACTCCTTGGAGTTCATCAGGGCCCAGAAGGCGTCCTCAAGGACGACTTGGCGGCCAGCCGGGTCCGCCGCCAGCGCCGCGGCGAGCGACTTGGACTCAATCGCGGCGGGGACACGGCCGAAGACGCGCAGGAAGAGCTCGTTCACAATCTCGTCATCCTTCTTGCCAGCGGCGATCATTTTCTGAACCACCTGTCCGCGGCGAATACGATCGTTGACGGCGTCGCCGTTCATCAGGTGGAGCGCTTGGGACAAGTTCGGATCGGTCTTCACCTCGGTCGAGGCGACGGACTCGCGCTTGGAGCGGCCGAAAGTCTCGAGGAAGTAGTTCGAGACGGCTCCGTCGGCAATCTGCACCGCGCGGGCGCCGAGCGGGAGTCCTTGGAACTTATTCGGGGTCTCGGTGATCTGGGAGATGGCGTCGAGCAACACCTCGGCACGAACGCGACGGACCTGAGCACGGGCGAAGTTCAGCTTGTCGTTGGCGTTCGACTCGTTGGTCTTCGAACTGCGCTGGTAGGCGGCCGAAGCGGTGATGTCGCGGACGAGTTTACGGACGTCGTATTTGTAATCGGTGAGGTGCGCAGCCAGCTCATCGAGCAACTCGGTGTTGGAGGGCGGGTTGGAGACGCGCACGTCATCGACCGGATCCACGACACCGACGCCAAGGAAGTGCGCCCAGACGATGTTCGCGACATTGCGGGCGAAATATGGGTTGCGCGGGGAAGCGAGCCATTCAGCCATGACCTTACGGCGATCGTCGCCGGGCTTGAGCTCAGGCTCCTCGCCGCCGAGGAACTTAGGCTTCACATTCTTTTTGGTCAGGAAGTGCTGGGACTCGCCGCCTTTGCTGTTGTACACAATGACCTCTTGCGGGTCGTCGGTGGCCTTGCGGCCGATCTGGGCAAAGAAGGCATTGAAGCCGTAGTAGTCGTTCATCGTCCAGCGGTCGAACGGATGGTTGTGACACTGGGCGCACTGGATGCGCATGCCCATGAAGACCTGAGCGACGTTCTCGCTCAGCTTCAGGCGATCCAGCTCGCTCTGGTAATAGTTCACCGCAGGGACGGAGACCGTGCCGCCATTGGCCGACAACAGGTCGACCACGATTTCGTTAATCGGGCGGTTCTTGCCGATCTCTTCAGCCATCCAGTTGTAATAGAGCAGCGCGTTCTTATAGAAGGGCGGTTGGTTATTATTGCCGGCGATACCCGAGCGGATCTGGAGCAACTCCGCCCACTTCATCACCCAAAGTTCAGTGAACTCCTTGCGCTGTAGGAGCGTCTCGACGAGTTGCTTACGCTTCTCCGGGTGCTTATCCGCGACAAAGGCCTGGAGTTCGGCGGGCTTGGGGTAGAGTCCGACGACGTCGATATAGACCCGGCGGACGAACTCCTCATCGGTACACACGCCCGAAGGCACAATGCGCAGGCGGTGCAGGCGTTCGTTGACGGCCTTGTCGACATAGTTGACTTCGGCAACCTTCGGACGCTCGTAGACCAGTCCCTTCGGAATGACGATCACCTGGGCGGTCACGCTGAAGACGTCAAAGCGTGCCAGCATGAAGGCGGCGCCACGGTCGCCGGACTTCACGACGCCATCCTTGCCGATGGCGGCGACGGGGTCGTTGTTCGACATGAACAACGCAAGGTTGGTGACGTCGCGGTCGGTGCCATCGGAATAGGTCGCGCGGACGGTGATCTGCTGAGTGGACGCCTTGCCCTCAAGGACGATTTGCTTGGGATAGACCTCAATACCCGTGACTTTCGCGATGTCCTTTGGGTCATCCTTGGCGCCAGTGGCGATCCATTCGAGGATGGTCTTGTTGTACTGGGAATCAGCGTCGTAAAGCTTGTTGCCGGAATGCGGCACCAAGCCGACGACCTTCTCGACGAGCGTGCTCTCTTCAGGGATAGCGAGGTTGATGCGACGGCCGATCATCTCACGAGTCAGTCGGAGGTAATCGCCGTCGGGATCCATGCCGAAGAGGGAGAGACGGAAGCCATCCTTACCTCGGGCGGCGCCGTGGCAGCCACCGCTGTTACAGGTGGAGCGTAAAAACACTGGCATCACATCCAGGCGGAAGGAGACGGCCCGGTCCTTCTGGCCATCCTTGACGGCGACGGGGATACGGACGGACTTGCCGCCCAACTGGGCGACGACCTCGGTCTTACCAGCTTCGGTCACGGCATGGACGGAATAGCCATCGAACTTGGCGACCTTCTCGTCGGTGACGCGGAGGTCGGCGAAGGCGGTGACGTCGCGTGTGGTCGCGTCCTTAAAGGTGGCGAAAACGACAATGCGGTGAAAGTCGCGCTTAGTTTCGAGGCTAATCGACTCAGGGAAAATCTCGAGCTTCTCCAATGTACCCAGCTTCTGAGTGAGATCGGCTTTAGCTACCTCCTTGGCCTTGTCCTTGGCGGCGAGAATCACTCCCGTCGGCCAGTTGGCGCCTTCGGCGACCCAGCGGCGGAGGACGTCGATTTCGGCGGCTGGCAGCGGCCCACCCTTCGGTGGCATGATGTCCTCGTGGTCCTTCGGTAAGGTGAGGCGTTTAATCAGTTCGCTCTTCTCGGCGCTCACACCGATAAGCGCATGACCGCTCTCGCCGCCCTTGAGGAACGCCTCGCGGGTAGTCATCAACAGTTTACCCTTGGTCTTGTCGGGATTATGACACTCCAAGCACTTACCTTCGAAGATCGCGCGCACCTCGTCGAAGGCGACCGGAGCGGCGGAGGCGAACGTCGTCAGGCCAACGGCGAGCAGAGCGAGCAATGGGAAACGATGGCGGGAAAGCATGGCGGGAAATCAGTTCTTAGGGGCTTCGTTCTTCTGGCGGAGTTGTTCGAGGCGGGAAAGAATCACCGGCGCGGCCGGGGCGGCGGTGCTGGGCTTGGCAGCGGCCGGGGCAGCCACCTTAGCGACCGGCGCCGGGGCGGCCTTACGGGCGGGATCGAGGCGCAGGATGGATCCGATTGCGACCCGATGCGTCGCGATGGCGTTACCCACGGGGATGTCGACCTGGACGAACATGTTCGCCACCTTGCCGACGCGCGACTTGTCATCGGTCTCGACGGTAAAGCGTAGTTCCTTGGTGTCCTTGGTGACCTTGATCGGGGCAATGCGGATGGTGTCCGGAGCACCGACCAGCTGCGCCACGGCTTCGCCTTCGAACGGACGCGTGACTTCGAAGTTGGTCGTCATCTGTCCAGGCGTGCCGACTTCCATGGCCGTGAGCGGAATGGCGTTCGCGGCGACGAAGGGGACATCGGTCGCCAGTTCGGCGAAAGGCGAAGCATTGTACACATTACCCTTACCCGCGTTGGCCTCACCCTGGACGACGAACTTCCATGGCTTGGTGTCGACGTTGGCGTTGGCGCTCAGCTGGAAGATGCACTCGTTAGAACCTTCCGCAATGGTCTGCTCACCGAGGGAGGAGACGCCAGGGGGCGTCCAGCACATGATGACGCGGATGGCTCCTTTGAAGCCTTCCTTGCGCTTCGCGATGACCTTGAGGTTAAAGATGCCGTTACGCACCAGCGCCACCTGCGGCTTCTCGATTTCAAGGGAGTACGGCGCCTCGTCGACGACCGCCACGGGTAGCTGGTCCTCGATGCCTTGGTAGTAGATGGTGTTGCCAGTCCGGACGATGTCGAAGGTGCGGCGCATCTGGCCGACGATCTTGTTAGCAGGATCCTTCGGCTGGAGCAACGGGGTGATGACGACGCCGGCATAAGGCGCGTCCGCAGCGGCTTCGAGCACGAGGGGCACACCAGGCAAGTCGCCTGGGGCGGCGTCCTCGAGTAGCTTCACGCCAGCGGGTAGGCCTTTCAGGTCGAAACGATAATCTCCGCTGACGCCGTTACGCGTGAAGTTCTCGAGCAGCACCATGCGGCCACCGCGAGGGACGGCCATGAACTGACGCAGGCTGCTGTCGTTGACGCTGTAGTCCGGCGAGGCGAAGCTCAGGCTCGGCTGCGAGGCAACCATCTCGACCCGGTAGACGAAATTGGGGCCGCCGCGTTCGAGGTGGTCGGTGATGCGCACCGTAAAGATGCCGTCGACGGCCGCGGTGAATTTGAAACGAGAATCAAGACGACGCATACCGCCGCCGTCGTCGTTACCGACAATCGAGGATCCCTTAGGGTTATAGACGTTAACGACCGGATCGAGGGGCGACCCTAGGATCTGGGCGAGGGCGCGACATTCGAAGACTTGGCCCTTCTTCAGCGGCACCCGGAAACAATCGATATCACCCGGTTTCTCGATAATGCCGTTGAGCGCATAAGCCTGGGCTTCGATGGCGACGGTGCCCTTCTCGAAGCTGTCGTTCGGCTCGGCCTCAAGGGTGTTATCGACCGTCGAAAGGCGGAAAAGATTGCCCGACGGGGCGGGCGGCTGGGACTTCGGATACAGAACGTACTCGGCGTCGTCTTCAGTCGGCAGCGTCACATCTTCGGCGAAGGAATCACGGGATTCGACGAAACGGACGTTCAGTTTGGAGCCGAGCTTACCGCCGGCCGGATAGATGGCGTCCGGACGACGGAAGTCACCCACGTGCAGACGGTAATAGGAATTGCCGGAGCCGCGATAGGAGGATTCGCGGACCATGACGTAGTAGTCGCCATCGTATTCGGCCGTGAAGGAGCAGTAGCCGTCCTGGCGATGCAGAATCGTATCATCGGAGAAGGCCTTCTCGAACTTATCCTTGTCGAGAATGGCCACGTACGGGTCGAACGCGCCCTGCGGGATCGCGGCTAGGCGGAGGCCGTCCACCTGGACGCCGATGCGCTGGCCCTTCTTGACGGTGACCTTGTAGTAATCGACGTCCTCGGCGAGCACCACGCCTTCAACGGTCTGATTCAGCGTGATTGACTGGGCAGTGGTGAAGTCGCTGTTCGGCTCCTTCTCATCGACGTTGGGGAAGGGGCTCGCGAAGAACTGGCTCATATGCGAGACCCCTGATTTCGTCCGCACGCGCATGATATGATTACCAGCGCGGACACTCGCATCGATCGCCAAGGTGAGCTCGACCTTGTTGGCGGCGCGGGATTCAACGGACTTCACCTTGAAGCCCGGCGTGTAGAACATCAGGTCCTCGAAATCGTCGAGACGGGCGCCGCTCAGCGTCAGCTTAACGTCCGCGCCGATCTGTCCGCCGTGCGGCTTCAGCGTGGAGACGTCAGGGTAGGCCGCCCACGCGACGAGCGGGGCGGTAAGGAGCGCGGCAAGGTGACGGAACTTCATAAAACGTTTCAGCGGGGCGCAGCCCGCCCGCCGCACCGATAAGGGCGGTGGATGGGGATTAGGCGCCGGATCAGGCGAGCCAGTCGGTCATGATGCGACCGCCGTTGACGATGTCGATCGGGCGACCGCCGTCGGACATGATGCGCTTGTCGGCGTTGATACCGAGGACGCGGTACATGGTCTTCGCAAGGTCTTCCGGGCCCACCGCATCACGGTCAGGCTCACCGCCGAGGGCGTCGGACGCGCCGTGAATGTAGCCTTCCTTCATGCCGCCGCCAGCCATGGCGACGGAGAAGACGCGCGGCCAGTGGTCGCGGCCGTTGGTGCCGTTGATCTTCGGGGTGCGGCCGAACTCAGAGCTGACCAGCACGAGCGTGCGCTTGAGCATGCCGCGATCCTGGAGGTCAGTGATGAGGCGCGCGAAAGCTTGGTCGAACTGCGGAGCCTGGCCATCGAAGGCGCCCTTGATGTTCGAGTGGTGATCCCAGCCACCGAAGGTCACGGAGACCATGCGGACGCCGGCTTCGACGAGGCGGCGGGCGAGGAGGAAGCGCTGGCCGGCGGTGTTACGGCCGTACTCGTCGCGGAGCTTTTCAGATTCCTTAGAGAGGTCGAAGGCCTCGCGGGCCTTGGCGCTGCTGACGAGGCCGTAGGCGGCCTGCTGGAAGCTGTCCATGGCGCCGATGGCGTCGGACTTCTCGGTGGCGCGGAAATGCTCGTCGACGGTGGCCAGCATGCTGCGGCGGCGATCGAAGCGCTGGGTGGTGACGTCCTTCGGGGCGAGGAGATCGCGGACGGCGAAGTTCGCCGAGGCCGGATCGCTACCAAGCGCGAACGGTCCGAAGGCGCTGCTCATGTAGCCAGTGCCCTGCTCCGGAATGCTCTGGCTCGGGACGACGACGTAGGGCGGCAGATTGTTGCGGCTGCCCTGCTCGTGCGAGATGACCGAACCGTAGCTCGGGAACTTAACCGCCGGGCTCGGACGATAGCCGGTGAACATGTTGTGCGTGCCACGCTCGTGGGCCGCTTCGCCGTGCGTCATCGAACGGACGACGGTCAGCTTGTTCATGATCTTCGCGATGTTGACGAACTTCTCGCCGACGTATTCGCCGGGGACGGAAGTCTTGATCGGCGTGTACGGGCCACGGTAATCGGGCGAGGCGAAAGGCTTCGGATCCCAGGACTCGTGCTGCGCCATGCCGCCGGGCAGATAAATGTGGATGACGGAGTCGGCCATCGCGCTGAAAGACTCGACGCTGGGGATCTCCGCCGCCTTGAGGCGCAGCATGTTCGGCAAGCTCAGGCCGATTGTGCCGACCATGCCGATGTGCATGAAGTCGCGGCGACTCAGCGCGTTGAGAATGTCGGGGTGGTTTCCTTCACAGTTGCGGTGGAGTTTCATAAGACTGAGGGTGGTGTCTTTGAGACAGTTGGATGACCGACAGGTTGCGAATAAAATTATGTTTTTCTACTCTTCTTACTAAACCCCATCAATTGATTGAAATCACTCTAAATGCATCGTTTAATGACATTAATCGTTCATTAATCCCGCAGCACCGTATTCCCTCGGTTTCACCCCGCTCAGCGGCCCGCACCAACGAAAAGGGCGAGGTCTCCCCCGCCCTTTCGGACTAAAAGTGCGTTCGGCTTACTTGAGCTCGGCGATCGAGATATTACGGTATTCGACCTTCATCTTGACGTTGCCGTGCACCTGGAGGCCCACCGGGGCGGCCTTGGGGTAGCCGGTGTCCACGTAATTCGAGACCTGTTCGCCATTGATCCAGACGGTGTAGGTGTCGCCCTTGGCCTGGAAGCGGATCTTATTCCATTCGCCGGCCTTCCAAAGGGTCGCGACCTTCGGCGCCCAGCCGGCTTCAGGGTACTTGCCGACGTAGAACGCGCCAGTCATGTCTTTCTTTAAGGAGCGGGAGACACCGATCTGCATCTGGATATCCTTCTTACCGGCGGCATCGCGGCGGACCATGATACCACTGTCGATCTCGCCGTTGAAACGGCATTCGCACTCGATGACGACGTCCTGGTAGGACTTCTCGGTATAGAGCATATTGCCCTTCTTGTAGTCCTTGAAGGACGCATCGTTCGCGCCCGTCAGGACGCCGTCGGCGACCGTCCAGAAGGCGTCGCTACCGGAGGTCTTCCAGCCAGCGAGGTCCTTACCGTTGAAGGCGGACTCGAGTTTGACGTCGGCGGCGGAGGCCGAGACGACGAGGGCGGCGAGGGCCGCGAGGAGACGGAGGGATTTCATATGCGGTATGTTTAGGGGTAGGGGTAGGGATAGGGGTGGGGGCAGGCGATACAATCAAAGAGCGATGCCGAAAACGGCCTCCCTCCTGCCGAAATCCATTTGCCACCACCTAAACCTACCCCTACCCCTTCCCCTGTCCCTACCCCTCACTCATCCCATGCCCACCCTCCGACTCCTCGCCCTCCTCACCGTGTGTTCCCTTTCTCAAGCCGCCGAAGTGAAATATGACTTCGCTCCCAACTTCCTCGGCACGCCTCCCGGTAAGGCCCAGATCGGCAACGGCCACGGCGAAATCGCCGTCGACTCCGCTGGCCTCATCTACGTCAGCGTCCAGGAGAAGGACGCCGGCATCCAAGTCTACGGTAAGGACGGCAAGTACGTGAAGACCCTCGCCCTGCCGGCGTCTCTCCACGGCTTCGTCATCCGCAAGACGGCGGAAGGCGAGTTCCTCTACGGCGCGGTGCTCAATGAGCAGCGCCTCATCAAGGCTCAGCTCGACGGCACCGTCGTCATGGAAATCAAGGCCGACGCTTTCCCTGCCGATAAGGGTAAGGGCAAGGATAAGGCCGGCAAAGCCGTCAACGCCCTGAAGCTCACGAACTGCGACGTCGCCGTGAACGGTGACATCTACCTCGTCGATGGCTACGGCAAGAGCTGGGTCTTCGTCTTCGACAAGGCGGGTAAGTTCAAGTCGGTCTTCGGCGGCCCCACCCAGATTGTCGATGGCAAGGGCTTCGCCAACACCCACAAAATCTTTGTCGATAACCGCTTCGCCCCGGCCCGGCTGCTCTGCCTCGACCGCGGCAATAATCGTATGTTCCACGTCGACCTCGACGGCAGCAACCCGCAGATGATCGCCAACAAGGGCCTGCGCAACCCCTCCTCCGCCTCCTTCCACGGCGAGCTGATGTGCGTCGCCGAGATCGCCGGTCGCATCTCGGTCTGGAACAAGGAAGGCCAGATGGTAGCCTCCCTCGGCGTCAATGACACCAAGGGCCAGACGAACACCCCGGGCGTGAAGCCGGCTGATTGGCGCGAAGGCGTCGTCACCTCGCCCCACGGCATCACCTTCGATAACGACGGCCACATCCTGGAGACCGAGTGGAACCAGTTCGGTCGCGTGCTGCGCTGGAATCGTAAGTGATCCGCGCGCTGCGCCAGCTGATCGTAACCTGGGGAGCCCTCGTGCTCCCCTTGTTCGTCTGCGCACATAACGGCGAATTCCTCCTGGCGAAGCTGACACTCCGCGCCGACGGCACCTGCGTCCTGCGCGTAACCGTCGATACGGAAGCGAACTTCAATATCCAGAGTCGCGCGCAACTCACCAAGGCTGCCGAAGGTCTCTTCCTCGTTTCCAGCGGTAAAGAGACGACCTCACTGTCCAGGGTGGCGGGCGAGCCGTCGTTCTCTTCCGAGACGAAACTCGATTCAACCGCTCCACTGGGCCACACGCCGGAAGAGATGGCGAAAGACTATAAACTTGAAGTCGCCGAGTGGACCTGGACGCCGGCGTCGCCGAAGTTCGTGCTGCGCCTGCCGGAAATGAGCCCGCACACGGTCGTGCTCTGGCTCAATGATGAAACGAAGCCCGTCGCCAAGCCGCGCTGGGTGATGATGATCGCCGAAGACGAATCGCCGCTGATCACCGCGGCCACGCCGCTCGAAAACTTGAAACTCAAGATGCTGATCCTCTGCGGCGGCGTGATGATCTGCCTGGTGATTCTCTTCACTGGGCTCGGCCTTTACCTCAAGCACCGCCGGCATCGCCAGCGGACACAGGCCTAGGCCAGCGCCGCTTCGACGAAGCCAGCCCGCGCTTCGAAGTGCGGATTATGCCCGCTTTCAGAGAGCGTAATGATATCTGCCTGCGGGAAGTGCACGCGAATCTGCGCATGGTCCTCGTCTCTGATGTAGCTCGACTTTCCGCCGCGCAGGAAACGCGTCGGGCCGTGCCAGCTTTCGCCGGCCGCCAACGGATTGCCAAGGATCTCGGGCAGCGACTGCGTAAGGGCCTCGCGGTTCACGGTCCAGCGCCAGCGCCCCTCGGTATCCTGACCGAGATTGGTGAGGATGAACTGGCGCATGCCCCATTCAGGTACCTGCGCAGCGAGCTTTTCCTCGGCGTCCTTGCGCGACTTCACCGCGGAAAGGTCCAGCGCGTTCATGGCGGCGAACTCGACGCGTACGCGATCGGAATAGGCGCGCGGGGCGATGTCCACGACGGTGAGCCGCGCAACGAGGTCGGGCCGATTCATCACGAGGCGCATCGCGGCCTTACCGCCCATGCTATGGCCGACGAGGTGGACGGGGTCGAGCGCCAGTCCGTCCAACATCGCAATGACGTCCCGGGCCAAGGCGGCATAGGAACAATCATCCGCCCAAGGCGAAGAGCCATGGTTGCGCAGATCCGGCGCCAGGACGCGGTGGCCGCGCTCGGCCAAAGCCACGCCCGCGGACTGCCAGTTGCGCGACGAACCTAACAGGCCGTGCAGCACCACAAGCGGCACACCAGTTCCACCGAGTTCGCGGACAATCAATGGAAGCGGCTTAGACACGGGAGACGCCAAGGTGGAGGCGGCGGGCCCGAGGTCGAACCATTTTCCCGCAGAGGTCTTGAATACGGCCTCGCCTGGCCTTTGGATAACCCATGCTCTCCCGCCTGCTCCCCCTGCTCGCCTGCGCCGCTTCGGCGTTCGCCGCCATCGAAGTCGTCAAGCTCCCCGGCGCCGAGGACTTGCATGAACCCTTCAGCATCGCCTTCGACGCGAAGGGCGATGCGTACGGCGTTGAGTTCCAACCCGCGAACCGGATTTTCAAGCTACACGAGGGCAAGATTGAGTATATCTCCGGCGTGAAGTGGAACAGCATGGGAAAGGCCCCGAAACTGCCCGCTCCGGCCAAGCTCCTGGATCTTTCGCCGGCCGTCTACAACGGTATGCACGACATCGCGATTGCCCCTGATGGTTCGATTTACGCCGCAGATAGCTTCCAGCACCGCATCGTGCGCCTCGATCCGAAGACCCACGTCGCAACAAGCTTCGCTGGCACGGGTAAGTCCGGCTTCGCCGGCGACGGCGGTCCGGCTGATCAGGCGCAATTCAACATCACCATGTGCGGCACCCTCAGCCCTGACGGCGCGTTCATGGTCATCGCCGATATCGGCAACCACCGCGTCCGTCAGATCGATATGAAGACGCGGATCATCACGACCATCGCCGGCAACGGTAAGAAGGGCCTCCCGAAGGATGGCGATGATGCCCTGCACACGCCGATGGGTGATGCGCGGGCGGCCTGCACGGCTAAGGACGGCACGGTCTACGTCCTCCTCCGCGGAGGCAACGCACTCGCCGCCGTCAAGGATGGCAAGGTGACCGTCGTCGTGAACAAGGCCGGCAAGGCTGGTCCGGCGACCGATGGCCCTGCGGCCGACGCCACGATGCGCGGTCCGAAATACGTGACGATGGACGCCAAGGGCAACGTGCTCATCCTCGATACGGAGAACCATTGCCTGCGCCTTTTCGACCCAATCAAACAGACCATCCGTACGATCGTCGGCAACGGCAAGAAGGGTGCGGCGGTCGGCGCGGATTGGGCCGGTACGCAGCTCAATCGCCCGCACGGCGCCCGCATCGGACCCGACGGTCGCCTCTACGTGACAGATACCGAAAACAACCGAATCCTCATCGGTCCGGCCCCTTAAGCGGGGTACGGCGTACCGGCGGGGTTTTTGGGTTTGTCTCTTTCGATAGGGGGCGGTTGGTTCTGGGGTCACATCCAGCCCAATGTCCACGACCGGTTCCACCTCCTCTCGCCGTCCCTTCGGCCCCCGCGCTTTCGTGGGTGCCCATACGGCTTTGGTCACCCCCTTCCTTAACGGTGCGGTGGCCTGGGATGACCTGAAGAAGCTGGTCGAATTCCAGATTCAGAACGGCATCGACGGCCTAGTCGCCGTCGGCACCACCGGCGAATCCCCCACCCTCGACTACGACGAGCACATCGACGTCATTCGCAAGACGGTCGAGTTCGCCGCGGGCCGCGTCCCGGTCATGGCCGGCACGGGTTCCAACGCCACGACCGAGGCCCTCGACCTCACTAAGCGCGCGGACGAAGCCGGTGCCGACGCCTTCCTGCTCGTCGCCCCATATTATAACAAGCCCAGCCAGGAAGGCCTCTTCCGTCACTTCGCCCTACTCGCCGAATCGACCGCGAAGCCGATCATGCTGTATTCGATTCCGGGACGCTGTGGCATCGAAATCACCGTCGAGACCACTCTGCGCCTCCGGAAGAAGTACTCGAACATCATCGGCATCAAGGAAGCCGGCGGTCAGGTCGAGAAGGCCGCACAACTCGTACGTGAATCCGACCCGGAATTCATCGTCCTCAGCGGCGATGACTCCCTGACCCTACCCTTCGCCCAAGTCGGCGGCCAGGGCATTATCTCCGTCGCCTCGAACTTCATCCCCGGCCCGGTGGCTAAGCTCGCCCAGCTCGCGCGCACGCAGCAGTTCGCCGAAGCCAAGGTCCTGCACGATAAGCTCGCCGACATCTTCAAGACGCTCTTCGTCGAACCGAATCCAGTACCCGTGAAGCACTGCATGATGCGCGCCGGCATCATCCGCTCGGAAGAAGTCCGCCTGCCCCTTTGCGAGATGTCCGAAGCCAACCGCCTTCTCGTCGAGAAGGTCGCCGACGCCACCCTCGCTTCCCTCCAATGAGCCAGCCCATCCGCATTCTCCTCAATGGTGCCAAGGGCCGCATGGGCCTCGCCATCGCTAACGTTGCCGCCTCCGAGAAGGCCGTCATCGCTGCCGGCGTCGACCAGGGCGATAATATCGCCGCGCACATCGGCGCCGCCGACGTGGTCATCGATTTCTCCTTCCACTCCGCGACCCTCGCTGTCGCGCAGCTCTGCGCCCAGCACCAGAAGCCGCTCGTGATCGGCACCACCGGCCACACGGCCGAAGAAAAGACCGCCATCACCGCCGCCATCAAGGGCCTCCCAGTCGTCTGGGCCGGCAACTACTCCGTCGGTGTCACGCTCCTCAACGCGCTCGTCCGCCAAGCCGCTCGCTCGCTCGCCGATGCCGGCCGCTGGGACGTCGAGGTGCTCGAGATGCACCACCGCCTCAAGAAGGACGCACCTTCCGGCACTGCCGAGACGCTCCTCAAGATTCTCCTCGAAGAGCGCAAGCTCGCCAAGGATGCCCTCAAGCACGGCCGCGACGGACTCGTCGGCGAACGCCCGCTCGATGAGATCGGCGTACACGCCATCCGCGGCGGCGACGTCGTGGGCGACCACACGGTCCTCTTTGCGGCCGAAGGCGAACGCCTTGAACTCACGCACAAGGCTTCCAATCGCGAGATCTTCGCGCGTGGCGCCGTCCGCGCCGCCCGCTGGCTAAAGAGCCAGCCCGCCGGCCTGTACGGGATGGAAGATGTTCTGGGGCTGAAGTGAGCGTAAGGTAGAAGCGGTTAGCGGTTGGCGGCTAGGAAAGACATTTCGGGTGTCAGGTCTCGGCTACAGGTACGGGTTCGAGCACAGGCATCAGCCCCGGACCTGCACCTGAACCTGAATACCTGTACCAGATACCCGACGACCGAGACCCGGGACCTGAAAATACTTTCCCCTCCACCTGGATCGACTGCCCTAACCGCCAACCGCCAACCGCTAACCGCCAGCCGCTAACACCTACCACGCCTCAGCGCCCGAGCGCCGCTTTCACCAACTGATCCGCGGTGGCGCCAGCGCCGAGTTTCGTGAGCGCGGTGCGTACGCCCTTATCGGCGTCGACAGGCTTGAAGCCAAGTGCGATGAGCGCAGCCAAGGCGTCAGAAGCCGGCGTGGGTGCGACGGCACTCGCCGACGCTAACGTCGAAACAACCGTGGTGGCGGTACCTTCGAGTCCGACCTTATCCTTAAGTTCCATGACGAGGCGTTCAGCGGTCTTCTTACCGATGCCGGGACACTGGGAAAGCAACGCGACGTCCCCTCGCAGGATGGCGTCACGCAAGATCGGCAAGGCAAGGCGGCTGAGGATGTTGAGCGCCATCTTGGGGCCGACACCGGAAACCTTCTCAACGAGCAGCTTGAAGAACTCCCGTTCCTCCGCGATGGCGAAGCCGTAAAGGGCCTGACCGTCTTCGCGGAAGACGTGATGGATGAGCAGGAAGACTTCCGCGCCGAGCTTCGGCAGGCGCTCGGCGGTCGTGACGGGCACATTGACCTCGTACCCAACGCCCGACGACTCGATGACGACGCGCAGGACGCCAGCTTCGATGAGTTTGCCGCGGAGGGAGACGATCATGGTGCGATGAAAGCGGAAGCGGGTCGGGAGTTAAGCCCGAATCTCAATGATGAATCCCTTGAGATAACGGCTCTCGGGGAAGTTCAGTAGCACCGGGTGGTCCGCGGGCTGGGACGTACGTTCCAGGACGACGGCCTCGCGGCGGGCGTCCGACGCGGCGTCCTCGATGACTTCGAGGTACATCTCTTCCGAGACACGGTGCGAACAGGAATAGGTCGCCAAGATGCCGCCCGGGGCGAGCAAGCGGAGCGCGCGGAGGTTCAGCTCCTTGTAACCGCGGAGGGCCCCGTCGACGGCGTCCTTGCTACGGGCGAAGGGCGGCGGGTCGAGGACGATGAGGTCGAAGGAGGCTTCGCGGTGTTCTGTGAACCAGTCAAAGACGTTGGCGACTTCGAACGAGGCGCTGAGTCCGTTGCGTTCGGCGGCCGAGCGGGCGGCGGCGATGGCGTCTTCGGACTGGTCAAGGCCGAGTACGCTGGTGGCGCCGGCCTTAGCGCAGGCGAGGCCGAAGCCTCCCTGATTACAGAAGGCGTCGAGCACACGACGGCCCTTGGCGAGCTTCGCGACGTTCTGATGCTGGTCGAGCTGGTCGAGATAGGTGCCGGTCTTCTGGCCGCCCATAAGGTCAATGAGCACCTGCACGCCGCCGACTTCCATCCACGAAGGCTCGAGCGGCTTGCCCGAGACCGTGCGGATCTCCTGACGCAGGCCTTCGAGCTTGCGCGTAGAAGCGTCGTTGCGGAGGACGATTTCGCGCGGCTTCAGCAAGCGCTGCAGCACGTCGATGATCGTGGCCAGGCGGCGATCCATGCCACAGGTCAGGGCCTGGATCGTGATCAGGTCATTGTAACGATCGACCACCAGGCCCGGGAGGCTGTCAGCCTCGGACCAGATGAGGCGGCACACCGGCTTGCCGGCGCGGCGATTAACGGAAGCGGTGATGAGCTCTTCGAGCAGCGGGCCGTCGAGGGTGATGGGGCGGCGCGAGTAGCGACGCCAGGCGATCTGCGACTTGCCGTTCCAGAGGCCGGCACCGAGGCAGCGGCCCTTGAGGTCGGTCAGTTCGACGCAATCGCCGTCGACCGGCGGCTCGCCGACAAACTCGACTTCGCCGAGAAAGGCCCAGGGGTGACCCCGGAGTGCGCGCACGGGACGTCCGGGGCGGATACGAATAGCTCTAAGCATGGATTAATTGACGGACCTCAGCTTCGGGATGACCCAGGCCACGGCAAGCACGGCGGGAATCCACGCCGCGATCATCGGCGGCAAGGCGCCGCTCTCACCGAAGGCGGAGCAGAACGAGGTGAGGAAGTAGAAGGTCAGGAAAAGGCCGAAGGTCTTGGCGACGCCCACCATCGGGCTGATGCGACCGGCGCCGACCGAGAAAGGAATCGCGACGGCGACAACCACCAGGCAGATGAACGGCGCGGACAGGATTGAATGATAGCGCATCGCATAGGCGGCGTTCTGCCCGCCGGGATTAGGGCCGGCCAGGTCGACGAAACGGGAGACCTCGCGGAGGGAAAGCTTGTCCGGGTCTTTCGTGGAATAGAACATCACTTCTGGATCGTCGTCATAATCCGCTAGCACGAGCTCCTTGAAGCGAGGTTGGGCCATGAGCGAGCCCGTGGCCGGATCGAAGCGGAGGTCACGGCCTTCGCGAAAAGTCCAGCGCCAGCGACCGTCGATCCGCTTGAACTCGGCAAAGCGGGCGGTGATGCAACGCACCTCGCGGTTACGTTCGTCAAAGGTGTGTACGATGACCTCGAACGCCTGCCCCGTCGCGAGGCCGAGGCTGGAGATGAGCCAGAGGCGGCGCGCGGCGGCGTTCTCAAAGGAGACGGAGGAGGCCTGGCCTTTCGGCAAGGCGACGCCTCCTTTGGCCCTCAGCGCGGCGAATTGCGCTTCTTCGGCCAAGCCATTGCGCGCCTCCAAGGCTTCGGGCACTAGGACCGCGTTCAACAGGCTCAGCAGCCCGGCGAGGAATAAAGCGGCGGCCCAGAGCGGCGCGGTCAGGCGCCACATGCCGATACCGGCGGCGCGGGCGGCGGAGATCTCGTGATTACGGTTCATCGTCGCGAGGACGAAGATGACCGAGATCAGCAGGGAGACCGGGATGAGCATCGAGAGGTCCTTGACCAGACCCAGTAGCATAAAGTGCAGGATTGTCCCGACCGAGGCGCCCCAGCCCAGGAAGTCGGGAATCCAGTTGTAACCCTCGGAAAGCAGTAGCAATCCCATGAAACTCAGCAGCGAAAGGGCGAAGACCTTGGCCCATTCGGCGAGGATATAGCGGTCAAGGATGCGCACTGCCCGGAATGACAACAACGGTCGGCTTGCCAGCAACCCCAAAGCAAGCCGAGTGCAGGTTTCCGCCGAATAATTGCGAGATTCCGCCACTAGGCCTAAGTCCCTATGGCCAGGATTGAAACCTTCCACGACGACGCCTGTCTTTTGACTGCTTGCCTAAGCCTAGAGGGTCGTTCGAATCACGGACTCCCCGCCCAACGCCGACCTTCGCCCGGTCAGCTTATTTCTGCCCACCCTCCCCATGACTCGGTTCAGTCCCCTCCTCGCCGCGATCGTCGCGACCTTGCCCTCCTTCGGCGCGAAGCTCGACTACAACGAGGACGTCCGTCCGATCCTTTCCGAGAACTGCTTCTACTGCCACGGACCCGACGGCAACAAGCGCAAGGCCAAGCTCCGTCTCGATGTCCGTGAGGACGCGCTGAAGCACAAGGCCTTCATCCCCGGCGACGCCGACGCGAGCGACCTAGTGCAGCGACTCTTCTCCAAGGATTCGGAAGAAGTCATGCCGCCGCCGGATTCGCACCGCACGGTCACCGCCGCCCAGAAGGAAATCCTCAAGCGCTGGATTGCTGAAGGTGCCGACTACAAGCCCCACTGGGCGTTCGTCGCGCCCGTTCGCCCCGCCCTGCCCGCCAACGGCGAGCCTAACCCCGTCGACGCCTTCGTGGTCGAGAAACTGACCAAGGCTGGCCTGAAGCTCTCGCCCGAAGCCTCGAAGGCTACGCTACTCCGCCGCCTCTCGCTCGACCTCACCGGCCTACCGCCCACGCCGGAGGAGACCACTGCCTTCCTCGCTGACCAGAGCCCGGACGCCTACGGGAAGCAGGTTGATCGCTTGATGGCTTCGCCACACTACGGCGAACGCATGGTACTCCCTTGGCTCGACGCCTCACGTTACGCGGACAGCAACGGCTTCCAGCAAGACGGCGATACCTTCCAGTGGGTCTGGCGCGATTGGCTGGTGAAGAACCTCAACGCCGACAAGCCGTTTGACCAGCTCAGCACCGAGATGCTCGCCGGCGACCTACTGCCCAACGCGACAATCGAGCAGAAAATCGCCACGGCCTTCAACCGGAACCACATCCTCAACGGCGAAGGCGGCAACATCGCCGAGGAACAGCGCTACGTCAGCCTCTTCGACCGCGTCGAGTCCACGACGACCACTTGGCTGGGCATGACGGTCGCCTGCGCGCAGTGCCACGACCATAAGTACGACCCGGTCACGCAGAAGGATTATTACCAGTGGATGGACGCGTTTAATCACGTCAACGAACGCGGCGTCCCCGGCGGCGGCGCTTCGCTCGTGAAGGGCGTGGCTACCCGCTTCCGCCTCGACAGCACCGTCGTCGAAGTACCCGCGCCGGAACACACGGCCGAGTTGGCCAAGCGCCAGGCGGACTTGGATAAGCTGAACAAGGACTACGGCATGCACCAGAAGAAGGCCTACGAGGCTTGGCTCGCCAAGCCGACCAAGGACCAGGGCATGCTGCCCAAGGAAATTACGCCCCTCCTCGCCGCCGACAAGCAGCGCACCGCCGCCGAGGACAAGCAGCTGCGCGCCCATTACGACAAGGTCGTGTTCGTCGAAGACAGGAAGAAGATCCCCGCGTTCCTCGCCATCGACGACGCCAAGCTCAAGCTCGACGGCTACCGTAACGATATGGTCCCGCGCGTGATGGTGATGAGCGACGCCCAGAAGCGCGAAACCAACATCCTCGACCGCGGCGCCTACCTCGCCAAGAAGGAGAAGGTCACTTTCGACGCACCGAGCTTCCTGCCGCCGCTACCGAAGGACGCCCCGAAGAACCGCCTCGGCCTCGCGCAGTGGCTCTTCCGCCCCGAGCACCCGCTGGCCGCCCGCGTGCAGGTCAACCGCCAGTGGCAGGAACTCTTCGGCAAGGGCATCGTCCGCACCTCGGAAGACCTCGGCGTGCAAAGCGAGCGCCCGACGCATCAGGAGCTGCTCGACTGGCTCTCCGTCGAGTTCCGCGAATCCGGCTGGAAGACCAAAGCCCTCCAGAAGATCATCCTGACGAGCAAGACCTACCGCCAGTCCAGCCACATCTCCAAGGAACAGCTCCAGAAAGATCCGGAGAACAAGCTTCTCTCGCACGCGCCGCGCCTACGGCTCCCCTCGATGGTGCTCCGCGACGTCGCCCTACGCTCCAGCGGCCTGCTCAACGCCCAGGTCGGCGGCGCACCAGTCTACCCTTATCTGCCGGACAGCCCGTGGGAAAGCCTCGCCATCACGAAGGAGCGCGATTTCACCTACCCGGCCTCGAAGGGCGCGGACCTCTACCGCCGTTCGCTCTACACGTTCTGGCGCCGCACCATCGCGCCAGTGAACATGTTCGACAGCTCGGCCCGCCAGACCTGCCGCGTGCGCACCGCGACGACGTCCTCGCCATTGCATGCACTCACGATGCTCAATGACCCGACTTGGGTCGAAGCCGCACGTGCCCTCGCCCAACGCGTGACCAAGGAGCAGACGACCGATGGAGCTCGCCTCGCGCGTGCCTTCGCCCTCGTGCTCGGCCGCGAACCCTCCGGCAAGGAACCCGCCCTGCTCGCCAAACTGCTCGCCAACCAGCGCTCAGTCTATGTCGCCGACACCAAGGCCGCGGAAGCCCTGCTCGTGATCGGCGCAAGCAAGCGCGATCCGATGCTCCCCCTCGCCGAACATGCCGCGCTCACCGCGACCTGTCTCGCCCTCTATAATCTCGACGCCGCTATCACCCGCGACTGAACCCATGGACTTCGAACTCTCTCCCTCCGAATGGCGCTCGCGACTCACGCGACGCAGTTTCCTCAGCGCTGGCGTCCAAGGCATCGGCGCCGTCGCCCTCGGCTCGCTCCTCGCCCGCGACCTCAAGGCCGCGAACAACCCCATCGGCACACTGCCCGGCCTCCCGCACTTCGCCCCCAAGGCCAAGCGCATGATCTGCCTCTGGCAAGGCGGAGGCCCCTCGCACGTCGATCTTTTCGACCCGAAGCCGACGCTCCTCAAGATGGCCGGAGAGGAAATCCCCGCCAGCGTACGCGGCGACACCCGCCTCTCCTCGATGTCGAGCGGCTATGCGAAGTACCTCGCGACGCCAGCGCTCAAGCCGTTCAAGAAATGGGGAGCCAGCGGCATCGAACTCAGCGAGATGCTACCGCACTTAGGCTCCATCGCCGACGAGATCTGCGTCGTGCGCTCGATGAATACCGAAGCGGTGAACCACGCTCCTGGCGTGACGTTCTTCATGACCGGTTCGCAGATTCCCGGCCGCCCGTCGATGGGCGCCTGGCTTTCCTATGGCCTCGGTACGATGAACGAAGACCTGCCTTCGTATGTCGTAATGACCTCCTCCGACTCAGCGAAGACCTGCGGACAGCTCTTCTTCGAACACTACTGGTCCAACGGCTTCCTGCCCGGCAAGCACCAAGGCGTCCGCTTCCGCGGCGTCGGCGACCCGGTGCCCTACGTCGGCAACCCGGCCGGCGTGAGCCGTGAGGCGCGTCGCACGATGCTCGACGACATGCAGGCGCTGAACCGCGAGCACTTCAGCCAGGTCGGCGACCCCGAGATCGACACGCGCATCTCGCAATACGAGATGGCCTTCCGCATGCAGGCCTCGGTCCCGGGGCTCCTCGACTTCAAGAACGAGCCGAAGTCCGTACTCGAGATGTACGGCCCCGATGTCCTCAAGCCCGGCACCTTCGCCAACAACTGCCTCATCGCCCGACGACTCGCCGAGCGCGGGGTCCGCTTCACGCAACTGATGCACTCCGGCTGGGATCAGCACGGCAACCTCTTCACCGGCCAGCTCGCCCAACAGTGCCTCGACACCGATCAACCGAGCGCAGCGCTCGTCAAGGACCTCAAGCAGCGCGGCCTACTCGATGACACTCTCGTCTGCTTCGGTGGCGAATTCGGTCGGACCCCGTTCGGCCAAAACGTGGTCGACGGCAAACCGAAGGGCCGTGACCACTTCGGCCGCGCCTACTCCTGGTGGCTCGCCGGCGGCGGCATCAAGCCCGGCCACGTCCATGGCGCAACCGACGAGTTCGGCTGGAACGTCATCAAGGACCGGGTCCATGTCCACGATATGCAGGCCACCCTGATGCACCTCTTCGGCATCAACCACGAGGGCCTGCTCTTCCGCTACCAAGGCCGCCAGTTCCGCCTGACCGACGTCGAAGGCCATGTGGCCAAGGGCATGCTGAAGCACGCCTGAACAGAGAAAGAGGCAGGGAAAGGGGCAAAGTCGGCATTTCGCCCGCTTTTCCCCTTGCTCCCGCCCCTTCCACCCCTTTTCTCCAAACTTCCACCCACCTTACGGCCATGACCCAGCACAACAGTTTCAAGTCCAGCGCCTCCTCCTCCGGAGCGAAGCGTAACGTCCTCAAGCGCTTCGAACGCGTGGAACTGCTCAAGAAGCGCGGTACCGTCAAGGACCTGAAGCGCGTGACCAAGCTTCCGAAGACCAAGCCTGACGCCTAAGTCCGGGTCTCGCACCTTTGCGAAAAACCCACCCGGACTTCCGGGTGGGTTTTTTGCTTTTAGGAGCCCAAACCCACGCTCGCCAGCCCTTCCCTCCCTTCCCACCATCCGCACTTCGCCCGCCATGGAATCCCCCCGGCAGAAATACCGCCCTTTCGAGACCGTCCGCCTCCCGGATCGCCGCTGGCCGGACGCACGCATCGAGCAGGCCCCCCGCTGGTGCTCTGTCGACCTCCGCGACGGCAACCAGGCCCTAGCCATCCCGATGAACGTGCCGGAGAAGCACGAGCTCTTCCAGACCCTCTGCCGCATCGGCTTCAAGGAAATCGAGATCGGTTTCCCGTCCGCCTCGGACACGGAGTTCGCTTTCGCGCGCGAGCTCATCGAAAAGGACCTCATTCCCGAGGACGTCTCCGTGCAGGTCCTCGTCCAGGCCCGCGAACACCTCATCCGTCGCACGATCGATTCCCTCAAGGGAGCCCGTCGCGCGATCGTCCACCTCTACACGCCG
>CAIKWA010000190.1 GCA_903831005.1 uncultured Opitutia bacterium
CGAACTTACGACCAAGGCGAAGGTCAACTTCGAGGAAGTCGTCCGCGCCGCGATCCGCGAGATCGGCTACGTGAACGACGACGACGTCTTCCACGCCGACAAGGTCTTCATCACCAACCTGCTCACCAAGCAGTCCCCCGACATCGCCCAGGGCGTCGACGAGCGCAAGGCCGAGGGCAAGAAGCACGCCAAGATGGGTGCCGGCGACCAAGGAATCATGTTCGGTTACGCCACCAACGAGACTCCGGAGCTCATGCCGGCCCCGGTGATGTTCGCCCACCGACTCAACCGCGAGCTCGCCCGCATCCGTAAGTCCGGCGCCAAGGGCACCGAGTGGATCCGCCCGGATTGCAAGTCCCAGGTCGCCGTCCGCTACGAAGACGGCCGCCCGGTCGCCATCGAGAACGTCGTCATCTCCACCCAGCACACCGCCGACGTCTCCCATCGCCAGATCGAGAAGTTCTGCATCGAGCAGGTCATCCGCAATGTCCTCCCGAAGGCCCTCGTCGGCAAGAAGACCGAGTACCTGATCAACCCCACCGGCCGCTTCGTGGTTGGCGGTCCTCAGGGCGATTGCGGCCTCACTGGCCGTAAGATCATCGTCGACTCGTACGGAGGCATGGGCCGCCACGGCGGCGGCGCCTTCTCGGGCAAGGACCCGACCAAGGTCGACCGTTCCGCGGCCTACATGGCCCGCTGGGTCGCCAAGCACATCGTCGCGTCCGGCGCCGCCGAACGCTGCGAACTGCAGGTCGCCTACGCCATCGGCCATCCGGAGCCGACGAGCATCCACCTCGAGACGTTCGGCACGGGCGAGATCTCTGACGCCCAGATTCTCGACGCGGTGAAGAAGGTATTCCTCTTCAATCCCGCCGAAATCATCCGCCAGCTCGACCTGCGTCGCCCGATCTACCGTGCTTCGACCCACTACGGCCACTTCGGCAAGAAGGGCTTACCCTGGGAAGTCACCTCCAAGATGGCTGCCTTCCACAAGGCCCTCAGCAAGTAACCTTCTCCAACCCTAAAAACTTCATACTCACACACCATGGCCACCACCGTATCACCCTCATCTAAGAAATTCACGGACTTCAAAGTCGCGGACCTCAGCCTCGCCGAATGGGGCCGCAAGGAGCTCCAAGTCGCCGAGCACGAGATGCCCGGCCTGATGGCCCTGCGCAAGAAGCACGGCAAGAAGAAGCCTCTCAAGGGTGTCCGCATCGCCGGATCCCTGCACATGACCATCCAGACGGCCGTCCTCATTGAGACGCTCGCTGAACTCGGCGCCGACGTGCGCTGGGCCTCGTGCAATATCTTCTCCACGCAGGACCATGCCGCCGCAGCCATCGCCAAGGCCGGCGTCCCCGTCTTCGCCTGGAAGGGCGAGACCCTCGTTGAGTATTGGGAGTGCACGATGAAGGCGCTCACCTGGCCCAACGGCGACGGCCCCGAGCTCATCGTCGACGACGGTGGCGACGCTACCCTCCTGATCCACAAGGGCTACGAGCTCGAGAACGGCTCGAAGTGGGCCTGGTCTCCTTCGGAATCCGAAGAAGAGCAGATCATCAAGAACCTGCTCAAGAAGGTCGCCAAGGAGAAGCCCGGCCACTGGCACAAAGTCGTGAAGAGCTGGAAGGGCGTCTCGGAAGAGACCACCACCGGCGTCAAGCGTCTCTACCGCATGCTCGAAGACGGCTCCCTCCTTATCCCGACCGTCAACGTCAACGACACCGCCACGAAGTCGAAATTCGACAACCTCTACGGTTGCCGCGAATCGCTCGTCGACGGCATCAAGCGCGCCACCGACGTCATGATCGCGGGCAAGGTCGCCCTCGTCATCGGTTACGGCGACGTCGGCAAGGGCTCGGCCCAGTCGCTCCGTGGCCTCGGTGCTACGGTCCAGATCGCCGAAATCGACCCGATCTGCGCGCTCCAGGCTGCGATGGAAGGCTTCCGCGTCGTCACCGTCGAGGATACCCTCGGCACCACCGACATCTACGTCACCGCCACCGGCAATAAGGACATCATCACGCTGGAGCACCTGACCAAGATGAAGGACCAGGCCATCGTCTGTAACATCGGCCACTTCGACAATGAGATCCAGGTCGTCCGCCTCAACGCCCACAAGGGTGCCAAGAAGGACACGATCAAGCCCCAGGTGGACCGCTACACGTTCAAGGACGGTCGCCAGCTCTACATGCTCGCCGAAGGTCGCCTCGTGAATCTCGGTTGCGCCACCGGCCACCCGAGCTACGTGATGTCGACCTCGTTCGCCAATCAGGTCCTCGCTCAGCTGCACCTCTGGGAGACCCGCGCGACCGCCAAGCCGGGCGTCGTCGTCCTCCCGAAGCACCTCGACGAAGAAGTCGCCCGTCTCCACCTCGGCAAGCTTGGCGCCAAGCTGACCATGTTGTCGAAGGAGCAGGCTTCGTATATCGGCGTCAACCAGTGCGGCCCGTTCAAGCCCGATAGCTATCGTTACTAAGCGCGACGCTTCGCGTCGCGAGGGTCACGTGGGCAAGGGGACACGGTGACAAGGGGAAGTGAAGAGGGCGCCTGCGGGCGCCCTTTTTGTTTGGTAGGGATGCGATGACATCGCATCCGCGCTGTGATCGCCC
>CAIKWA010000191.1 GCA_903831005.1 uncultured Opitutia bacterium
AATCCTCACGGTGAACGTCAAGGGCGTCATCTTTGGCTGCCAGGTCTTCGGCGAAGCGATGGTCGCCGCCGGCAAGGGCTCGATCATCAACCTCGGTTCGGAATCCGGCATCCTGCCGCTCTCCCGCGTCTTCACCTACTCGGCCTCCAAGGCCGCCGTGCACAACCTCTCGAAGAACCTCGCCCGCGAATGGGCCGCCAAGGGCGTCCGCGTCAACACGCTCGTCCCGGGATTCTTCCCGGCTGAACAAAACCGTAAGGTGCTCACCCCGGAACGCGTGGCGATGATCCTCGGCAAGACCCCGATGAACCGCTTCGGTGAAGCCAAGGAACTCATCGGCGCTTCCCTCCTCCTTGCTTCCGACGCCGGCAGCTTCGTCACCGGCGCCGAGATCGTCGTCGACGGCGGCTTCGCCGCGATGTCCATCTAAACGAGATCCGCGACAATGGCCTTCATGGACGACCACTTCATCCTCTCGACCGGCACGGCGCAGAAGCTGTATCACGGCGTGGCGAAGGACCAGCCGATCGTCGACTACCACTGCCATCTCAGCCCGAAGGACATCGCCGACGACCGTCGCTTCGAAGACCTCACGGCCATCTGGCTCGCGGGCGATCACTACAAGTGGCGCGCGATGCGTGCTAACGGCGTTAGTGAAGACCTCATCACTGGAGACAAGTCGACGTCGCGCGAGAAATTCCAAGCCTGGGCCGAGACGGTTCCGTCCACGCTCCGCAATCCCCTCTTCCACTGGACGCACCTCGAGCTGCGCCGCCACTTCGGCATCCAGGACGTCCTCGAAGGCGCCACGGCCCAGAAGATTTGGGACGAAGCCAATCGCCAGCTGAAGCATGGTGACCTCACCGCCCGCGGCATCCTGAAGCTGATGAAGGTGCGCGTCGTCGGCACCACCGATGATCCGGCCGACTCGCTCGACCTGCACCACCTGATTGCGAAGTCCGGCTTCGCCACCAAGGTCGTCCCGACCTATCGCCCGGACGCGTGCCTCAAGGTTCGTACGCCTGACCGCGTGCAGGCTTGGGCCAAGCGCCTCGCCGCCTCCACGGGCAAGGGCGCCGACACCTTCGCCGGCCTGATCGCCGGCCTCAACCAGCGCCACGACGACTTCGCCGCCGCGGGTTGCCGCGCCTCCGACCACGGCCTCGACTACCTGCCGGACGCCTCCTGCACCGAAGCCGAAGCCAAGGCCATCTGGGAGAATGCGATGGCCGGCAAGGCCGCCACGCTCGAGGAAGCCGAGAAGTTCACGGCCTTCATCATGCTGCACGTCGGTCGCCTCAACCACGCCAAGGGCTGGGCAACCCAGCTCCACCTCGGCGCGGTCCGTGACCCGAACCTCGGCCTGCTCAAGCGCCTCGGCTCCGACGCCGGCTGCGACACCATCGGCGACTTCCGGCAGGGCCCGGGCCTCATCCGCTGGTTCGGCACGCTCTCGGGCGAGAATGCCCTCGGCAAGACGATCCTCTACAACCTCAATCCCGCCGACACCGCCCTCTTCGCTTGCCTCCCGGGCTCGTTCCAGGACGGCGTCACGCCGGGCAAGATCCAGTATGGCTCGGGATGGTGGTTCCTCGACCAGGAACGAGGCATGCGCGACCAGATGAACGCGCTGTCCGACCTCGGCCTGCTCAGCCGTTTCATCGGCATGATCACCGACTCGCGCTCCTTCCTCTCGTATCCGCGCCACGAATACTTCCGCCGCATCCTGTGCGACCTCGTCGGCCAGGACGTCGAGTCAGGCCGTATCCCGGACCGTAAGGA
>CAIKWA010000192.1 GCA_903831005.1 uncultured Opitutia bacterium
GGGGGCGGTCAAGGCTGGGCGTCAATCCGCGTCCTTTTAAGGGACCAGTTCGCCCAGAATGAGCAGCGCGCCCGGGAAGAAATGCAGGGGGGCGAAGCGCTCGGGCTTATCGATCAGATTCTTGTTCTTCGCCAGGACGGCGGCCTTGTCGATCGGGTCGGCCAGGAGCTCTAAACGGACCGTATGCACGCCTTCGGGCAGGTCGGTGCCCACCGTGAAGGTGCTGAGTCGATTATAAGTGCAGTAAGCATCGATCCGCTGGACGACGAAAGGCTTCTTGCCGTCGAGCGTGACGGCGACCTTACCGCCGGCCGGGCCAACAATGTCGTACACCGCGCAGTGCGTACCCTGGAATTTGAACTCGATGCTCTGGCCGGGCTGGGTGAGGCGGACCATCGCGGGTAAGCGGTTCGCCCAGCTCTTGGCGTAATCAGCCGTCTTCATGTCCGCCGGAGCGAGCCCGTCGGAGAGTTTGGCGGCCGTGATCGGGGAGAGCGTGGCGCGCTCGAAGTTCGCCGGATCAAGAGCCAAGTTACTGACGTGCACGGTCGGCGCGTGGTTCGCGATGGCGAGCGCCGGCAGCGAACGGATGATGGCCTGCGTGTAGAGCACCTGGCCGGTGGAATCATGCGGATGCACGCCGTCTCCCGCGAAGACGAACTTGTCGCCGAGCGCGGCCTTGTCGGCGTCGGTCTTCGGCAACGGCGCCTTCCAGAGCAGTTTGCCAGCCTTCGCCAGCTTCGCGACTTCCATGCCAAGGGTGATTGTCGGGATGCCATAGAAGTCGGCCACCTTCTCCATGGCGCTGGCGGAACGCTGCAACTTACCTTCGAGCATCGGCGGGGAAAGCGCTTCCGTGATGGTGTAGACGAAGCAGATGTCCGTCTTGGGATTGGCTTTCCAGACCTGGCGGACGATACCTTCCATACAACGGATGATGCGCTGCGGATCCGCGCCGCCGTCGTTCACGGCGAACTCGACGAAGAGCAGATCCGGACCCTTGGAGAGCACGTCCTGCTGGACGCGGAAGACGCCGAGGTCCGAACCCGTGCCGCCGATGGCGGCGTTGATTTCGGTGAAGGTCGACTGCGGATAGGCCTTCTTGAAATAATCGAGGGTCAGCACGCGCCAGCCCTTCTGCGCGGTAATCGATCCACCGAGGTAGCCGATCTTCACTTCGGCACCAGTCGTCTGGGCCTTCAGGAAGAAGTTCGGCAGGCCGCCGCGGGCGCGGACCTCCTTGGCGTCGGCGAGCGGGTAATCCTTGTCGGCGGCGTGACCGAGAGCGGCGGCGCATAGCGCCAAGGCGGAGAAAAGCAGTCTCATGGGGGTGTTTTATTAGACGTAGGGAAACCCCGCAGGTTCCAGCCTATTGGCGAATCCGGGCCAAAAAACGAAAGTCGGTCTTCCTTCCCTGAAGGAGGCTCGTAAGTTCATCCCATGGATAACGTCACGCACGCAGCCCTCGGTATTGCCGCCGGCATCGCCGTCCGCCGCGCCGGCGCTTCCCTGCCCGCCGCCGCCCTCGCGGGCCTGCTTGCTGGCGAAGGCCCCGACCTGGACGTCTTCATCCGCTCCGCCGGCGACCCACTCGTCTCCTTCCGCTGGCATCGCCACTTCACGCACAGCTTCGCCTTTGCGCCTGTCTGGGGTCTCCTTGCGGCCCTGATCTCGGCCTGGTTCTTCCGCCGGCGACCAGACGCCAACTGGCGAGACCTGTTCCTGCCCGGCCTGGCGGGTGCGTTATCACACGTGCTCTGCGATGCGTGCACGAGCTACGGCACGATGCTACTCTGGCCTTTCGACTTCGGCCGCTACGCCTGGGATTGCCTGCCAATCATCGATCTCTTCGCCACCTTGCCGGTACTGGTGCTCGCCATTCTCGCCTGGAAGAAAGCCGCTCCCCGGCTCGCGGTCTACGGCCTACTCTGGTTTACGACGTACGCTTCGTTGGGCGTTTGGCAGCACACCCGCGCGGAGAGCGCGCTGCGCCAGTGGTTCGCCTCGCAGCAGATCACCCACCGCATTGAACGCGTTGCGGTCAAGCCGACCGCCCTCAACCTCATCGTCTGGCGCTGCGTGTGGCTCGAAAGCGGCAAGTGGCATACGGCCGCCGTGCGCGTCATGCCTTTCGCGGATCCGCAGGTGATCCTTGGCGAGACCCGCGCGGCGCTCACACCGCGGAGCCCCGGCCTCCCCGCGGCCGGCTCGCCTGCGGCCGTCATCGTCGCCGACTTCTCACGCTTCACGCAGGACTGGAATAGCTTCACCGTCGATGGCCCCGCCGTGCTCATCGGCGATATCCGCTTCGGCATGCTCCCGACAAGCGCGCGTCCGCTCTGGTCCATTCGCTGCGAACCCAGCGCACCGAGCACCGTCGTCATGGACCGCTCCCTTAAGCCGGGCGATTGGGGTCGCTTCGGCCAGATGATTGCCGGCACCCATCCCGACTTTGTCACCCTGAGATGAGGCCCTTCGGCACTCTCGCCTTTCCAGTGATTCAGCGCAGCTCGAAGCGGTAGCTCGCCACGGCTTCCGAAGTGAACGGGGTCGGTTAGGCCTTGTCGGGACTGCGATTATCGTAATAAGAAAAATTTATGCGTCTACCCCGCCTACTATTCTTGGTGATCTTCGCCGGCGCCGCCTTGGCGCAAGAATCCAACTACAAGTTGGCGTTCGAAGAAAACTTCGACGGCGACAAACTCGACGAGGAGACCTGGAGCACGAATTCGGGAAAATACCGCGACGGCACCTACACGGATAAAGCCATCAGCATCAAGGATGGCGTGATGACGATTACGACCTGGACCGAGAAAGGGATTTTCTACACCGGTGCCATCAACCTGAAGAGCGGCAAGTTGGGGGTGAAGCAGGGGAAGATTGAAGCCCGCCTGCGCTTCACCCCCGTACCAGGCATGAAAATGATGTTTCGGAGCAACACCGATTACCTCGATAGAGACCAACCGAACCGGGTCGGTTTCAATATTTTCGAGGCCTTTTCCGGAGCCAAGGGTGGCTATCAAGTCGGACTAGGCTGGGGAGACCCGGACGATCCCGACGAGAAGAAAGGCATCAAGCAAAGCTTCCCTGTGACCGCGGGTAAGTTCTGGCACACCTACGGGCTGGAATGGGATGATTCGGGCTATCGCTTTACCCTGGATGGGAAAATCGTCCTGACGGATAAGAAGGCCATGCGCAGTATCACGCGCCGGGGCATCAACCTGCAAAGCGACGTGACCTCTAAAGCGGAAGCTCCCCGAGGCGGCTACGGCTCCAAGGAGAAATCGAGAAACGTCTACGAGGTCGATTGGGTCAAGGCCTGGGAACGCGTCCCTGCGGCGAAGTGACTCAGCGCAGTTCGAAGCGGTAGCTCGCCACGGCTTCCGATACGACAGGCGTCCGGTTACGAGAGGCCGGCACAAACGTCGACGCTCGCGCCGCCTCCAACGCGGCTTCATCAAGCAGTCGGCTGCCCGAACTCTGCGTCAGCACGACCTGAAGCACGGTACCATCCGCCGCGAGGACGATGCGCACGCTGACGACCCCTTCGACGCCGGCGCGGCGCGCGCGCTCAGGATAGGCCGGCTCCTGACGGGAATGAAAGGCCGGCGGCACGAACACTTCGGTGGCCGGAGCCGGCACGGCGGCGAGCACCTCACCCTTCGTCGCGAGGGCATGCGCAGGCGCGGCCGGCGGCACGGGCGAAGCGATGGGCGAAGTCACGGCGGGCGTGACGGAAGGAGCGGCGACGACGTTCGTCGCGACGGGGACGGGCAACCCGGCGCCGAGCGCAACGCCACCCTTGGCTTCGCCGGGCAAAGCGATGGGCTCAGGCAGCAGCGACACGACGACGAGGCCGCCTTCGCGCACCGGCTCGCTGAGACCGAGCGAGCCACCCAACCAGACCGCTCCGAAGGCCGCGAGATGGGCGCACCCGACGGCAATCCAGATCAGGCTATGGCGACGGCTTGCGAGCACGCTGGCAGGGTCAGGGCGTGGTCGCGCTCAGTCAAGAACGGGGCGTGTCATTTCGCCAAGTCGGGCGGAATCATCCAGAGTAGGCTCCAAGTCCCGTAAGGCCGCAGCCGCGTCGGCTTAGCCGTGCGCTCCAGGGCCATCAGGCCGGACTTGCGGAAACGAATCGCTGACCCGCCCTCCGTGATGCCTAACAACACGGCCGCCAGTTCGGCGAGATGCGGATTATGCCCAACCAGCAGGCGACTCCGTCGGGACTTACCGAGTAACGCGGCCGTCTTCCGGGGATTATGCTCTGGCTCCAAGCCGCCCAGTACCTTGAGCGGTAATGAGGAGTCCGTCGCCAGCCTCAGCAACTGTGCCGTCCGGACCGCGCGGACGAGCGGGCTATGCTCGATGGCGAGCACTTCTTCGAGTGCAACTAAGCCCGGCCCCTTGGCGAGCACGGCTACCTGACGCTGGCCGTGCGCGGTGAGGTCGCGCGAAGCATCCGGCGACCCGGGGACAGCTTCGGCATGACGGAGCAGGTAGAGGCGCATCCAGCAAGTTGGTCAGGTAATAATATTAACGCAAATCGGTCTTGCTCACCGGCTCGGTCCGTCAACCTATCCTGCGTGCGCTTCGCCGCGATCGTCACCCTCCTTCTGAGTCTGTCGTCCCCGGCCGAGGCGGTCGGCGCCACGCGCTATTCGAAGGTCGGCATGAGCTTCGCTGGCACAATCTGCGTGGACGCCGCCACTGGGACGGTGCTCTCGCAGGAGAAAGCCGACTTCCCGGGCCACCCGGCGAGCGTCACAAAGCTCATGACGACCTTGCTCATCCTCGAGGACATCAAGGCGAACAAGCTATCGATGCGCAGCCGCGTGGCCGTGACCAAGGCCGCCGCCGACATCGGCGGATCGCAGGTCTGGCTGGCCCCAGGCGAAAGCTTCACGGTCGAGGAGATGCTCTATGCGCTCTTGCTGAAGTCCGCCAACGACGTCGCCGTTGCCCTGGCCATCGACCGCGACGGGAGCGTGCCCGCCTTCGTGGCCCGCATGAACCGCCGCGCGGCCGAACTAGGCATGACCCGGACGACCTTCGTCACCCCGAGCGGCCTTACCTACGGCAAAGGCCCCCACGATACCACCACCGCCCGCGATCTCGCCAAGCTCGCCGTCACCCTCAGCCAATTCCCCGAGGTCTTCCGCTTCACCAGCACGAAGCAGTACCTCCTCCGCCGCCCGGGTAAGCCCCTCGAGCTTCTCAACCATAACCACCTCCTCGGAAGCTTCCCTGGCTGCGATGGATTGAAGACCGGCTGGACCAACGCCGCCAACGCCTCGATCGTGACCTCCGTCAAATCGGGCAATCTCCGGGTCATCGCCGTTGTCCTGGGGTGCCAGAGCCCCGGCGGCGCCAAAGCCGAACAACGCCTCCGGGACGACGTGGCCGCGGGCCTGATGTCCCAAGGCCTTCTTAAACTCAAGCAGCTCGAAGCCGAAAAAGCCCTCCAGCTGGCCCGATTACCGAAGGTCAGCCCATCGCCTAAAGGTGCCGTAAAGCCCAAGAAAGAAGAAGGTTTCTGGGAATGGCTAGGTGATTTGTTTAGCTTCTAACCCCCGTCAGGAGGGGGGTAGAAAGAAGTAGTGAACATTTGTTCATTTTGCTTGCAAGGGCCCCGGCCCTCGGCACCTTCCCTTACGCATACCAACGCTATGTCCGCCAAATCCGAACCCACCGCTAAAGAAAAATCTGCCAACCAGGCAGCCGAGAAGAAGACCCTCGATCTGGCTCTCTCCGCCATCAACAAGCAGTATGGCGA
>CAIKWA010000193.1 GCA_903831005.1 uncultured Opitutia bacterium
CAGATGAACTGCGCCGCCTGCCACGCTGACGCCGCACTAATCCCCACCAAGGGAACCGGCATGCCAGAACACGGACAGGTCGCCCCGCTGCTCTCCGAACTCGGCACGAAATTCAAGAAAGACTTCCTTGTCGATTGGATCCGCGACCCGCACGCCATCCGTCCACACACACTGATGCCCAAGGTCTTCGCCGGAGCCGATGCCAACCAGAAAGCCGCCGACCTTGCTGCGATGCTCACGCAAGGAGCTACGCCCGTGACCGAGAAACCGCTCGACCTCAAGTCGGCTCCACATGGCGGTGCGCTCTTCGCCAACCTCGGCTGCGTCGCTTGCCACCAACGCCCGGATGCCGAAGGCAAAGATGCACACGACCGCATCCCGATGGGACATATTCGCGATAAGTGGCATGCCGCCCCGCTCGTGGAATTCCTAAAAGATCCCGCCAAGAACTATCCGAGTACGCGTATGCCACACTTCCGCCTCGAAGAGGAAGAAGCCTCCCAACTCGCGGCGTACCTCCTCGTCAACAGCCGCCAGATCAAGCGGCAGGCCATCAACGGTGACGCCACCCGCGGTGCGTCACTCCTCGTCAGCGCCGGCTGCCTGAATTGCCACGCTGGCATGCCCGCCACCACCCAGCCGACCCTCGCGACCGTGCTTAAGTCCGGCGACAAGGGCTGCCTGGCAGTCGACGAAAAAGCCCGCGCCACCGCGCCTGACTTCGCCCTGACATCCGCGCAGCGCGCGTCACTCAAGGCCTTCCTCGCCACCGACCTCGCCTCGCTCAAACAAGATACGCCCGCAGAATTCGCCGAACGCCAAATCAAGAACCTCAACTGCATCGCCTGCCACTCGCGCGACGCGGTCGTCAGCACTTGGACCAAGGTCGACGGCGAAGCGAAGAAACTCCGCGATGCCCTCCCGCCCAAAGAACACGTTGAAGGCGAACCGGTGCCTGATGCGCCCATCCCCCCGCTCACTTGGCTGGGTGAGAAACTCCGTCAAGACTGGATGAGTAAGTTCATCGCCGGCCAGATTGAATATAAGCCACGCCCCTGGCTCATCGGCCGCATGCCTGGCTTCGCCCATTATGCCGACGGCCTAGCGCTCGGCCTCAACCACCAGCACGGTCTGCCGCAGAAAGAAGCCGCCGAGCCGCCCGGCGACGCCGAGAAAATCGCCAACGGCGCGAAACTGATCGGCGCCGACGGCGGCTTCAACTGCATCACCTGCCACGCCGTCGGCGACACGGAAGCCACAGCCGTGTTCGAAGCTCCGGCCATCAACTTCGCGCAGTCCGCCGAACGCCTCCGCAAAGGCTACTTCCACCGCTGGACCCTCGCCCCGACGCGGATCGACCCCGACACCAAGATGCCCAAGTACGCCGACCCCGAGGGCGTCACCCAACTGACCGACCCTTACGATGGCAAAGGCCCCGAACAGTTCGAGGCCATCCGAGAGTATATCCGGACGGTTAAGTAGGCTGAAGTAGGGCCAGGGCCAGGGACAGAGCTAGGGCCAGGTGATTTAACCTAAACCTAAATAACTGATAATTAGGTTATTAGGTAACTATTTCCCCCCCCTACCCCAACCCCTACCCCTATCCCTGCGAAACGGCCGCCCCCTTCCGGCTTCGGGCGGCCCGTTCGCTAGGAACATTCTCGACTCAACGGGCATCTCAATATGCTCACCCTTCACCCCCAGTCATACCTATGTCCCAACTCAATCGTCGAACGTTCATTAAGAACTCATTCATGGCTGCCGCCGTGGCGGGCCTCAGTGCCCAGACCTACGCCCAGTCCGCGGGTGCCAACGGTGACCTCCGTGTCGCCATCGTCGGCTTCCGCAGCCGTGGTCAGAATCACATCGACGATCTCAAGAAAATTAAGGGAGTCCGCATCGTCGCCCTCTGTGACGTCGACTCCAAGGTCGTCGCCAAGGGCCTCAAGGCCATCCCCGGCGCCAAGGGTTACACCGACATCCGCAAGATGCTCGAAGATAAGGATATCGACGCCGTCTCCATCGCCTCGCCGAACCACCAGCATTCCATTCAGGGCATCTGGTCGCTCCAGGCCGGCAAGCACCTCTACGTTGAGAAGCCCCTTTCGCATAACATCTTCGAAGGTCAGCAGCTTGTTGCCGCCTCAAACCACTTCTCTAAGTTGGTGGTCCAGGCCGGCACCCAGAGCCGCTCCGGCGTCGGCATCCGCGCCGCCATCAAGGACGTCCACGCCGGTAAGTACGGCAAGGTGAAGGTCTCGCGCGCCATCTGCTACAAGCGCCGCAAGTCCATCGGCCCAGCCGCGAAGAACGCCATCCCTTCCGAGATCGACTACGACCTCTGGAACGGCCCGGCCGATATTCAGGAATCCATCCGCGGCAACCAGACCGACAAGGTGCAGCAGACCGGCTCCCTAGGTTCGGTGCACTATGATTGGCACTGGTTCTGGAACTACGGCGGCGGCGACCTTTGCAACCAAGCGATCCATGAGATTGATATCGCCCGCTGGTTCCTCAACACGAGCGAAGTCTCCCCCGAGGTCGTCTCCGTTGGCGGACGCTTTGGCTACGTCGATTGCGCCGAAACCCCGAACACCTTCATCTCGATCCATAACTACGCCGCCGCGCCGCTCATCACCGAAGTCTACGGCCTGACCTCCGACGGTAAGATCGACGGCCCGATGAACAAGTTCGGCAAGTTCAAGGAGAACAATCCCGGCGAGAAGACCGCCAAGAGCCCGGATATCGGCATCATCGTCGAGTGCGAGAACGCCACCATCGTCGTCCCCGACTACAACTCCGCCCAGGCCTACGACCTCTCCGGCAAGCTGATCAAGTCCTACGGCAAGACCGTTGACGCGGTCGACCTCACCGGCGGCGCCTCCGGCCACCACGCCAACTGGGTCTCCCATATCCGCAAGGGTACCAACGAAGGCATCTACGCCCCGGTGCGCGAGTGCCACCTGTCCACCGCCCTCGTCCACTCCGCCAACATCTCCTTCCGCCTCGGTGCGAAGAAGAGCGCCGGCGAGATCAAGGACGCGCTGAAGGCCAGCTCAGGCCTCTCCGAAGCCTTCGGCCGCATGGCCGAGCACCTCGGCCGTAACGGCGTGAATCTCGACGAGTCCAAGGCCGTCCTCGGCGCTCCGCTCACCCAAGACACGAAGACCGAACTCTTCACCGGCGCCAACGCCGAGGCCGCCAACCGCGACCTCGTGGCCAAGCGCACCGGCCGCAAGGGCTTCGAGATCCCAACCACGTTCTAAGCCTCGCCGACGAAGCGGAGCGGTCGTAAGGCCGCTCCGCTTTTTCATCTCTAAACCAAATCACCCATACCATGAACAAGAACCAGCTCCTCCTGAGCTTCACCGCCGTCGCCCTGCTCCTCGCTGGCTGCGCGACCGATGAAAAGTCGTCCGCCGGCGCGCCGAAGGCTAACCCGAATAAAGTTCAAATCTTCAACGGCAAGGACCTCACGGGCTTCAAAAAGCTCGGCGGCGAAGCCACCTACGCCGTCAGCCCCGAGGGCAACCTCATCGGCACCTCCACCCTCAACACGCCCAACACCTTCCTCGCCACCGACAAGGACTACGGCAACTTCGTGCTCGAGTATGACTTCAAGAACGATCCGCGCCTAAACTCCGGCGTGCAGTTCCGCAGCCGCTCCGAAGCCAAGGAAGTCACCTACAAGGGCGGTGACGGTAAACCCGCCAAGGTGCCGGTCGGACGCGTCCACGGCTACCAAGCCGAGATCGACACCGATCCAAAGAACGTGAAGAAGGACGCCACCGAGGCCCGCATGTGGTCCGCCGGCCTCTACGAAGAAGGCCGTCGCGGCTGGATCTTCCCCGGTTTCGGCGGCGGCGATGCCCTCGCCTTCTCCAAGCAGGGTCGCGAGATCTCCAAAATCGGTGAGTGGAACCACGTGAAGGTCGAAGCCAACGGTAACCGTATCCGCACCTGGCTCAACGGCGTGCAGCGTGTCGACGTGCGCGACGACGGCTACAAGAGCGGCTTCATCGCGTTCCAGGTCCACGGCATCGGTAAAGACCCAGCCAAGGCCGGCACCATTGTCGAATGGCGCAATATCTCCCTCACGAAGATCCCAGACAACAGCCTTACCGAGTCCGAGAAGGCCGACGGCTGGAAGCTCCTCTTCGACGGTCGGTCCAGCAAGGGCTGGCGCTCCGCCAAGGGCCCGGACTTCCCCAAGGCCGGATGGTCCGTCGAAAAGGGTATGCTCCATGTCGCCAAGGGTGACGGCAAGGAATCCGCCAACGCCGGCGACATCATCACGATCAATCGCTTCAAGGAGTTCGAAATCTCGGTCGACTTCAAACTCACCACGGGCGCGAACAGCGGCCTGAAGTACTTCGTGCAGCCAAACCTTAATCAGGGCGCCGGCTCAGCCTTCGGCCTGGAATTCCAGATGCTCGACGACGCCGTCCACCCGGACGCCAAACTCGGCCGCGACGGCAACCGCACGGTCTCGTCGCTCTACGACCTGAAGACCGCTACGAACAAGCGCGCCAACCGCATCGGCGACTTCAACAATGCCTACGTCATCGCCAAGGGCACCAAGGTCGAACACTGGCTCAACGGCCGCTTGGTGATCTCTTACGACCGCAACACTCAGGAATTCCGCGACCTCGTCGCGAAGTCGAAGTATGCCGACCCTAAGTACGGCAAGAACTTCGGCGAGTGGGCCGACGGCCACATCCTCCTGCAGGAACACGGCGACGAAGTCTGGTTCAAGAACGTGAAGCTCCGCGACCTCGCCCCGGCCCCAAAGCCGGCCGCAAAGGGTGGCAAGAAGGCTCCAGCCAAGAAGGCCGCCGCCGCTGCTCAGAACTAAGCTCGCAGACAGGCTACCGCGAAGGCTGGACGACGTAAGTCGCCCGGCCTTTTCTTTGGCCCAGTGGCTGAGGCGTTGCATGCCTCCCGCCGACGGGCTTAGTAAGAACAACCCCACGCCATGCGCCCCACCCTTTTCTTTGCCGCCCTTTTGCACTCCATCGTCGGCCTCGCCGCCGCTGAGCCCACGCGTCCGAACGTGCTCTTCATCACGGCTGACGACTGGGGCCGAGGTCACGCCGGTGCGTACGGATGCTCCTGGGTAAAGACCCCAAACTTCGACCGCGTTGCCAAGGAAGGCCTCCTCTTTCTTAACGCTTACACGCCGACGGCCAAGTGCGCGCCCTCGCGCTCCTCGATCCTCACTGGCCGACACCCTTGGCTCCTCGGCGCCGCCGCCAACCATCAGTGCATCTTCCCGCCCGAACACGCAATCTTCCCAGACGCGCTCGAGCAGCAAGGCTATGCGTATGCGTCCACGGGTAAGGTCTGGGGGCCAGGTCTCGCACTCAAGGCCGACGGCTCACCCCGCGCGATGGCGGGCAAGCAGTTCAATCAGAAGAAGGCCAAGGCGCCGACGACGGACATCACGAACAACGACTATAGCGCCAACTTTCAGAGCTTCCTTACGCAGGCCAAGCCCGGCCAGCCCTGGTTTTTCTGGCTTGGTTCCATCGAGCCGCATCGTGACTACGAAGCCGGCACGGGCACCCGCCTCGGGGGCAAGAAGACGAGCGATATCGACCGCGTGCCTGCCTACTGGCCCGACAACGAGACGATTCGCGGCGACATGTTGGACTACGCCTTCGAGGTCGAACACTTCGACCGTCACGTCGGCCGGGCCTTGGAGTTCCTCGAAAAATCCGGCCAGTTAGAAAATACGATTGTGGTCGTGACGAGCGATAACGGCATGCCCTTCCCCCGCGTGAAGGGCTCGGCCTACGAGAACGCCAATCACCTGCCCCTAGCCATCCGCTGGCCCAAGGGCATCAAGAATCCCGGCCGCAAGGTCACCGACTACGTCAGCTTCGTCGACTTCGCCCCGACCTTCCTCGAAGCCGCTGGCATCGTCTGGCCGACCTCGGGACGTAGCCTGAGCGACATCTTCCAGAGCGGCGTCGACGGACGCTCCAACCCGACTCGCGATCACACGCTCATCGGACGCGAACGCAACGATATCGGCCGGCCCGGCGACTTAGGCTACCCGATCCGTGGCATCGTGAAGGACGGTCTGGCTTACCTCGAGAACGCCGAGCCGTCGCGCTGGCCGGCCTGCAACCCGGAGACGGGCTACCTCGACACTGACGCGAGCCCGACAAAGGCCTTCATCCTTCATGCACGCCGCGAGAAAGGCTCCGACCCCTTCTGGGAACTCTGCTTCGGCATGCGCCCGGGCCAGGAGCTCTATGACCTGAGCACCGACTCGGATTGCGTGAAGAACCTCGCCCAAATCCGCACCGCTGACGTCGAGAAGCTTCGCACGCAGATGTGGGCTGAACTCAAGGTCGCCGGCGACCTCCGCGCGATCGGCCGCGGCTCCGAATACGAAGCCCACCCTTCAGCTGACACAAAGAAGAATCGATTCTACGAACGCTACATGGGCGGGGAACTTCTCGAGGCTGGCTGGGTGAAAAAAGATGACTTCGAAAAAGCCCCGTTAAAATAAACCGATGCGCCTCGCCCCACTGCTCCTGACCCTAATCGCCGCTTCCGGCTTCGCCCTCTCGGCCCCGGAACGACCGAACATCCTCTTCTTCTTCGCCGATGATTGGGGCCGCTTCGCGCGGATCTACGCGGAACACGGTAGCCTCGCCGGCACGAACGGCCTGCTCCGCACCCCGAACCTCGACCGCCTCGCCAAGGAAGGCGTGCTCTTCCGTAATGCGCACGTCAACGCGCCCTCCTGCACGCCCTGCCGCAGTTCGCTGCTCTCGGGCCAGCACTTCTGGCGGACCGGCCGCGGCGCCATCCTCCAAGGCGCGGTATGGGACGAATCCATCCCGACCTACCCGCTGCTCCTCCGCGACGCCGGCTATCACCTCGGCAAGTCCTACAAGGTCTGGAGCCCCGGCTCACCGGCCGACGCTCCTTACGGCGGACAGCAGCACGCCTTCGAGAAGTCAGGCCGGGCCTTCAACAACTTCTCGGAAAACGCGACCGAGCTCGTGGAGAAAGGTGCTTCAGTCGAAGCGGCCCGCACGAAACTCCTCGAAGAAGTCCGCGGCAATTTCAAAGCGATGCTCGCGGCGAAAGCCACCGGCCAGCCCTTCGCTTATTGGTTTGGGCCGACCAACACCCACCGCGCATGGGTGCGTGGCAGCGGCCAGAAACTCTGGGGCCTCGATCCCGACGCCCTCAAGGGCAAGCTGCCGGCCTTCCTGCCGGACGTCCCGGTGGTGCGCGAAGACCTCGCCGACTACCTCGGCGAAGTCCAAGCCCTCGACGCCGCGATGGGCGTGCTGCTCGAAGAACTCGACCGCGCCGGTGAACGCAGCAAGACGCTGATCGCCGTGAGCGGCGACCACGGAGCCCCGGGCTTCCCGCACGGCAAGTGCAACCTCTATGGCTTCGGCACCGGCGTCTCGCTCATCGTCTCCGGCGCTGGCGTGCAAGGCGGACGCGTGGTGGACGACATGGTGACGTTGCCTGATCTCGCTCCGACCTTCCTCGAAGCCGGTGGTGTGAAGCCGCCCGCGGTGATGACCGGACGTTCGCTCTGGAACGTCCTGCAGTCGGATCGCCAAGGCCAGGTCGACCCGACCCGCACCTGGGTTGTCGCCGGTCGCGAACGCCACGTCGAAATCGCCCGCCCGGATTATTCGCCTTACCCGCAACGCGCGCTGCGCACCCAAGACCACGTGCTGATCGTGAACTTCAAGCCCGAGCGCTGGCCGCTGGGGAATCCCTACCGCCTCGATGGCACCAACGAACCGACCTTCGACGAAGTCGCGAAGACGACTTTCGTGACGCTACCCGACGACGATGCGGGCCCGACCAAGGCCTGGTTCGTCGGCGCACGCAAGTCGCCCGAGTGGTCGGCACAGTTCGAAAAATTCTACGGCCGGCGTCCGATGTTCGAGCTCTACGACCTCAAGGCGGATCCGCACGAGATGAACAACGTGGCCGAGTCGCCCGCCTATGCCGCCATGCGCAAAGAGATGACCGACCGCCTCTTCACGATACTTCGCGAAACCGGCGACCCGCGAATGCTCGAGGACGGCAAGTATTTCGAGACGCCTCCCCTCGCCGGACCGCTGCCCAACCAAGGCCAGAAGCGCCTGCCTGGCGGCCAGGCCGCCAAGAAGGCGAAGAAGTAGGCGGGTGAGAGTATAGAGTCTGGAGTATCGAGTATCGGGGGTAAATAGGTAGGGACAGCACCACGTGCTGTCCTCCGCCTCGAATAGATTGCTTAAAACGGTATTAATCCGCGCCTCTGCGGTTTCCTAATGGGCAAGATAACCCGGCCCACTTGCATATATTCAGCATATAGAAAGTTGGCTGAATTACTGGTGTAAGTAATAATTGCCGTCATGGAAAACAACCGCTCGCCCAACTTGAACCGACTCGGCGCTGTCTATGGACTGCTGTGGGGCGTCGTAGCCCTCGCGGTCTTGAAAAGCCTCGGAGGAGATTTTTTCAGGATGACTGGCTGGTATCTGCTGGGCAGCATCCCGACCGGCATCCTGGTGACGCGCCTGCTCGCCGGACGCCTCGGCAAGACGAAAGCTTGGAAAGTATGGACTTACGGTCCAGTGGCCTTGCTGCAGGGCACGCTGATCTTCGCCGCCTGCATGCTGGTCGTCATCGCAGGAGTCGAATTCACCCGGGACTGGCGAGGCGTACTCGAATCGCTCCAAGGACTTCGCTTCCACGATTCGCTCATCTTGTTCCTCTGGTTTCCGTTCTTCGGCTTCGTGACCATCGTCCCGATCTTCCTCGCCGTGGGCAACTGCTGGGATCTGCGCCGACGGATGATGCGAGCATCGTCCCAGGGCTGACCCCGATAGGGAAAGTGTGAAATCGTACGCGGGTAGGGTCACGACTGCGTCGTGACCTAGGCTAGGTCAGCACGCAGTGCTGACCCTACCCAGACGAGAGAACGGACGCCTCACTTCTTCCCGAGCTCTTCGCCGCGCTGCTTGGCGGCGATGAGGGCGGAGGCGACTATGGCGCGGAACTTGCCAGCTTCCATGGCGTCGAGGCCGGCCTTGGTCGTGCCACCCGGCGAGGTCACCTGGATGCGGAGGTTCACCGGCGTCTCGCCGGTAGCGGCGAGGAGCGCGAGCGAACCGCTGAAGGTCTGGCGGACGAGGAGCTTGGCCTGCTCAGGCGTGAAGCCCAAGGCGACGGAAGCTTCTTCGTAGGCGGCGACGTATTCGAAGAAGAAACCAGGACCGCTGCCCGAGACGGCGGTGACGGCGTCAAACATCGACTCCGGGAGTTCGAGCACAGGGCCGAGACCGGAGAGGATCGAGTCGACGATCTGGGCGTCGGCGGCCGCGAGCGGGGTCGAGGAACAACGCGCGCTGATCCCCTGACCCACTGCTCCAGGCGTATTCGGCATGGCGCGGGCGACATTACGGGCGGACGAGAAGAAGCCGCCGATAGTGGCGAGGCGCGTGCCGGCGAGAATGGAGAGCACAAGCTTACCCTGCGCAAGCGTGGCGTAGGACTGGTCGAGTTCGGCGAACTGCTGCGGCTTGCAGGCGAGCACGACCGCGTCGGCGCCGACCAGGAGCTCGGCCGGAGTCGCGGCCACACGGACGCCGGTGGCCTTGGAAAGATCGGCGGCGGTGGAATCGTTGCCACCAATGACGGTAATATCAGCCGGGGCGCAGGCGCCCGAACGGAGAAGGCCCTGCACCATGGCCCCTGCCATGCGTCCAGAACCGATGAAAGCGAGTTTTGGCATGATCAGAGGGCGCGCACGGCGGCGTCGAGGACTTCACAGGCCTTGTCGATGTCCGCGCCTTCGTGGGCGGTCGAGATGAAGGCGGTCTCGTAAGGCGAAGGCGCGAGGTACACGCCCTTGTCGAGCGCGGTGCGGAAGACCTTGCGATACAGGTCGCCCTTAGAGGCGATGGCCTGGTCGTAGTTACGGACCTTCTCGGTGTTGAAGTAGAGCGAGAACATCGAACCGACCTGCGGGACTTGGAGCGGGATGCCCTTGGCCTGCGCGGCGGCAAGGAGCGTGTCGCGGACGCGACGACCAAGCACGTCGAGGCGCGCGTACGGGTTCAGCGACTTCAGCTTGCGGACTGCGGCGAGGCCGGCGGCCATGGCGAGCGGGTTACCCGAGAGCGTGCCGGCCTGATAGACCGGGCCGAGCGGCGCGAGTCTGTCCATGATCTCGACCTTACCGCCGAAGGCACCGACCGGAAGGCCGCCGCCGATGATCTTACCCATGCAGACGAGATCAGGGACGACGTCATGCAGGCCTTGCGTGCCCGCGAGGGAGAGACGGAAGCCCGTCATCACTTCGTCGAAGATGAGCACCGTGCCGTGCTTCGTACAGAGTTCGCGGAGACCGGCGAGGAAGCCGGCGTCCGGCAGGATCAGGCCGACGTTGGCCGGGAACGGCTCGACGATTAGGCCGGCGATCTGGCCTTGGTTGGCATCGAACAAAGCGGAGAGCGCCGGGAGGTTGTTATATTCCGCGACCAGCGTGTCGGCGGCGGTGCCGGGTGTAACGCCGGCAGAATCGGGGTTGCCCTGCGTAAGCGCGCCGGAGCCGGCCTTAACGAGGAGCGAGTCAACGTGTCCGTGGTAGCAGCCCGAGAACTTGATAATCTTGTTACGTCCAGTGTAGCCGCGAGCGAGGCGGATGGCTGACATCGTGGCTTCGGTACCGCTGTTGGTCATGCGGACCTTCTTCACCGCCGGGACGCAGGACAGGATCAGTTCGGCCATCTCGACCTCGAGCGGATTCGGAGTGCCGAAGCTCGTACCGCGGTCGAGGGCCTCGCGGATCGCCGCGCGGATATCGGGGTCGTTATGGCCGTGGATGGCCGGACCCCAGGTCAGGACGAAGTCCACCAGCTCCTGGTCGTCGGCCGTCGTCAGACGGGCACCGTTGGCCGACTTCGTAAAGAAAGGCGTGCCACCGACCGAGCGGAAGGCCCGGACCGGGGAATTGACGCCGCCCGGGATCATCGAGAGGGCGCGTTGGAAAAGCTGCTCCGAGGTATTCACGGCCCAATCTGATGAAGAAACCCCGCCCCGGGGCAAGGGCTGAGTCAGCCGGGCCGAGTCCAAGCCAAAACCCCACAAAATCCTGTTCAACCTCTGGCCTCTGCCTAGCCTGCGCTTACCCCCGATGCGCCCTCGCACCGCCCTCCCCCTCTTGCTCATACCTTGGTTGCTCGGGACCGCCAAGCTCTACGCTGAACCACCTCGCGAACTCCGACCGTTCATTGAGAAACACTGCGTCGACTGCCATGACTCCGAGAGTGCCAAAGGTGGACTCGATTTCGGCAAGCTGTCCGCCGACCTGAACCAGCCCGAGACACTGGCCAAATGGGTGCGCGTCTTCGATCGCGTGGACCAAGGCGAGATGCCACCGAAGAAGAAGGCCCGGCCCGAGGCTGGCGAAAAAGCTCGGTTCACCCAAATCCTCGCCGCGGGACTGACGACCTCTGACCAGGCGAACAAGGCCACCGTCCTCCGTCGCCTGAATCGCAACGAACTCGAACAGACGCTCAACGACCTACTTGGCATCAATGAAGAGCTCGCCCCGTTGCTGCCCGAAGACGGCCGTGCCCAAGGCTTCGACAAGGTCGGCGAGGCGCTCGACCTATCATCGGTCCACCTGCAACGCACCATGGATGCAGCTCGGCAGGCGCTGAACGCCGCACTGAACAAAGGGGACGCTCCGGAGAAACTCGATAAGACGATTGGCTTCGGTGACGGCCGCAATGCCACGCATATCGGCAAGAGCTGGCACAAGCTCGAGGACGGAAGCGTGGTGGTCTTCAGCGAAGGTGGCTACCCAGCCGTGATGCCGGACTTCGAGGTGACTATCCCAGGCCTATATCGCGTTACACTAAGCGGCCGATCCTTCCAAAGCAACAAGCCGGTCATGGCCACTGTCTTCACTGGGGCATTCGGAGCCGGCACCCCGACCAGATTCCTCAGCACCCAGGAGTTTTCCGTCGCAGGCTCTGAGATCAAACTCGAGTTGCAGCTCAAGGCCCGGGACAAAATCCGCCTGTTCCCCTCCCTTCGCGAGTTCGACTACAACACCAATCAGAAAACCGGTCCCGGAAAGTATCCCGGACCCGGACTCGCCCTGAAGCCCATGCGAGTCGAAGGACCACTCTTTCCGCAGTGGCCGGGGTTGGGTCACAAACTGATGTTCGGCGACCTGCCGAATGCCCCCACGGCCGAGGCGGCCAAGCGCATGAAATATGAACGCCGGCGCACCCAGCAGATGTATGAAACGACGAGCAGCCAGCCCTTAGTGGATGGCGCGCGGCTCATCAAAGGATTCACGGCGCGCGTCTCGCGGGAAAAATCCGCGCCCAACCAAGCTGAGCCGTACATCAAACTTTTTGAAGCCGAGCTCAAGAGCGGCTCC